>JBKJPE010000109.1:0-17254 GCA_046595185.1 Nocardioides sp.
GTCGATGTCGAAGATCATGGGGATGCTGCCCGGGATGGGGCAGTTCCGCGAGCAGCTCGAGAACTTCGACGAGCGCGAGATCGACCGCATCCAGGCGATCATCCAGTCGATGACGCCCGCCGAGCGGGCCAACCCCAAGATGATCGACGGTTCGCGCCGCGCCCGCATCGCGAAGGGCTCCGGACGTGCCGTCATGGACGTCAACCAGCTGGTCGACCGCTTCTTCGAGGCACGCAAGATGATGCAGCAGATGGCACGCGGGGGAGGGATGCCCGGGATGCCCGGCATGCCCGGGATGCCTGGGGCGGGCGCCGGCGGGAAGCGCCAGAAGAAGCAGCCGCAGAAGAAGGGCAAGGGGGGACGCCGGGTCTCCGGCAACCCGGCCAAGGCCGCGCAGGAGAAGGTCGCGGCCGACAAGGCGGCCAAGGAGAAGGCGGCCGGCGCCAACCCCTTCGGAATGCCGGGGGGCGAGGAGACCGACTACGAGCAGGCCGCCGCCGCCCTCGACCTGCCGCAGGACTTCGCGAAGTTCCTGAAGTGAGCCCGGTCCGTCCGACCACGCCGCCCGGCTGATGGGTCGCTCGACGACCGTGCTGGTCGTGGACGGCGCCAACGTCGTCGGGGCGCGCCCGGACGGCTGGTGGAAGGACCGCGCGGGTGCGGCGACCCGGCTGCACGAGCAGCTCCTGGTCGCCGACGTGCCGCAGGAGCGGGTGGTGCTGGTCCTCGAGGGGGGTGCCAAGGCCGGGGTGCGCCCAGGGCGAGACGCCCACGTCACCACCGTCCACGCCGCCAAGGTCGGCGACGACAAGATCGTCGAGGAGGCCCGGAAGGCGGTCGAGGCCGGCCACCGGGTGACCGTCTGCACCGCGGACCGGATCCTGCAGGGTCGCGCCCTGCACGCCGGGGCCGAGACGATCAGTCCCTCCTGGCTGCTCGACCTGCTCCGAGACGGGTCCTGAGGACGTCCACGCCCGGCCCTGTGAGGTCCTCGAGCGCCGCGGGCCGTCCGGCCAGCGCCATCGCCAGGGCCTCGCTGGGACCCTCCAGGGCCTCGCCGACGCCCCAGGACCAGTCCTGGTCGTCCGCGGCCAGCCGCAGGCCACGAGCCCGCCGCCGCGGGACGAGACCGGGCACACCCGACGGGAGCCAGTCGAGCAGCGTCCGCCAGTCGGCGAGATCGACGTCGTCGGGCAGGCCGAGGGGGCGCGCGCAGTCCCGGAGGTGCAGGCACCCGTCCGCCAGCTGTCCCCGCGGCCCCACCCCCGGCGCCCGACCGTGCACCCCGGCGCGTTCGCGGAGCAGTGCGGTCAGCTCGTCGAGGGGACGTCGTGACAGCTCCCACGCGACCGCGGCGCTGGCCCGGTCGACCGAGCCCCGCGCACGCACCACCTGCCTGATCAGACCCACGCTGCCGGCGAGCGGCATCACGAGGTGGCCGAGCACCTCGCGCACGGTCCAGGCGTCGCAGAGGCTCCGGGTCCCGAGCTGGTCGTCGTCCAGCCCGTCGAAGAAGTCGGCCAGCATCCGGCGGTTCGCTGCCGTTCGGGTGTGGACGTCCATCCGTCGAGGATAGGAGGCGTCGGGGCCCAGGAGGGGCACGCGCCTGACCGCGCCGCCGGTCGTTCTGGGAGGGTCAGCAGGATTTCAGGCCTGGGCGACCCGGGCCAGGGCGAGCGACACCGCACCCAGGACCTCGGCGCGCTCGCCGAGTGCTCCCGCGCGCACCTCGATCCCGGCGACCACGTCGGGGTCGGCGTGGTCGCGCAGCCCGGCCCGGAGTCCTCCGAGGACGGTGGTGGCGCGGCCCAGCGGCCCGCCGACCACGACCACCGACGGGTCGAGGGCGGTGACCAGGTCGGCCAGCACCCGGCCGACGTGGTGGCCGGCGTCGTGCAGCACCCGGCGTACGTCCTCGTGGTCGCCCTCGGACAGCCCGACCAGGTCCTCGACGGCCGCACCGTGGGCGGGGCGCAGCAGGTCCTGGAGGTGGTCGGTCGAGACCTCGGTCTCCAGGCAGCCGCGGCGGCCGCACCGGCAGGCCAGACCGTCGGGCACCGACGTGACGTGACCCAGCTCGCCGGCGCGCCCGCCCGCGCCGCGGTGCAGACGACCCCCGAGGACCAGGCCGGCGCCGACGCCGCTGGCGAGCTTGACGTAGACGACGTCGGAGACCAGCCGGGCGCTGCCGCGACCGAGCTCGGCCAGGGCGCCCAGGTTGGCGTCGTTGTCGACGTGCACCGCGACGCCGAGCAACCTGGCGAGCACCCGGCCGGGGTCCACCCCTGCCCAGGCCGGCATCAGCGCGACGTCGAGCTCGCGGGTGCCTCGGGCCAGGGGTGCGGGCAGGCAGGCCCCGACCGCCCGTAGCCGGCCGGTGCCCTCGCCGGCCCGTCCGATCGCGTCGCGGACCATCGCGGCGGCCTGCTCGAGCGCGACGGCACCGAGACCGTCGACGTCGACGGCCCGGCGCTCCTCGGCGAGCACCTCACCGGCACGGTCGGCGACCACGACCCGTACGTGCCGGTGGCCGAGGTCGACACCCGCCACGATGCCGGTCGGGGCGCTCAGGCGCACCAGGACGGGCGGGCGGCCGCTGCCGCCGCGGTGCGGGCGGGCCCGCTCGCTGGTCTCCACCACGCGGCCGGCCCCGATCAGCTCGGCGACCAGGCTCGACACGGTGGCGCGGGACAGCCCCGTGCCGCGGACCAGGTCGGCCCGGCTGAGGGCGCCCTCGCGGGCCAGCACGCCCGTGATCGTCTGGGCGTTGGCGGCGCGCAGGCGGGCCAGCGCGCCGGTCGTGGTCATCCGCCGAGCCTAGGAGGACGGCCGGTAGGTTCGGCGCCCATGACGCCCCCGTCCGCCCTGCGCTTCCACGGCCCCGTCCTGCCTGACGGGGAGACCCGCACGCTCTACGTCGTGGACGGCCACGTCACCTACGAGCCGCAGGCCGGCGCGACGACCGCGGGGGAGGGTTGGATCGTGCCCGGTCTGGTCGACGCCCACTGCCATGTCGGCCTCGAGAGCCACGGGGCGGTCGACCAGGCCACGACCGAGCTGCAGGCCGTCGCGGACCGTGAGGCAGGTGCGCTGCTGCTGCGCGACTGCGGGTCTGCGGCCGACACCGCCTGGGTCCAGGAGCGCAACGACCTGCCGCGGCTGATCCGCTGCGGTCGGCACCTGGCCCGGACCCGTCGCTACATCCGGGGCTACGCCCACGAGGTCGAGCCGGCCGAGCTGGCCTCGTACGTCGCCACCGAGGCCGGTCGGGGCGACGGGTGGGTCAAGCTGGTCGGTGACTGGATCTCCCGCGATGAGGGGGACCTGGCACCGTCCTTCCCCGCCGAGACCTTCGCGGAGGCGATCGCGGTGGCCCACGAGCACGGCGCCCGGGTGACCGCTCACTGCTTCGGCCACACCGTGCTGCCGCAGCTGATCGAGGCCGGCATCGACTGCATCGAGCACGGGACCGGGCTGACGACCGACCTGATCGACACGATGGTCGAGCGCGGCACCGCGCTGGTGCCGACGGTGGTGCAGCTGGAGAACTTCCCGGGCTACGCCGACGCCGGGGAGGAGAAGTTCCCGCGCTACGCCACCACGATGCGCGACCTGTACGCCCGCCGCCGCGAGACGATCATGTCCGCCCACGAGGCCGGCGTCGCGATCTACGCCGGCACCGACGCCGGAGGGGTGCTGCCCCACGGTGGCATCGCCGGGGAGGTCCAGGCGTTGGCCGGTCTCGGGCTCACCACCGAGGCCGCCCTCGGCGCTGCCTCCTGGAACGCCCGTGCCTGGCTCGGCCACCCCGGGCTCGAGGAAGGCGCACCGGCCGACCTCGTCGTCTACGACCGCGACCCGCGTACGGACCTCGGGGTGCTCGACACCCCCTCCCGCGTGGTGCTGCGCGGCGTGGTGGTCGGCTCCCGGTAGCGCCGCCAGGTCCGACCCTCGAGACCCGGTGACCGGTGCCCGGGGGTCTCGAGACGCTCGCTGCGCTCGCTCCTCGACCACCGAGGCTCGCTTGCGCTCGCTCCTCAACCACCGGGGGTGCCCGTTGGTCGAGGTGGGTGGGGCGCGCGGGGTCCCGAGACCCGGTGGCCGGGGCCGGGAGCCGGATTCGTGGTCGGAGCGGCTCCGTGGCAGACTGACGCGCTGAGTCCACGCGTGCGGACCCTCTCGCCGGACGCGCTGGCCCTCCGGGGCGTCCCGCCTGGTGTTTCCCCACCCGCTGCGGCCCGTCCCACCACACCACGAGTTCCGAGGAGACACCACAGACGTGGCCGTCAAGATTCGTTTGAAGCGCCTGGGCAAGGTCCGGGTCCCGCAGTACCGCATCGTCGTCGTCGACAGCCGTAAGAAGCGCGATGGCCGGGTGATCGAGGAGATCGGTCGCTACCAGCCCAAGGAGGAGCCCTCCGTCATGGTGGTCCAGTCCGAGCGGGCCCAGTACTGGCTCGGCGTCGGCGCACAGCCCACCGAGGCCGTCGAGGCCATCCTCAAGGTGACCGGCGACTGGCAGACCTTCAAGGGCCTGCCGGGCACGGAGGGGACCCTCCGCGTCAAGGACGCCAAGCGCGACAAGCAGGACATCTTCAACGAGGCCCTGAAGGAGGCGCACGGCTCCGGCGGTGCGGCCGCCACGACGGCCACGTCGGAGAAGGCCGACAAGCCGGCCAAGAAGACCGACGCCAAGACCGATGCCAAGGCGGACGCCAAGACCGAGGCCAAGACCGAGGCCAAGGCAGAGGCCAAGGCGGAGGCCAAGGCGGACGCTGAGGCGAAGACCCCCGAGGGGGAGACCCCCGAGGGCGCCACCGCGGAGGCCGAGGCCACCGAGCCGGCCGAGAAGACCCCGAGCGACGCTCCTGCGGAGAACTGACGTCGTGCTGGTCGATGCCCTCGAGCACCTCGTGCGCGGCGTGGTCGACAACCCCGACGACGTCGTCGTCTCCGACAAGCAGCTGCGCCGCGGTCCCCTTCTCGAGGTCCGGGTCCACCCCGACGACCTCGGCAAGGTGATCGGCCGCGGCGGACGCACCGCGACCGCGTTCCGCACCGTCGTCAGTGCTCTCGCGGGCCGCGAGGGCGCGCGCATCGACTTCGTCGACGTCGACCGGCGTCGCTGAGAGGCTCGGCCAGCAGCAGACGACAGGGTGTCGCCCCACCGGGGCGGCACCCTGTCGTGTCCCACCACCGGCTCGACGAGCACCAGAAGTACCCGACCAGCACCCGACCAGGAGGACCCCGTGGACGAGATCGAGGTGGTCGTGGGCAGGCTCGGCAAGCCTCACGGCCTGCGCGGCGAGCTGACCGTCGAGCTGCGCACCGACGAGCCTGACCGACGGTTCGCCCTCGGTGCCCGGCTGCGCACCGAGGCCCCGCCCGGGGGGACCTTCGCGCACCGGGTGCTCGAGGTGAGCGCCACGCGCTGGCACCAGGGCGTCCTGCTGGCCACCTTCGCCGAGATCGACGGCCGGACCGCGGCCGAGTCGGCCCGCGGTGTCCTGCTCCACGCCGACGTGGACCCGGCCGAGCGGCCGGAGGACCCCCAGGAGTTCTACGACCACCAGCTCGTGGGGCTCGCGGTGCACGACCTCGACGGGGCGCACCTGGGCGAGGTCGCCGGGCTCCAGCACGGCGCGCAGGACCTCCTCGTGGTCCGCACGCCCGACGGCCGCGACGCGCTGGTGCCGTTCGTGACCGCCCTGGTGCCCGAGGTCGACCTCGGCGCCCGGCGGGTCGTGGTCGCCGACCGGCCGGGACTGATCACCCCGTTCCCCGAGGAGCCCGGGCGGGCCAAGGGCGACGCGTGAGACTGGACTACCTCACCATCTTCCCGGCCTACCTGGACGCGCTGCGGCTCTCGCTGCCCGGCCGGGCAGCGGCCTCCGGGCTGGTCGAGGTCCACGTCCACGACCTGCGGGAGTGGACGCACGACCGGCACCGCACCGTCGACGACGCCCCGTACGGCGGTGGCGCCGGGATGGTGATGAAGCCCGAGCCGTGGGGCGAGGCGCTGGACGCCCTCGGGGTCGGCGCCGACGAGCGCGGGGGCGCGACCACGCTCGTGGTGCCGACCCCCTCGGGCGCCCCGTTCACCCAGGCCACCGCGCGCGACCTGGCCACGCGGGACCGCCTGGTCTTCGCCTGCGGGCGCTACGAGGGCATCGACCAGCGGGTGCTCGACGACGCCGCCGTACGCACCGAGGTGCGCGAGGTCTCCCTCGGCGACTACGTCCTGAACGGGGGCGAGGTGGCCGCGCTCGCGGTGACCGAGGCGGTCGTACGCCTGCTGCCGGGCTTCCTGGGCAACGCGGCGTCGCTGACCGAGGAGAGCCACGAGGACGGCCTGCTGGAGTACCCGGTCTACACCAAGCCGGCGTCCTGGCGCGGCCACGACGTGCCGCCGGTCCTGCTGTCCGGCGACCACGGCGCCGTCGCGGCCTGGCGCGCCCAGCAGGCCCGCCGTCGTACGGCACAGCGCCGCCCCGACCTGCTGCACCCGGGTGTGGTGCTGGTCGGCGCGGGGGAGTGGCAGGCCGTGCCTGCGACCCGGGTCGACGCCGGGGAGCTGCTGACGCTCCAGCGCGCGTGCTGGGTCCAGGAGGCACAGGCCATCGGCTCGACGGAGCTCGTACCCGCGCTGCACGAGTCTTTGGAGGACGTGCTGGCCGGGCTCGAGCAGTGGCACACCCGGGTGGTCCGCGTCGCCGGGCGCCTGGTCGGCTCGGTGCGGGGGCGCCTGGACGGCACGACCTGGCACGTCGGGCGGCTGATGGTCGCCCCGGACCTGCAGGGCCGGGGACTGGGGCGGGCGCTCCTCGCCCACGCCGAGTCCCTCGCCCCGCCGGAGGCGACGTCGTTCTCGCTCTTCACCGGTGCCGCCAGCGCCGCCAACATCGCGCGGTACCGCAAGGTCGGGTACCGGGAGCGGCCGGACCTCGACGCCCCGCCCGGCGGGGTCGTGCTGACCCGACGGATTTCCCGGCGCTGAGCGCGCTGTGGCAGACTCACCAGTCGGCCAGTCGGCCAAATCCGGACCCTCCCGAGGACCTGCTCCGGCAGGGGGGTCTGCGTCCTGCTCCTGCCACAGGGGGAAGCAGACGCCGCCGGCACCTGGACTGGCCCGGCAACGACACGCATCCGACCGCGGCTGACCTGTGGCACTCGCGAGGAGACATCATGAACAACCTCATCGCCGAGCTCGGCAACGTCCACAAGCGCGACGACCTCCCCGCCTTCCGCGGCGGCGACACGGTCAAGGTCCACGTCAAGGTCGTCGAGGGCAACCGGGCCCGCGTCCAGATCTTCCAGGGCGTCGTGATCCGTGTGCACGGCTCCGGCATCGGGCGCACCTTCACCGTGCGCAAGGTCTCCTTCGGCGTCGGCGTGGAGCGCACCTTCCCGCTGCACTCCCCGATCTTCGAGCAGATCGAGGTCGTGACCCGCGGCGACGTGCGTCGCGCGAAGCTGTACTACCTGCGCAACCTGCGCGGCAAGGCCGCCAAGATCCGCGAGCGTCGCTGACCCAGCCGTGGCCTCCGGCCTAGGATCGGTAAGTGAGCACCGAGGACCCCACCGTCGACCGGTCCGCCCGGGACGACGACGGGCCGCCGGCGCCGCGACCGGGTCTCGGCCGCTGGTTGCTCGGCCTGCTGGTCACGACCGTCCTGCTGGCGCTGCTGGTCAAGACGTTCCTGCTGCAGGCCTTCTACATCCCGTCCACGTCGATGGAGCCCGGCCTGGAGGTCGGCGACAGGATCCTGGTCCAGAAGGTGTCGACGTGGGTCGGCAGCCCTGACCGCGGCGACGTCGTCGTCTTCGAGGACCCGGGGGGCTGGCTCGACGTCCAGGGGGAGCCGGACCGCGACGTCCTCACCTCCGCGCTCGGCGCGATCGGGATCTACCCCGAGGACGGGCACCTGGTGAAGCGGGTCGTCGGCGTCGAGGGCGACGTCATCGAGTGCTGCGACGACGCGGGCCGGCTCGTCCTCAACGGAGGTGGACCGCTGCAGGAGGAGGCGTACGTCGACACCGAGGGCCTCAGCTGCCTCGGCCCGATGACCGGCGCCTGCGACTGGCGTGCCGGCCCGGTGCCCGAGGGTGAGATCTTCGTGATGGGCGACAACCGCGACGCGTCCGGCGACTCGACCACGCACCTGTGCACCGACCTGGAGACCGACTGCACCGACGACCCGTTCGTCGAGGAGGACCTCGTGGTGGGCACGGTCCTGGCCACGGTGTGGCCCTTCGACCGGTCCGGGCTCCAGGGCGGCAGCCCGTCGTCGTTCGACGACGTGCCGGACCCGGTCGCGGCCCCCTGACGTGTCGCTGCTGCCCCGGGGCTCGACCGTGCGTCGCGACGCCGGCCTGTACGGGTACGAGCGGGCGTTGCACCGCTGGGGCTTCGGACCCGTGGCGGGCGTCGACGAGGCCGGGCGGGGCGCCTGCGCCGGCCCGCTCGTGGCCGGGGCCGCGATCCTGCCCGAGGGTCGCTCCGGCGTCGTCCCGGGCCTCGCCGACTCCAAGCTGCTGACCCCGCGGGCCCGGGAGCGGTGCTACGAGCAGGTGGTGCGACGGGCCGTCGCCTGGTCGGTGGTCGTCGTCGGGCACGCGGAGTGCGACCGGCTCGGGATGCACGTGGCCAACCTGGAGGCGTTGCGACGCGCCGTGGCCCTGCTCGAGCTGCCCCCGGCGTACGTCCTGACCGACGGCTTCCCCGTCGACGGCCTCGGCACCCCCGGACTGGCGGTGTGGAAGGGCGACCGGGTCGCAGCCTGCATCGCCGCCGCGTCGGTGCTCGCCAAGGTCACGCGTGACCGGATCATGACCGACCTGGACGCGGACTGGCCGGCGTACGACTTCCGCACCCACAAGGGCTACATCACCGACGTGCACGCCGCCGCCCTCGAGCAGCACGGCCCGTCGCCGGTGCACCGGATGCGCTTCGTCAACGTGCGCCGTGCCGCGGGCCTGGAGCCGCCCGCCGCCGTGCACAATGAGGCCGTCGTCGACCATCCGTCCGCTGCGCCGTACCAGGAGGTCCGATGAGCGCCGAGGAGCTCGAGCAGTACGAGACCGAGATGGAGCTGACGCTCTACCGGGAGTACCGCGACGTCGTCGGGATCTTCAAGTACGTCGTGGAGACCGACCGGCGGTTCTACCTCTGCAACCAGGTCGACGTGAAGGCCCGCACCGAGGCCGGTGAGGTGTTCTTCGAGGTCACGATGACCGATGCCTGGGTCTGGGACATGTACCGTCCGGCGCGCTTCGCCAAGAACGTCAAGGTGCTGACCTTCAAGGACGTCAACGTCGAGGAGCTCAGCGGCGCGGAGACCGAGCAGCCGCTGCCCTGACCGGGTGGTCCAGACCGGCCCCGGGGGCGTCGGCGTTCGGTCTCGCGGGCCCGGCGCCGCGACCTACAGTGCGAGGGGTCCCCCCACTGCTCGCCCCCCTCCCCCCGAGGCTCCGTTGACCCCCGAACGCGCCCGTCCACGCCGCTCGTGCCCACCCCGGCGCGGCTGTCGGAGCGAGCGAGGGGCCGCTGCGGTCGAGTTCGCGCTGGTGGTGCCGCTGCTGCTCCTGGTGGTCTTCGGCACCATCCAGTACGGCTTCTACTTCTGGGCCGCGCAGACGGGGTCGAGCACGGTCAACGTGGCGGCGCGCCAGCTCACGGTCGGCAACTGCGACACCAATCTCGAGCTGGTCACGATGGTGGAGAACCGCTTGGGTGCGACCGCGGTCGCGACGCCGACCGTCACCAGGACCTACTACGACATCGACGGGTCGACCCTGCTCGGCACGACGGCCGCGGTGGCCAAGGTGGGCGGGACCGTCGAGCTGACGATCACCTTCGACACCATCGACCTCGACTTCCCCTTCGTGCCCTTCCTCGACGACGCCGAGGTCAGCCGCCAGGTGGTGGCCCGGGTGGAGGACACCACCGACCAGGGATGCCCGACGTGAGGACGCTGCTCCGCCGCCGGTGGCGCGCCGAGCGGGACGAGTCGGGCGCGGTCGCGATCATGGTCGCCGTCCTGTCCGTCGTCCTCTTCAGCGTGGCGGCCCTCGTGGTGGACCTCGGCAACGCGATGAACCGCGAGCAGCTCACCCAGAACTCGGCCGACTTCGCAGCGCTGAGCGGGGCCGGCATGCTGCCGGACACCGGGATCCTGACGATCCAGCAGGTCGCCGACAGCCTCAACGAGAACCAGCCGAGCAGCGACGGCTCGGACGCCTGCAACCCTGACGCAGACGCGCTGGTCACCCCGGGGATGCTCACCGACTCCGACGACGCCAACGGTGAGGTCAGCTTCCCTGCCGGTAGCGGCCAGATGCGGGTCCTCGCGCCGAGGGCACGGGTGCAGTTCGGCCTGGCGAACGTCATGGGCTTCGAGAGCGCCTGCGTCCAGGGCGAGGCCACGGTGATGGTGGGCACCCCTGGGGCTGCCAAGGTGTTCCCGTCCTTCGCCACGGACGGCTGCGACTGGGGGCAGCGCACCATCTTCGCCCCGGCCTCGAGCACGACCGGCCCGTCGTTCGAGCCCGACCTGCGTGACGAGTTCGACACGCACAAGAACATCACGTCGTTCGACATGTCCGGCGAGAACCCGTCACCGGACAGCGTCCCGGTCGGTCCTGCGGCGACCGCCGTCACGCTGCGCGGTACGCAGCTCGACACCGTCACGAGGATCGGTTTCTTCCAGGAGGACACCGGGGTCTACCAGGAGGTGCTCAAGCCGAGATTCGACAGCCAGAGCGCGACGGCCGTCACCATCACGCTGCCGGACGACCTCCCGACCCTCACCACCACCCCGGGGCTGTGGTGGGTGCGCGTCTACGCACCCAAGAGGACCCCGACCGACGCGACCATGGAGTGGTCGGCGATCAAGACGAGCGGCACCCTCAGCACCGTGCCGTTCGAGGTCGGGGAGAGCTACCTGCGGTGCGCCGGCGTCGCCGCCGGGTCCTTCGGTGACATCCTGCTGCCGCGCTCGCAGCCGACCGGCATCACCAGTGCGGACTGGCTGGCGATGAACATCGCGACCAACCTGCAGACCGGACCGCCCCGGCTCAGCCTCACGACCTACCCCGGCGCCCCCACGACGGTGTACGGCGCCAGCACCGCCCCGAACCTGTGCTCGACGTCCGACCCACGCACGGTGTACTCCTCGGTGACCGGCACCCCCGACATCAAGCAGGGCACCAACTGCGTCGACAACGGCACGGGGCTGACCGCCAACGCCGCGACGAACGGTCTGATCAGCGGCGTGAGGGTCGGCGCCACCACCTACCCGGGCCGGCTCGACACGGGCTTCGACACGGCGTGCGCGACGCGGGTGCCCGCGACGGTCACCGGTCCGAGCAGCACGAGCACCAAGCTGATCAACAACGACGTCCTGACCTGCTTCATCAAGGCCGGGACGACCGTGGGACAGATCGCGTCCCGGTCGTACGCCGGCGGCCCCGTGCTGGACTGCGCGGTCTACGACTCCCCCCGGTTCTTCTACCAGCCGATCGTCCAGGTCCGACCGTCCGGCGGTTCCCGCCACTACTCCATCGTCGACTTCCGCCCGGCCTTCCTGGCGGAGCAGCTGCCGACGGCCACCCGCGGGGGCGGCGCGATCGGCAACAACGGCGTGACCATCGCCCGCGGCCAGGTCACCCAGCTCGACGTCGTCTTCTTCCACCCCGCGGCGCTGTCGGCGGACTGCGCGAACGGGTTCGGCGCCATGCTCGGGGGGACGACCCAGACCGCGGTGCGACTGGTCGACTAGCCACGACGCGTCCACAGGACCGGCTCCTGACCCCTCGTCCCCCACCGTGGCCGCGGCCGGGGCGGGCGTGACGCGGTAGCAGCGAGCCTCTCCGTGAGGAGGCGCGATGACGACGACGGCGGCGAGCAAGCAGGCCCTGGGGGCCTACGGGGAGCAGGTGGCCCTGCTCCACCTGCTCGACCAGGGCATGGTCCTGCTGGACCGCAACTGGCGGTGCAGCGAGGGCGAGATCGACCTGGTCCTGCGCGACGGCCCGGCGCTGGTGGTGTGCGAGGTCAAGACGCGGTCGAGCCTCGCGTGCGGCTCGCCGCACGAGGCGGTGGGGGCGGTGAAGCTGGAGCGCCTGGTCCGGCTGGCCGAGCGGTGGCGGGAGGAGCGCGGGGTGCACCCGCCCGAGGTGCGCGTCGACCTCGTCGCCGTGCTGCGGGCACCTCGGGGAGCGGCGCAGGTCGAGCACGTACGGGGGGTGCTCTGATGCCGTTCGCCACGGCCCGCACGGTCTCCCTGCACGGCGCGGTCGGCCACCTCATCGACGTCCAGGCCGACGTCTCGCCCGGCCTGGTCGGCCTCACGCTGGTCGGCCGTCCCGACGCCTCCCTCAACGAGGCCCGGGACCGGTGCCGGATGGCGGTCGTCAACTCCGAGCTGCCGTGGCCCTCGACCAAGCGGATCACCGTGCTGCTGTCCCCGGCCGACCTGCACAAGCGGGGCACCCACTTCGACCTCGCCATCGCCGTGTCGGTGCTGGCCGCCGACGACAAGCTGCCGCGCGCCGCGCTCGCGGCGACCGCGTTCATCGGCGAGCTCACCCTCGCGGGGCAGCTGCGCTCGGTCTCCGGGGTCCTGCCGATGGTCCTGGCCGCCGCCGAGCGTGGGGTGCGGCGGGTGGTCGTGCCGGAGCCGCAGGCCCGGGAGGCGGCCATGGTGCCGGGCATGAGCGTGCTCGGCCTGCGCTCGCTGGCGCAGGTGGTGGCCGAGCTGCGTGGTGAGCCGGTGCCGGACGCGGCCCCGGTCGCGGCGCTGTCCGGTGCCCGGCTGCTGTCGTGGCGCGGCGAGGAGCGGATGGAGGCCCTCGACCTCGCCGACCTGCGTGGCATCGAGGACGCCAAGTACGCCGTCGAGGTCGCCGCGGCCGGCGGGCACCACCTGCTGCTGTCGGGACCCAAGGGCTCGGGGAAGACGAGCATCGCCGAGCGGATCCCCTCGCTGCTGCCGCCGCTCAGCGCGTCGGAGTCGCTCGAGCTCACCGCCATCCACAGCCTCGCCGGCACCCTGGACCCGGCCGCGGGCCTGATGGTCGACCCGCCGTACGCCGCACCGCACCACGACGCGAGCAAGAGCGCCCTGATCGGGGGCGGCTCCGGGCAGGTACGACCCGGCGAGATCAGCCGCACCCACGGCGGGGTGCTGTTCCTCGACGAGTTCCCCCTCTTCCGCTCCGACGTCATCGACGCGTTGCGACAGCCCCTCGAGACCGGTGAGGTCAGCATCGCCCGGCGCGACGAGATGGTGCGCCTGCCGGCGCGGGGCATGATCGTGCTCGCGTGCAACCCGTGCCCGTGCGGTGAGTACCGCGCCCTGGCCCGGGAGAACCGCTGCACCTGCTCGGAGGTCCGGCGCCGCGACTACCGCGCCCGGGTCGCGGGCCCGGTCGAGGACCGCATCGACGTCGTGCGCCACGTCGAGCCGGCCCGTCTCGGCGCCGAGCGCGACCCGATGGCGGTCCACGAGTCGTCGGCCACCGTGCGCGGCCGCGTCACCGCGGCCCGGGAGCGGCAGGCGCGACGGTTCTCCGACGACACCTGGCGGCTCAACGCCCACGCCCCGGCCACCGCGCTCGTCGAGCGCTGGCCGCTGGAGGCAGGGGCGGCCCGGCTGGTCGAGGACGCGGTCTACGCCGGGCGGCTGACCCGTCGTGGGGCGGTGCGCGTGCACCGCCTCGCGCTGACCGTCGCCGACCTCGCGGCCGCGCCCGGCGCCGACGACGGGGCCCCGGGCCCCGAGGACGTCGCGGTCGCGCTGCGGCTGCGCGCCGGGCAGCCGCTGCTGGTCGAGACGCTGACCCGGAGGGCCGGGTGAACGCGCCCGCGGTGCCCGACCGGGTGGACGACCGGGAGCGCCTGGCCCGGGCGGCCCTCGGACGCCTCGCCGAGCCGGGCGACCCGCGGCTGCTCGGCCTCGTCGCCGAGCTCGGGGCCTGTCGCCTCCGCGACGCCCTCGTCGAGCAGCGCGGGCCGGGCGGGCTGCAGGCCGACGTGGCGGCGCGCGTCGAGCGGTGCGACCCGGAGGCCGACCTGGAGCGCGCCGACCGGCTGGGCATCCGGTTCGTGGTGCCCGGGGACGCGGAGTGGCCGGTGTCCTTGGAGGACCTGCGGGCGGTGTCACCGCTGCACGGCCGCGGTGGGCCGCCCCTCGGCCTGTGGGTGCGCGGGCCGCTCGACCTGCGGGCCCTCGGGTCGTCGGTGGCCGTGGTCGGGTCGCGGTCGGCGACCACCTACGGGACCGAGGTGGCCACCGACCTGGCGGTCCGGGCCGCCCGGGCCGGACGGGTCGTGGTGTCCGGTGCCGCGTTCGGGATCGACCAGGCCGCGCACCGGGGGTCCTTCGTGGGCCAGGGCCCCACGGTCGCGGTCCTGGCCTGCGGTGTCGACCAGGACTACCCCAAGGCCCACCAGCAGCTGCTGGGGCACGTGGCCGCCGAGGGCGCCGTCGTCTCCGAGGCACCCCTGGGCGAGGCCCCGACGCGGATCCGCTTCCTGGCCCGCAACCGCCTGATCGCGGCGCTGTCTCAGGGCACCGTGGTGGTGGAGGCCGCGGTGCGCAGCGGGGCGCTCAACACCGCGACCTGGGCGCAGCGGATGCAGCGGGTGGTCATGGGCGTGCCGGGCCCGGTGACCAGCCCTCAGTCCGGCGGGGTGCACCAGCTGCTGCGCCGTGGTGAGGCCAGCCTGGTGACCGGGGGCGACGACGTCCTGGAGCTGCTGGCGGCTGCGGGGGAGTGCCTGGTCCCCGAGCCCCGGGCCGCGCCCACCCGCCGCGACCGGTTGACCGCCCGGGAGCGACAGGCGCTCGACGGGGTGCCGGTCGCCGCGGCCGCCCCCACGGACGAGGTCGCCCGCGCGGCGGGCATGGGGTTGCTCGAGGTCGGTGCCGCCTTGCGACGGCTGGTCGCGGTGGGCCTCGTCGAGACGGTCCCCGAGGGGTGGCGGCTCACCGACGCCGCGCTGCGCGACGGGCGGTGACGCCCCCGTACGCCGCCCTCGCCCCGCCGGTCGGCGTCACGCCCGACGGGCCAGGGCCGGCCTAGCATGACGCGATGAGCACGACCGCGCCCGACGAGACCCTGCCCGAGCCCCTCGCGCGGGTCCTGGCCGAGTACGAGCGGCACCTCGTCGCCGAGCGGGACCTCGCCCCCCACACCGTGCGCGCCTACCTGGCCGACGTGGCGGGGCTCCTGGTGCACGCCGCCCGTCGCGGCGCCGGGCAGCCGACGGACCTCGACCTGCGGACCCTCCGCAGCTGGCTGGCGCTGCAGCAGTCGCAGGGCCGGTCGCGATCGACCCTGGCCCGGCGGGCCACCGCCGCACGTGTCTTCACCGGGTGGCTGGCCCGCACCGGACGCACTCCCGGTGACGTCGGCGCGAGCCTCGGGTCGCCCCGGCCGCACCGCACGCTGCCCGCCGTCCTGCGCGCCGACGAGGCCGAGGCGATGGCGTGCTCCGCGGCGGAGGCCGCCGCCGACGTCGGCGGCGTGGTGTCGCCGCTCGGAGTGCGCGACGTGGCGCTGCTCGAGCTGCTCTACGCCACCGGCATCCGCGTCGGCGAGCTGGTCGGGCTCGACGTCGACGACCTGGACCGGGACCGCGAGCTCGTCCGGGTGCTCGGCAAGGGCCGCAAGGAGCGCACGGTCCCGTACGGACGGCCCGCCTCCCGGGCCCTGGGGGAGTGGCTGGGCCGGGGCCGGCCGGAGCTGGTCGTCCCCGGCTCGGGGTCCGCGCTGTTCCTGGGGGCCCGCGGGGGCCGGCTCGACCAACGGGCCGTCCGCACCGTGGTCCACCGGCAGGTCGCGGCGGTGCCCGGGGCCCCGGACATCGGGCCGCACGGCCTGCGGCACTCGGCGGCGACCCATCTGCTCGAGGGTGGCGCCGACCTCCGGTCGGTGCAGGAGATCCTCGGCCACTCCTCGTTGGCGACCACGCAGCGCTACACCCACGTCACGACCGAGCGGCTGCGCCGCGCCTACCGGCAGGCGCACCCTCGCGCCTGACGGGGCGACCCCCGGTCTGCCGGGTGGAGACCTGGTCCAGGGTGACGGGACGGGGCCAGGGCCACGCACCCACCCGGACCCCGGTCGGCACCGCCGGCGACCGGCTCACGCCCGCGGGCGCGACCGGCGCGGGTGCCGTCAGGGGCAGCAGCCGGACGGGGCCCGCGCCGACGAGCAGCAACGGGTCGAGGTAGGTCTCGCCGGCGATCCAGCCCCAGTGCAGGCAGGTGCGGGGGAAGCAGTGGGAGGCGGGGCCGGGACGGACCGCGCCGACGGGGTCGCCGGCGAGCACCTCTGCGCCGACCCCGGCCGTGGCCTCCACCGGCTCGTAGGTGGTGCGGGTGCTCCCGTGATCGACCACCACGACGCCCCGACCTGCGATGCTCCCCGCGAAGGTGACGGTGCCCGGCAGCGCCGCACGCACGATCTGGCCGGCCGTGGCGGCGAGGTCGACGCCCCGGTGACCCGCGGCGTACGGGGTCGGTGGCGGTGCGAAGAGGTGGACCACCTCCGGCTCGGGGCGCAGCGGCCAGGACCCGACCGGGACCTCCTCGAGCGCCACCGCACCTCCCGGCCCGGCCGGCACCAGGACCAGCAGCGCAGGCAGCAGGGCGAGGAGCAGCCCGAGCAGCACCCGGCGGAGGGCGCGGCATCGACGGGGACGAGGAGGTCCGGACGGGGTCACCGGCCCATCACAGCGACCGGGCCGGTGGCGGGCACCCGGTCCTGGGGCGCCGGTGGGAACGACCCCGTGCGGCCCCGCTGTGGACCGGATCGGGCCGATTGGCCGCGCGCCCGGGCCTCGACTACCCTGGAGCGGATCGGTCCCCGGACCGAAATTCGCACGTCCACCGACCACGGCGGTGCTCCCCGGAGCGCCGGTCGCCCGTGGGTGTCGGTCCCCCAGGTCCCGTACGTCGCCGCGAGGCGCCGGACGGGTCGGGCCGCACGTGGGCGTCAGGGCGGACGGCACCAGCCGGCCGCGTCAACTCCGCACCACGACCGGAGCAGGTCCCGGTCCGTCCTGTGTCAAGGGCGGGCGCACGGGGTGCGCTCCACACAGGAGAACATCACCATGGCAGTCGTCACCATGCGCCAGCTCCTCGAGAGCGGCGTCCACTTCGGGCACCAGACCCGTCGCTGGAACCCGAAGATGAAGCGCTTCATCATGACCGAGCGCAACGGCATCTACATCATCGACCTGCAG
>JBKJPE010000189.1:0-6795 GCA_046595185.1 Nocardioides sp.
ACCGGGGACGCGCCGACCGACCCGGGGATGCCCGAGAGCGCCTCGAGGCCGACCCAGCCGCGATCGACGGCGGTGGCGACCAGGGGGTCCCACGGCTCGCCGGCCGCCACCTCGACCACGACGCCGCCGCAGGTCGGGTCGTCGCCGTCGTGGTCGGGGCGCACGCCCCGGGTGGCGACCTGGACGACGCGTCCCTCGAAGCCGGCGTCGGTCACGACCAGGTTGCTGCCGCCGCCGAGGACGAGCAGCGGGACCCCGTGCTCGTCGGCGTCGCGGACCGCCTCGACCACCTGCTCCTCGGTGGTGGCGCGGAGCAGCTCGGCCGCGGGGCCGCCGAGGCGCAGCGTGGTGCGCTCGGAGAGCAGGGCACCTGGGATCCGGTCAGCCATCGACGCGCACGACCGCCTTGGGCGCGCCGAGCACCTTCCGGCCGGCACAGGTGACCTCCAGCGCCAGGGTGGCCCGACCGTCCTCGACCTTCTTCACCACGGCGCCGACCTCGACGGTCGCGCCGGTGTCGTCGTCGGGGACCAGGACCGGGTTGGTGAACTTCGCCGCCAGCTCGACGACCTCCGCGCCGTCGGTCCACTCGGCCACCGCGCGCGCGGCCAGGGCCAGGGTGACCATGCCGTGGGCGATGACGCCGGGCAGCCCGACGGCGGTCGCGACCCGGTCGGACCAGTGGATCGGGTTCTGGTCGCCGCTGGCGCCGGCGTAGCGGACCAGGTCGGCGCGCGTGACGGCGTACCGACGGGTCTCCAGGACGTCGCCGACGGCCAGGACGGCACTCATCTGGCAGCCCCGGCAGGCCCGCGGTGGACCAGGGTGGCGCTGGTGGCGCAGACCAGCGCACCGTCGGCGTCGGTGACCTCGCTGGTGGTCCCGATGATGTCGTTGCCGCCGATCTGGCGCAGGGAGGAGACGGTCAGCCCGGCGGTGAGGACGTCACCGGGGACCACGGCCCGCTCGTAGGTGAAGCGCTGCTCGCCGTGCACGATGCGGGACAGCTCGACGCCGACCTCGGCGAGGAAGGAGTTCATCGCCTCGAAGGCCAGCACGATCGGGAAGGTCGCGGGCGCAGGTCCCCCGTCGTACGGGTGGCCGACGGTCGCGGCGAACTCACGCACCCGCTCCTCGGCGACGGTGTAGGGCGCGGTCGGGGCGAAGGAGCGGCCGACCAGGGAGGGGTCCACGGGCATGGGACCAACCTAACGTCCCGCCGGTCCTGGCCGGAGACGCGGCGAGGCCCGCCACGGCTCGCGGCGGGCCTGTCGGTGGAGCGGCGTCAGCGCGTCTCGCGGTGCGGCTGGTGGTGCCGGCAGCGCGGGCAGAACTTCGCCATCTCGAGCCGGTCGGGGTTGTTGCGCCGGTTCTTCTTGGTGATGTAGTTGCGCTCCTTGCACTCCACGCAGGCGAGAGTGATCTTGGGGCGAACGTCGGAGCTCTTGCTGGCCACGGGATGTCCTTCGTCGGTGGGTGCTGCGGTGCGGTGGTGGTAGCGGGGGCGGGACTCGAACCCGCGACACCACGATTATGAGCCGTGTGCTCTAACCACCTGAGCTACCCCGCCACGAGCGCGAGTGCTCCGGCTGAGCATACTGCCACCGGAATCCTCGCCCAGAGCCCCTTTACGGAATCGAACCGTAGACCTTCTCCTTACCATGGAGACGCTCTGCCGACTGAGCTAAAGGGGCAACGACGCAGAACGATACACAGAGGTCGGACCGATGGTGAAATCGCCCCCCAACCCCCACTTCTACGACCTCGCGGAGGTCTCCGGGGACCCTGCGGCAGGCGCCGCGGACCGGGTCGTGCCGACCTCGTGGACGGCCGGTCCGTGGACCGCGGAGGCGCAGCACGGCGGCCCGCCGTCTGCCCTGCTGGGGCGGGCCGTGGAGCACCTGGCGGCCACGACCGGTGGCGGGGTGGTCGCCCGGATCAGCGTCGACCTGCTCGGGCCCGTGCCCGTGGGTCCGCTGGCGGTCGGGGCCACCGTGCTGCGCCCCGGGCGCAGCGTGCGGCTGCTGGAGGCGACGCTGCGCGACCCCGCCGCGGACCGGTCCGTGGCGGTCGCGCGGGCCTGGGTGCTGCCGGAGGGCGCGGACGGTCCCGGTCGGGTCGGCCCACCTCCCCCGCACGGCCCGGAGGACGGCGTACGCCGACCCCGCCCGCCCTCGTGGAACGGCGGCTACCTCGACGCCGTCGACTGGCGCTGGGTGCGTGGCGGGCTGGACGACCCCGGTGCGGGGGAGGTGTGGATGCGGGCCCCACGGCTCGTGGCCGGCGAGGAGACCTCGCCGCTTCAGCGGTTGCTGGCCTGCGTCGACTCCGCGTCCGGGGTCGGCGCCGCCCTGGACATCGCGGACTGGGCCTTCCTGAACACCGAGCTGACCGTGCACGTGCTGCGCCCCGCCGTCGGTGAGTGGGTCTGCCTGGACGCGGCGACCACGCTGGGCCCGGGCTCCGTCGCCGTCGCCACGTCGACGGTGAGCGACGCCCACGGGCTGGTGGCCCGGTCCGCGCAGACGCTGCTCGTCGTGCGCCGCTGACGCACCGCCGGTCGAGGAGCAGGCACCCGGCGGTCGAGGAGCGAGCGCCAGCGAGCCCCGGCGGTCGAGGAGCGAGCGCCAGTGAGCGTCTCGAGACCCCAGCGACCTCAGCGCACGCCGCGCCGGTGGCAGCCGACGAGGTGGGTGTCGACCAGGCCGAGGGCCTCCATCAGCGCATGCATCGTGGTGGGGCCCACGAAGGCGAAGCCACGCCGCTTGAGCTCCTTGCTCAGCGCGAGGGAGCCGGCCGAGGTGGCGGGCACCTCCTCGACGGTCCGTGGCGCGGGGGCCACCACGGGCACGAAGGACCGCAGCAGGGCCTCCAGCCCCGGCACCCCGTCGGTCCCCCGCAGGACGACCGTGGCCCGTGCGTTCGTGATCGTGGCCTCGACCTTGGCTCGGTTGCGCACGATGCCGGCGTCGGCCATCAGCCGGGTGACGTCGTCGTCGTCGAACGCGGCCACCACGTCGACGTCGAAGCCGGCGAAGGCCTCGCGGAAGGCGGGACGCTTGCGCAGGATGGTGGCCCACGACAACCCCGACTGGAAGGCCTCCAGCGTGAGGCGCTCGAAGTAGGCCGACTCGCCCGCGACCGCCGTGCCCCACTCGGTGTCGTGGTAGTCCTGCAGCATCTCGCTCCCCGCCCCCCACGGGCAGCGGGCGACGCCGTCGTCCCCGACGAGCGGGCCGGTGCCCACCACCGGGGTGCTCACGACCGGGTGCGCAGGCGTACCCGCGGCAGCGGCGGGGCCGGGACCGGCGCCAGCTCCGAGACGACGCCGAAGCGGCCGTCCTGCTGGTGCGCCCCCACCTGCGACTGCCAGGCGTCGCGCGCGGCGACGACCTCGTCGTGGGTGCGGCCCACGAAGTTCCACCACATGACGATCTGCTCCCCGAACGGCGGCCCGCCGAGCAGCAGCACCCGCGCCCCCTCGCCGCCTGCGGCGAGCACCAGCGTCGTGGCAGCCGGGGCGGCGTACGCGAGCTCGTGCCGCACGACGGCGGTGCCCGCGACCTCGAGATCACCGCTGTCGACCAGGACCCCGTGCTCGTACGCCGGGTCGACGTCGAGCTCGAGGACGGCACCAGGCTCGAGGACGAGCTCCGCGCCGAGCAGGGGCGTGGCGGTCACGACCGGCGAGGTGACCCCGAGCAGCGAGCCGAGGAAGACCGAGGCCCGCCAGCCGTTCCCGGTGAGCGGCTCGGGGGCGTGGTGGGCGAAGGCCGCCGCGCCGTCGCGGACGCCCTCCGGCAGCGCCACCCAGAGCTGCGCGCCGTGCAGCACGGTCGTGGTGGGCAGCGAGATCTCGGAGTGGCTGACGCCGTGGCCGGCCGTCATCAGGTTGACCTCGCCGGGGCGGACGACGGCGTGCGTGCCGAGGCTGTCCCGGTGCTCGATCTCGCCGGTGAAGAGCCAGCTGACCGTGGCGAGCCCGGTGTGGGGGTGGGGTGCGACCACCATGCCGCCGGTGTCGGCGACGTCGTCGGGCCCGTAGTGGTCGGCGAAGCACCAGGCCCCGATCAGCGAGCGGTCCCGCTGCGGCAGGGTGCGCCGCACCGTCATCGCCCGCGGACCCCCGAGCGGGACCTCCCGGGGACCCAGGACCTGGATGCTGCAGTCCGGGTCCCCCGGCCCGAGTTGCGCCTCCTGCGGGTCGCGCTCGGGGTTGCTCATGGCCGCAGGATCAGGCCAGCTGGTGCGGGTCGTCCGTGCGCGAACCGCCGGTGCCTTGATCGTCGGAGCCTGTGACCGCCTTGCTGCCGCGCACGTAGCCGGGGGTCTCGAGCCGGACGATGACCGCCTTGGAGACCGGGGTGTTGCTGCCGATCGCGGTGGAGTCGAGCGGCACCAGGGGGTTGGTCTCGGGGTAGTACGCGGCGGCGCAGCCCCGCGGCTGGTCGTAGGAGACGATGCGGAAGTCGCGGGCGATCCGCTCCTCCGCCGGGCCGTCACCGTCGGGGTCTGTCCACTCCCCGACGAGGTCGACCATGACGCCGTCGACGAGGCCGAGGGCCACGATGTCGTCGGGGTGGACGAAGACCACCCGGCGCCCGCCGCTCACGCCACGGTAGCGGTCGTCGAGACCGTAGATCGTGGTGTTGAACTGGTCGTGCGAGCGGAGCGTCTGCAGCAGCAGCCGACCCCGCGGCACCTCGAGGACCTCGACCGGCGCGCAACTGAGCAGCGCCTTGCCCGACTCGGTGTCGAAGGTCCGGGAGTCGCGTGGCCCGTGCGGGAGCACGAAGCCACCGGGCACGTCCACCTTCTCGTCGTACGCCGCGCACCCGGGCACGACGCGGGCGATCGAGCGGCGGATCTGACCGTAGTCCGCGCGCCAGGCGGCCCACGGCACCCGGGCCATCGCCTGGCCGGCGGGGGACTCGGGGGCGGCGGCCTGGACGGCCTCGGCGAGTGAGCAGACGACGTCGACCTCGGAGCGCAGGTGCGGCGACGCGGGCTCGAGCGGACCCTTGGAGGCGTGCACGGCCGACATCGAGTCCTCGACGGTGACGCGCTGCGCACGACCGCCGGTCAGGTCCTTCTCGGAGCGGCCCAGCGGCGGCAGCAGCAGCGTCTCGCGACCGAAGGTCAGGTGGCTGTAGTTGAGCTTGGTGGCGACGTTGACGACCGTCCTGACGTTGCGCATCGCAGCCTCCGTCACCTCGGTGTCCGGAGCGGCCGAGACGAAGTTGCCACCCATCGACAGGAAGAAGTCGACGGTCCCGTCGCGCATCTCCCGGATGGTCTGGACCGTGTCGTGGCCGTGGTCGCGCGGGGGGTCGAAGCCGAACTCGTCACGGATGGCGTCGAGGAAGTGGTCCGGCAGCCGCTCCCAGACGCCCATGGTGCGGTCGCCCTGCACGTTGCTGTGGCCGCGCACCGGGCACAGCCCGGCGCCGGGGCGACCGATGTTGCCCTGCAGCAGCGCGACGTTGACGATCTCCTTGATGGTCGCGACGGAGTTGTGGTGCTGGGTGATGCCCATCGCCCAGCAGGTGATGGTGGCCGGGGAGTCGCGGAACATCTCGGCGGCCTCGGTGACCTGGGCGCGCGAGAGACCGGTCGAGGCCTCCACCTTCGCCCAGTCCAGCTCGCGCACGTGGTCGACGTACTGCTCGAACCCGGCGGTGTAGCGCTCCAGGAACTCGCGGTCGAGGGCGTCCCACTGGACGAGCAGCGAGCCGATCGCCTGGAACAGCGCAAGGTCGCCGTTGATGCGGACCGGCAGGTGCAGGTCGGCGAGCCCGGTGCCGTTGGCCACCCAGCCCTTGACCTTCTGCGGGTTCTTGAACCGCACCATGCCCGCCTCCTCGAGCGGGTTGATCGAGATGATCCGGGCACCGTTGCCCTTGGCCTCCTCGAGGGCGGAGAGCATGCGCGGGTGGTTGGTGCCCGGGTTCTGCCCGACGACCACGATCAGCTTGGCCCGGTACATGTCCTCCAGGCTCACCGAGCCCTTGCCGATGCCGATCGTCTCGACCAGCGCCGACCCGCTCGACTCGTGACACATGTTCGAGCAGTCGGGGAGGTTGTTGGTGCCCAGCGCGCGGACGAAGAGCTGGTAGGCGTAGGCGGCCTCGTTGGAGACCTTGCCCGAGGTGTAGAACACCGCCTCGTCGGGGCTCTGCAGCTCGCGCAGCGACGTACCGATGATCTCGAACGCCTCGTCCCAGCTGACCGGCTCGTAGTGCGTCGCGTCACGGCGACGTACGACGGGGTGGATCAACCGGCCCTGCTGGCCGAGCCAGTAGTCGGTGTGCCCCTGGAGCTCCACGAGGCTGTGCTGCTCGAAGAAGCCGGGCCCGATGTGGGTGGTGGTGGCCTCCTCGGCGACCGCCTTCGCGCCGTTCTCGCAGAACTCGGCCGGGTGCCGGTGACCCGGGGCCGGGTCGGGCCAGGCGCAGCCCTGGCAGTCGAACCCGTCGACCTGGTTGAGCTTGAGCAGCGTCCGGGCGGTGCGGGTGACCCCCATGGCCTCGAGGGTGCGTTTCATCGCGACCGCCACGGCCGGGATGCCCGCCGCGTAGTCCTTGGGGTGGGTGACCTCGAGCTCGTTCTCGTCGATGTCCTTGCGGGGGGCGGTGTGTCGGAGGGCCATGAGGCCTTTGTACCCGCCGGCCCTGACCGCATTCGCACCGGTACTACGACCAATGCCCCATGGTGACTCGGCCCGAGCGGGCGGCACCTTGGGAACACCCCACCGGAACCGTCCGGTCCGCACCTCGGAGGACATCATGAAGCTCC
>JBKJPE010000208.1:0-18602 GCA_046595185.1 Nocardioides sp.
ACTGCTCGTCAGGTTAACGCAGCACGCTGCTCCGGGTCCAGCACCACGACGAGAGCTGTGGACAGACCGCGTGCCCCAGCACCAGCCCACCCAGCCCGCCCGGCCCGCCCGGCGAAACCCTCGTCGGGGTCGGCGGGCGGGTCCCCGGGCCGGTCACGATCGAGGACAGGGTTGCGCATCTTGTCGTGGCGGGTCGCCGACCCACCTACCCTGACCCGATGCGCTCCCCCCGCTACGCCGCCGCGCTCGTCGCCACCGGCCTCGTCACCCTGCTCCCGCTGACCACGCACGGCGCGATCGCCGATCCGGCCGACCGGGCCGACCGGGCCCCCGCCCGTACGGCCCCCGCCGTGGCCGGCCGCGAGCCCCGGCACTCCTCCGACGGCGTGGTCGGCGAGATCGCCCCGACCGTCCCGCCGGCCGCCCGCGGCCGTGCGACCAGCCGCACGTTGCGGTCCTGGCAGGTGGCGCCCGGGGTCACCGCCCGGTCGTGGGAGCGCACCGACTACCGCGGCCGGGTCCGCTACCACCTGGTCCGGGTCGACCCGTCGACGCCGGGCGTCCGCCTGGACTACGCGCGGCGCGGCAAGGTCCGCAGCACCGCCCCGCTCACGCAGATCCTGGCCGTGGACGAGGCCGTGGCCGGCGTCAACGGGGACTTCTTCGACATCAGCCGCACCGGCGCCCCGCTCGGCACCGGGCTCGACCTCGACCGCGGGCTCCTCCACGCCCGGGTGCAGTACTGGAACGAGTCGTTCTACCTGCGCGGCAACGGCGCCCCCGCGATCGGCACCCTGCCGATGCAGACCACGATCACCCAGCACCCGGACGTCCGGGTGACGAACTACAACGCCCCGTGGGTGATGCCCGGCGGTCTCGGCGTCTACACCCGCGCGTTCGGCGCACAACCCGGTTACGACGCCACCCAGGGCCAGCGTGCCGACCTCCGGGTGGTGCAGGTGCGCGGCGGCCGCGTCGTCTCCCGGTCCACCACCATGCCGACCAGCGGGGACGTGCGCGGCACCATGCTCGTCGGCCGCGGACCCGGCGCGGCGGCACTCTCCCCGCTGACCGTGGGCTCCCCCGTCACGGTCGACCCGGGCGTGCTGGGCCGGGCGAGCATGGCGATCACCGGTGACGCCGTGCTCCTGGCCCGGGGCCGCGTGCAGGTCACCGACGACGGCGAGATGCACCCGCGTACGGCGGTCGGCATCGACCAGGACACCGGTGACGTGCTGCTGCTCGCCGTCGACGGCCGCCAGGACTCCAGCCGCGGCCAGACCATGGTCGAGCTGGCCCGGGCGATGAAGCGGCTCGGCGCGGAGAAGGCGCTCAACCTCGACGGCGGCGGGTCGACGACCATGGTCGCGCGCCGGGCCGACGGCACCACCGGGGTGGTCAACTCGCCCTCCGACGGCGCCCAGCGACCGGTGGCCAACGCCCTGGAGGTCACCTACCGGGCACGCCGGGGCTGACCCGCCGTCCCTCAGGCGGGCACCCCGACCAGCGCCACGTAGGTCAGCGGCAGCAGGCACTGCACGGTCGGCTCCGGCGGCACCGCCCGCACCGTCCAGCCGCCGTCCCCGGCGTCGTCGAGGCGCACCTCCGCCGGCTCCTCGCAGCCGACCGACACGACCGCCGCCCGCAGGTCCAGCCCCGACGGGACCTCGACGCCGTCGATCGCGGCCCGCAGCGGGCCCCGGGCGGACGACGGGAACCGCACGGCGTACGCCCGCGCCTCGGCGGGCAGCGTCACCGGGACCGCCACCGGGTCGGTCCGCCCCTCCACGAGGGGCAGGGCGACCACGTCGAGGACCCGGGCGCGCGGCTCCGGCGCCGGTCGCGGCGCCGCAGGGGGCTCGTCCTCCCCGTCGCCGCAGGCGGTGGGGAGCAGCATCACCAGAGCGACCAGGACGGCGCGGGCCGCCGTGGCTGCGGCCGGGCCGCACGGTCGTCCTCGCATGGTGCTCGCACGCTAGCCCGCGCACCGGTCCTCACGCGCCCGTCCGTGACTGGCACGCTCGGGGGGTGGCCGCCCGTCGCTCCTTCACCCCGGCCGAGCTCGAGTCCTACCGCGACACCACCGTGCCCGACCTCGTCGACGACGACGTGCGGCTGCTCCTGGTGGGCATCAATCCCGGCCTGTGGACGGCCGCGACGCAGACGCACTTCGCGCGGCCGGGCAACCGGTTCTACCCGGCCCTGCTCGCCGCCGGGATCATCGAGCGGCGCGTCGACCCGGCCGCGGGGATGACGCCCGAGGACCGCGACCACCTGCTCGGGCGCGGGATCGGGATCACCAACCTGGCCCCCCGGGCCACCGCGAGGGCCTCCGAGCTGACCCGCGAGGAGCTCCGGGCCGGGGGCGAGCGGTTGGTCGCGCTGGTCGGTCGGGTCCGGCCCCGGGTGGTGGCGGTCGCCGGGGTGACGGCCTACCGGACCGCGTTCGCCGACCCCGGGGCGCGGACCGGGCCGCAGGAGCGGCGGCTCGCGGACGCCGAGCTCTGGGTGGTGCCCAACCCGAGCGGGCTCAACGCGCACGACACGGTGGCCACGCTGGCCGAGGCGTACGCCGGGGCGGCCCGCGCCGCCGGGATCCTCCCCCCGGCCTGACCCGGGCCGGTGCCTGCTTCCGGGTCGAGTCCGGGGGTGCCTGTGGAGAGCCGGTCGCGCCGATGGCTCGAAGGGGTGATCGTGCTGCCATGGACGACGACCTCACGGACCTCACCGACGACCTCGACGACACCGGGGCCTTCCGCCCCACGATCACCACCCAGGCCGACCTGGAGCGCCTGTGGCGGGTGCTGATGCGGCCCCTCGGCTTCACCGAGACCAGCCTGTGGGCGATGCTCGTGGACGCCGACGGGCGGCCGGTGCCGACGTTGACCGAGATCACCGAGCTGGCCGACCTCCCCGACCCTGGGGAGACCCGCTCGATGGCGGCCTTCCTCGGCGACCTCCTCGCCGAGCACGGGCCCGGCGGACGGGTGCGCAGCAGCGCGACCCGGCCGGGCCGGGGACGCGCGCGGCCAGAGGACCTCGCGTGGGCGGCGGCGTTGCACGCCGCCCTCGACGCGGCCGGCGTCCCCGCCCACGTGGTCCACCTGGCCACCGACGACCAGGTGCTCCCGATGCCGCTGGACGCCCTGCCCGTCTCGGCGTGAGCCCCGCGGCGCAGGGCTCGGGCGACTAGGCCTCGCGCACCCGGCGGATGGCCGCGTCCAGGTCGAGCTCGTGCTGCTCGCGCCACCGTCGCAGGCGGCGCCGCTCGGCGCGTCGCGCCACCGCGCCGGTGCCGGAGCGCTGGTGGTGCCAGCGCAGGGCGTCCTCGGCGTAGGCCACGAAGGCCACGGGCCGGGCGGTGCGGATCGCGTCCATCGCGTCGAGCGGGTCCCAGCCCAGGCCGAGGAGCACCGCGAAGCCGGCGCTCGGACCCCGGTTGATGCCCATGTGGCAGTGGGTCAGCACGACCGTGCCTGGCTGCTCGAGCGCCGCGAGCGCCCACGTGGCGGTGCGCTCGAACCAGGCCCGGGGGACGCGCTGGCCGCGGTCGTCGATGCCGTCCCAGCGGTACTCCACGGCCGGCACCCGCCCCCACGTATCGGGGTCGCGCCACTCGATGCGGGCGTCGAGGACGTGGGTCACCCCGACGTCGCCCAGCTCGCGCGCCTGGGCCAGGGCGGTGGCGGCGTCAGGGTCGAGGTCGCCGCCGACCAGGAGGCGGTCGGTGACGAAGTGCGCGTCGGCGAGGTGGAGGTCGGGGTGGGTCGGCATGACCCGGACAGCCTACGAGGCGCCGCGGCACCCGTGCCGGCGCCGCGGCCGGGTGGGCCGGGGGTGGGCGAGGTGACGGTAGACAAGGCGCGTGAGAGCCATCGGAGTCATCGAGTACGGAGGGCCCGAGGCCCTGCAGGAGATCGAGCTCGAGCCCGAGCCCCTGGGCCCCGACGAGATACGTCTCGCCGTGACCCACGCGGCGGTCAACCCGACGGACACGCTGGTGCGCAGCGGCGCCCGCGCCGAGGGCGATCGTGCCCAGGACGTGGCCGACGTGCCCGGGATGGACGTGGCCGGACGGGTCGTCGACCTCGGTACGGCCATCGGCGAGCGCCACGGCGAGTGGCTGTCCGTCGGCGACGAGGTGATGGGGGTCGTGGTCCCGGCCGGCCAGCACGGCGCCTACCGCACCGACCTCGTGCTGCCGGCCGACTCCGTGGCTCCGGCGCCCGACGGCGCGAGCGGCGCGAGCGCCGCCACGCTGCCGATGAACGGGCTCACCGCCTGGCTCGCCCTCGACCACCTGGCCCTCGAGCCGGGGCGGACCATCGCGGTGACCGGCGCCGCCGGGGCCTTCGGCGGGTACGTCGTCCAGCTGGCCAAGGTGCGCGGGCTGCGGGTCGTCGCCGACGCCGCCGCAGCCGACCGCGACCTGGTCACCGGGCTCGGCGCCGACGTGGTGGTCGAGCGTGGCGACGGTTTCGCCGACGCCGTGCTGCGCGAGGTCCCGGGCGGCGTCGACGGCCTGGCCGACGGCGCGCTGCTCGGGGCGACGGCGCTGCCGGCCGTGCGCGACGGCGGCGCCGTGGCCACCGTGCGCGGGTGGGAGGGCGACGGGACCCGGGGCCTGCGGGTCACCCCGGTCTGGGTGCGTGACGTCGCCCAGCGCCGCGACGCCCTCGAGGAGCTGCGCGCGCTGGCCTCCTCCGGCGACCTCACCCTGCGGGTCGCCGACGTCCTCCCGGCCGCGCAGGCCGCCGAGGCCCACCGCCGGCTCGAGGCCGGCGGCGTCCGCGGCCGCCTGGTGCTCGACTTCAGCTGAGGCCCGGTCGGTGGGTCCGGGCCGCGGACGCCCGGTCGCGTCGGCGGCCCCGTCAGGTGAGGCGCCAGACCCCCGGGGACGGCGCGACCAGCAGGCCCTGGTCGGCGAGGTTCTTGCGGGCGGTGCGGCACGCCGTGCGCCAGCGCAGCTCCCCCGTGGGGCCCTTCTCCTGGTCACCGGGGCGGAAGACGTCGGCCATCCGCTCGCCGACGGCGACCATCACCTCCTCGGCGGGACCCTCGCCGCCACGCTCCACGAGCACGGCGAGGACGTACGGCTCGAGCTCCTCGGCGGGGGTGCGTCGGCGGGCCCGAGGCGGGGGCGGTGCCGCGGCGGTCGAGCCGCCCACGCGCGGTGCGCGGGGCGCCCGGGTGGTGCGTACCGGTGACGCCCGGGGCGGGGCGGCCGGCGACGGGGCCGGCGGGTTGCCGTGGACACAGGTGCTCAGCGGCAGGTCGCAGTGCTCGCAGTAGTCGTCGATCGTGCTCACCCTCTCCCGTTCCGGCCGTTCGTGGTCGTGCCCGTGGGCACCCTCACCACCGCCCGTGGACCTCGGCGCGGATCCGCTCGTCGTAGATCCGCCGGACGCCCTCGCGCAGGTCTGGCGTGAGTGCGGGGAGCCCGCCGGCGGCGGCGTTGGCGCGCGCCTGGTCGGCCGAGCGGGCGCCGGGGATGACGGTGGAGACGCCGTCCAGCTGGGCGACCCAGGCCACCGCGGTCTGGGCGGCCGTCGCCGACTCCGGGCCGTGCTGCCGGACGAGCGCGGTGAACTCCTCGGCAGCGGCGAGGCCGGTCTCCCACGGCACCCCGCTGAAGGTCTCGCCCACGTCGAAGGCGCTGCCGTCGCGGTTGAAGGTGCGGTGGTCGTCGGCGGCGAAGGTGGTGGAGGTGTCGTACCTGCCGCTCAGCAGGCCCGAGGCCAGGGGGACGCGCGCGATGATCCCGACCCCCGCCGCGCGGGCTGCGGGCAGGACCACGTCGAGCGGCTGGAGCCGGAAGGCGTTCAGGATGATCTGGACCGAGGCCACCTGCGGCCGCGCGATCGCGGCCAAGGCCTGGCGCACCGTCTCGACCGAGAGCCCGTACGCCCCGATGGTGCCGTCGGCGACCAGCGCGTCGAGCGCGTCGTAGGTGGCGTCGTCCTCGATCGTCGCGGTCGGCGGGCAGTGCAGCTGGACCAGGTCGAGCGTGTCCACGCCGAGGTTCTCCCGTGAGCGGTCGGTCCAGGCGCGGAAGGCCTCCGGGGTGTAGTGCTGCGGCTCCTGCGGCACCCGGCGGCCCATCTTGGTGGCGACCGTGACGCCGTGGCCGGCGGGCAGGTCGCGCAGGAAGGCGCCGATGACCCGCTCGCTGCGGCCGTCGCCGTAGACGTCGGCGGTGTCGAGGAAGCGCACCCCGGCGTCGTAGGAGGCCTCCAGCACCTCGCGGGCGTCGGCCTCGCTGACCTCGCCCCAGTCGGCCCCGAGCTGCCAGGTGCCGAGCCCGACGACGGAGACGTCGCGCTGCTCGCGGCCGCGTTGCGGCGAGATGAGGGTGCGGTGCTCCACGGGGTGCCTCCACGGGGGTCGGGCCGGACGGGTCTCGACGCTAGTGGTCGGCCCGCTCCACCGACGGGCGGGGGTCACCGGCGCCGGCTCCTGCCTGCCGGCGCCGGAGCAGCACCAGCACCTCGTGGTGGGCGGTCTGGGGGAACATGTCGAAGACCCGGCCGCGCGCCGGCTCCCAGGACGGCATCGCGTCGAGGTCGCGCGCCAGGGACCCGCTGTGGCAGCTGGAGTAGAGGACGTGGCGCACGTCGGAGGCCTCGAGCCAGCCGGCCAGGCCGTCACCGATGCCCCGCCTCGGCGGGTTGACCACGACCAGGTCCGGGCCGCCCGGCTGCCGCTCGGCCCACGTGGTCGCGTCGCCGGCCTCGAAGCTCACCCCGTCGAGACCGGCCCGCTGCGCGCCCTCCCGGGCGGCGTCGACCGCCTCGGTGCTCAGCTCGACCCCGACCACGTCGGGCACACCGACCCGGGCGAGGGTCAGCGCGAACCCGCCGACGCCGCAGTAGAGGTCCCAGGCGGTCCGGGCGCCCAGGTCGCCGGTCCAGGCCGCCGCCTCGGCGTAGAGAGCTGCGGCGACGGCGCTGTTGGTCTGCAGGAACCCCTGCGGGCGCAGCCGCAGGTCGAGGCCGGCCAGCCGCAGCGGCAGCGCTGCCTGCGCGGTGAGCAGCACCTCCTCGGGCCCCTCGAGGACGGCCTTGTGCTCGGGCTGGAGGTTGGCCGAGGCCACGACCAGGCCGGGCAGGTGCTGGCGGAGCCAGGGCAGGTGCTTGCGCAGCCGCGGCAGGGCCTCGGTGCTGCGCAGCACGAACCGGACCATCAGCCCGCCGTCCGGGGCGACCGTGGCCAGGACGTGCTTGAGCTCACCGCGGCGGGTCGGGACGTCGTAGGGGACCAGCCGCGCCCGGGTGACCAGCGCGGCCAGCACCGGCAGCGCGTCGTGCAGCGCCCGCTCGTGCAGCCCGCAGTGCCGCAGGTCGACCCCGTGGCCGTCGCGGTCGAGGATGCCCAGGGTCGGCCGCTCGACGGTGCCCCCGACGACCATCTTCGCCTTGTTGCGGAAGCCCTGCTCGGCCCGCGCGACCGGGTCCTCCCAGACCAGGCCGGGCCGCTCCCCCAGCGCCGCGACGGCCGCCTCGTGCACGGCCGCGAGCTGGTCGGCGTACGGCCGCCCCATCCACGTGCAGGACCGGCAGGCCCCGGCGTCGAAGTAGTCGCACTGCACGCGCGCAGGCTACGGGTCGCGACGGCCGTCGACCCGCGCCCACCCCCACGCGCGGCGCACCCGGTGACCGGCACCCACGTCGGCTGGGCCCTGGTGACCGAGGGTCGCGAGGTCACCCCGGTCGACGCTGCTGGTGCCCGGGCACGGACCGCCTGTCCGGGCCTGGCTCGCCGACGGTGCGCGGCGTCGCAGCGAGCACCGATGAGCCTGGCCGAGCCGGGAGGTCTGCACCTCGGACCGCTCCCGCAACCACCCCGGAGGCACCCGTGTCCGTGCAGCTCAACGCCTACCTGAACTTCGACTCCACCAGCCGTGAGGCGATGACGTTCTACCAGTCGGTGCTCGGCGGCACCCTCGAGGTGATGACCTTCGGCGAGTACGGCGCCGAGGGCGACTCCGCCGGGCTCGTGATGCACGCGCAGCTCGTCACCGACGACGGGTTCGTGCTGATGGCCTCCGACCGGATGCCCGAGATGGGCGCCGTCGTGCGGGGCGACCACGCGCACCTGTGCCTCAGCGGCTCCGACGTCGAGCAGCTGCACCGGTGGTGGGAGGGACTCGGCGAGGGCGGGGAGATCCACATGCCGCTGGCCAAGCAGATGTGGGGTGACGAGTACGGCGACCTGACCGACCGCTTCGGTCAGCGCTGGATGTTCAACATCGACCTGTCCGGCCGGGCCTGACCGGGGCCGGTCAGCGACGCGCGGCGCGGGCGGCGCAGCCCACGCAGGTGGCCGCCACCGGCCGCGCGACGAGCCGCTCCGGCGCGATCGGCCGACCGCAGGCGGTGCAGGTGCCGTACGTCCCCGCCTCCACCCGGTCCAGGGCCGCCTCGGCCTCGGCGAGGTGCTGCTCGGCCTGGCGCACCAGCGAGCCGGTCTGCGACCGCTCGAAGGCGATGGTGTGCCCCTCGGGGTCGTGCTCGTCGTCGGCGTTGGTGTCCCGGGAGGCGTCGACCACCTCGGCGTAGTCGGCCCGCAGGCCGGCGAGCCGACGGCGGGTGCGGTCGCGGTCGGCGACGAGGGCGCGGCGCGGGTCCTCCACGACGCCGGACCTAGGACCGTCCGGGGCGTCGGCGCGGTGGCAGTCGGTGCAGCACGACGTCGGTGAGCACCCCGTCGGCGACGGTCGCGCTCATCCAGGTGCAGTGCGGCTGCCGGCGCCGGTCGGTGGGCGAGCCGGGGTTGAGCAGGCGGACGCCCCGCGGGGTCGTGGTGTCCCACGGGATGTGGCTGTGCCCGAAGACCAGGACGTCGAGGTCGTCGTACGCCGCGTCGACCCGCTCCTCGCGACGCAGCCGCTGACCGGTCTCGTGGACCACGCCGAGGCGCAGCCCGTCGAGGTCGGCCCGGGCCACCTCGGGCAGGCGGGCGCGCAGGCCGGCGCCGTCGTTGTTGCCCCAGCAGCCGACCAGCCGGCGCGACGACGACTCGAGCAGGTCGAGGGTGGCCTCGTCGACCCAGTCGCCGGCGTGCACGACCACGTCGGCGGTCGCCACCGCCGCCAGCAGCTCCTCCGGCAGGACCTTCGCGCGCCGGGGGAGGTGGGTGTCCGCGGTGAGGAGCAGCGACAGCGACGTCATCGCGCGACCTCCCGCGCCCCACCTCGTGGCCCGCGGTCGGCCGGCCCGCGCACCCTGAGCGGGGCGGGCTCGCCGGGCCCGTGGTCGGGCAGCGGCCTCACGGCGACCACCCGAGGTCGAGGGTGTCCTCGCCGGCGTCGACGTCGGTGACCAGCGGGGACTGGACGCTGCGGCGTCGCCGGGCGACGTCGCCGACGCCGGGCCGCGGGCCGTCGGAGACCAGCCGCAGGGCCTGGCGCAGCGCGGTCAGGACGAGCTCCAGGTCGAGGTCGGCGTCCTCGACGAGCTCCCGCAGGCCGGGCCACCCGGCGGAGCCGGTGCGCAGCGCGACCAGCTGACGGATGATCTGGTGGCGGTCGTGGCCGAACAGCCCGGCCACCGTCGCCGGGCGCACCGGGCCGAGCGCGAGCAGCTCGACCAGGCCGGCGACCTCCAGCGCGCCGTGGTCCATCGCCACCGGGCCCGGCGTGATGGCCACCGGGGTCGGCGCGACCTCGGTTGCGGCGGTGGTGACCGGGGTGGGGCCGACCTCGTCGGGCTCCTCGGACCCGTCCAGGAAGCGGCTCCCGCCGACCCGTTCGACGAGGCGGCGCGCCAGGTCGTCCATCGCCGTGGTGAACAGCCGGGCCGCCACCACGAGGTGCGACTCGCAGAACGGCAGGGCCAGGACCTCGTGGCGCATCACCACGGCGTCACCGCGCACGACGAACTTGAAGGAGTCGTGCTCCTCGTTGAGCAGGGCGACCTCGCGGCGTACGGCGTCGGCGTCGGCGGGGTCGTGGACGAGCTCGGCGAACAGCTCGACCACCGGCCGGTCGTCGCGGACGCTGACCCAGCACACGCTGCGCCCGTCACGGATCGGCACGTCGCCCTCGGCGTCGTGGCGCACCTCGCCGAGCATCCGGCCGAGCGCCCCGTCGACGAGCTCCTGGAGGTGGTCCCGGTCGTGGGGCGTCGTGACCCGGTCGCCCGGGTCAGCCTCCCCCGCCGCGGGCTCCTCGCCGTCACGGGCCCGGTCCGCAGGCCCGGCCGCGGCCCCCGGGTCCTCCTCCAGGCCCTCGGCGACCAGCATGCCGGGGTGGATCTCGCCGAGCTCGGCGCGCAGCACCTCCACCACGCGCGCGGCGGCCCGGTCCACCTGGTCGCGCGGGAGCACCTCGTGGCGCCACCCGTCATGGACGTCGATGACCAGGGTCAGCTCGGCGTCGACCTCGACCGACACCCCCAGGCCGGGACGCCGCCCCATCGCGTGGGGCAGGTCCTGGACGAGGAGGAAGACCGCGCCCCCGGTCGCGGTCGCGTCGACGCGGTCGGCCAGCCGCACCCGGAACCGCGACCAGGCGGCCTCGACCGCCGCGTCGAAGCCGTCCGCACCGTGCGGGTCGTACGGGTCCTGCTCGTGCCCCACTGTCGCCTCCAGGGTCGGTGCCCGGTCACCCCGACCGGACCAGGACGACGGTAGGCGCGACCCCCGACACCCCTTCCGCCCCCACGCCGCGGGGAGCACAGTGGACCCGTGGCCTACGACGAGGAGCTGGCCGGCCGTGTGCGTGGGCTGCTCAGAGGGCAGCCCGGCTGGTCGGAGCGACGGATGTTCGGGGGCGTCGCGTTCCTGCGTGACGACCACCTGGCGGTCGCCGCGAGCGGCCAGGGCGGGCTGATGGTCCGCCACGACCCCGCCGACGGCCTGCTCGGTCAGGGCGGCACCGCGGCGGTGGAGATGCGCGGCAGCACGATGACCGGGTGGCTGCTCGTGGGACCGGCCGCCCTCACCGACGACGCCGAGCTGGCGCGGTGGGTCGCTGTGGGCGCCGCCCGGGTGCTGGCCCTGCACCCGGCGTGAGCCGGACCCTTGCCCTCCGGCACCGGAAGCGACACGGTGGGGCGATGGACCTGGTCGACCGCACCCGTCGCGCGGCGCTGCCGGCGTTGGACACCCTCGTCGCCGCCGCGGACGAGGCCCTGCACCCGTGGGTGCGACTGCGGGTCTGCGCCGACCAGCGCCGCACGGCGCTGGCCGAGGAGCTGCGGTACTGGCTGTGCACCGCCGCGCAGGACCTCGACCACGCCCGCAGCTACGCCGACGCGGCCTCGCAGAGCGGGGAGCCGGCGGAGGCCTACCTCGACCGGTGGCTGCCGCTGGGCACCGGCGGGCACGTGCTGGTCGGTCCCCGCTATCTCGGCTGCGACCCCGACCTCCCCTTCGTCGGCGTGACCGCCTCCGACCGGGTCCTGGTCCGCGACGACGCCGAGGCGCTGCGCGAGGTGGCGCGCACGGCGTTCGCGGCCTTCCGGCCCGGGTTCGTCCTGCTCACCACCGCCGACGACCTCGCCGGGGTCGCTGCCTGGCCCGGGGGCCGCCCCGAGATGCGCCAGGTCGTCGCGCGGCTCGGCGACCTCCGCGCCCGGCCGGTGCCCGCGTCGCTGACCACGACCCGGCGCCGCGACACCGCCTTCTACGGCGAGTACCGCCGCATCCACGCCGAGCAGGTCGCCCGCGACCCCGGCCACGCCCGCCGCGCGCGCTGCGAGGACCGCGACGACCTCCGCGAGCTCGCCGCGCAGGGCCTGGTGCACGACGTCCGCATCGACGGGACGTGGGCCGGCATCGTGGCGGCCGAGCCGGACGCCCGCCGGGGCCTGCGGGGCGCGACCGTGGTCGAGCTGCTCCTCGACCACCCCTTCCGCGGCGCCGGGCACGGTCACCACCTGTCCACCCTGCTGGCCCGGGCCCTGCCGATGCCCGACGAGCAGCACCTCCTCGGCACGATCCACGCCGACAACGTCCCCGCCTACCGCGCCGCGCTTGCCGCGGGGCGCGTCGACGTCGGCGGGGAGGTCGTCCTCCCGCTGTGACGCCGTGACCCTGCAGATGGTCGGGGCCGGCCTGCCCCGCACCGGCACCTCCTCCCTGCGCGAGGCGCTGCGCCACCTGCTCGGCGCGCCGGTCTACCACATGAGCGAGACGTTCGCGCACCCCGAGCACGCCGCCACGTGGGTGGCGGCGATCCAGGGCGAACCGCCCGTCTGGGACGACTTCCTGGCCGGGTACGCCGCGGGCGTCGACACCCCGTTCTCCAGCTGCTGGCGCGACCTGGCGTCGTCCTACCCGGACGCGCCGGTCCTGCTCTCGCACCGCGGCAGCGCCGAGGTCTGGCACCGCAGCATGGACGTGACCGTACTGGCGCGCACCCGGGAGCTGCTGGCGGCAGACGACACCGCCGACCCGATGGTGCCGCTGTTCCGGGTGATGTTCGACGGCGTCTTCACCGACCCGGACGACGCCGACGAGGTGAGGGCGGGTTACGAGCGCCGTCTCGCGCAGGTCCGTGCAGAGATCGCCCCCGAGCGGCTGGTCGAGTGGCAGCCCGGTGACGGGTGGGGAGCGATCTGCCGCGCCCTCGACATGCCCGTGCCGGACCGGCCGTTCCCCCACGAGAACACCACGGCCGACTTCCTGGCGCGCGCGGCGACGCGGGCCCGAGGGTCGTGAGACCGGGCACCCGGGCACGCCTCACATCAGCAGCAGCGCGGCAGTCACCCCGCCGACGACCACCAGGACCCGGAACACCGTCGGCGGCAGCCGTCGGCCGATGCGGGCGCCGACGTACCCGCCCCCCACCGAACCGGCCGCCAGCAGGCCGATGGCGCGCCAGTCGAGCTCGGCGAAGAACAGGAAGACCACGGTGGCCACGACGTTGGAGGACAGGATCGCCAGGGTCTTGAGCCCGTTGACCACCCGCAGCTCGAGGTCGGTGCCGAACCCGAGCACGGCGACCATCATCACCCCGGACCCGGCGCCGAAGTAGCCGCCGTAGACCCCGGTCACGGTGGCGCCGACGGTGGTCAGCGGACCCATCTCCTCGCGCGGCGCGGCATCCGGGCCCTGCCGCCGGCGCAGGCGCCCCGAGAGCCAGGGCTGGACACCGACCAGCAGGCAGGTGAAGAGGATCAGCCACGGCACGGCCGCCTCGAAGACGCCCGGCGGCAGGAGCAGCAGCAACCACGCGCCGCCGGCGGCGCCGACCGCGCACACCACCAGGACCCGCAGCGTGACGTAGGGGTGCTCCCGCAGCTCCTCGCGGTAGCCGAAGGACCCTGACAACCCCGCCGGCACCAGCCCGACGGTGTTGGAGGCGTTGGCCACGACGGGCGGCAGGCCCACGGCGACCAGCACCGGGAAGCTGACCAGCGAGGCCACGCCGATCGTGGAGGTCAGGAGACCGGCCCCGAGGCCGGCGGCCAGGACGAGCAGGACGTCGGAGAGGTCACCGGGGTTCACGGCAGGGCCGGGGTCACGTGTCGCCGCGCAGCAGGGCCACGTCGCTGACCATGCCCACGTGGGCGTGCATCGCCGCGGCCGCCGTCTCGGGGTCGCCGGCGCGGACGGCCTCGGCGACCGCTCGGTTCCCGGCCAGCGAGGCGCGCGGGCGGCCCGGCTGCGAGAGGGACTCCAGGCGGGTCTCGGCGATCAGCGCGCTGATCGTGCGCATCATCTGCTCCAGCAGCGGCGAGTGCGCGGCGGCGGTGACCGCGGCGTGGAACAGCTCGTCGCCCTCCACCCCGCGCCCGCCCGCCCCGACGTCGGCGGCCATCGTGGCCAGCGCGGCGTCGACGACGGCGAGGTCCTCGGGCGTACGGCGCTGCGCGGCCAGGGCGGCGAGCTTGGTCTCGAGGGCGTCGCGGGCGTCGATCACGTCGGGCAGCCGGTCGGCGTGCGCACGGACCGCCTCGGCGATCTCGTCCGCCGCCCCGGGCGTGGCCGGGTCGGAGGCCGCCCGGCGCACGCCCCGCTCGGTGACGACGGTGCCGTCACCGTGCCGCACGGCGACCACCCCGACCACCTCGAGGGCGACCAGCGCCTGGCTGAGGGTCGCGCGGCTGACGCCGAGCCGGTGGGCCAGCTCGCGCTCGGCCGGGAGCCGGTCGCCGGGGGCGAGGCCCTGCGCGGCGATCCAGTCGGTGATCTGGGCCGCGACCTGCTCGTAGAGCCGGGCCCGGCTCACGCGCTGGGGGAAGGACCGGTCGGCCGGGGACGCCATGCCCGCCACCCTATTTGACAGATGGATCACATGCCTATTGGCTAGGCCACCAATCCACCGGGTGACCCGAGTCACAGTGCTCCCGTCGCGCCCGGTCCGGCTGCCCGCCGGCACCACCGCCTCGGGCTCACCTGCTCGAAAGGAACAGTCATGGGTCCCGAATGGGTCGCCATCCTGGCACTCGTCGCCCTCTTCGTCATCGGCACCGTGCTGCCGATCAACATGGGCGCGCTCGGCTACGTCGCGGCGTGGTTCGTGGGCATGTACGCCCTGGGCCTCGACGAGGCGGAGATCCTCAGCGGCATCTCGGCCAGCCTGGTGCTGACGCTGATCGGCGTCACGTACCTGTTCGCCATCGCCCGGCAGAACGGCACCGTCGACCTGATCGTGCGCAAGGCGCTCGGCCTGGTCGGCGGGCGGGTGGCCTTCATCCCGTGGGTGATGTTCGCGGTGACCGCGCTGATCACCTCGATCGGCGCCGCCAGCCCGGCGGCCTGCGCGATCATCGGCCCGATCGCCCTCGGCTTCGCCGGCCGCTACAAGATCAGCCCGCTGATGATGGGCATGTTCGTGGTCCACGGCGCTCAGGCCGGCGGGTTCTCCCCGATCAGCATCTACGGCACCATCACCAACTCGGTGATGATCGAGAACGGTCTGGGCGACTCCTCCATCACCATCTTCCTGTCCAGCCTGGTGGTCAACATCGTGCTGGCGGCGATCCTGTTCGTGGCCCTCGGTGGCTCCCAGCTGATGAAGATGCGCATCGAGCCCGGCGACGCGGAGGTGGCCAGCAGCCCCCACCACGACGGGCCGCTGCACCGCGACCGCAGCACCGCGGCCTCCGGCACGGGCGCCACCCCGACGACCGGCTCCACGCAGGTCACCACGGCCGACACCGCCACCGTGGGCAGCACCCGCGACCACGTGCTCACCATCGTGGCCTTCGTGGTCGTCGCCGGCGTCGCGCTGATCCTCGACCGCGACATCGGGCTGGCCGCGATCACCGCCGCCGTGGTCCTGTCGATCATCTCGCCGAACAAGTACAAGGACACCGTCAAGCAGATCGCCTGGCCGACCGTCCTGCTCGTCGCCGGCATCAGCACCTACGCCACGATCCTGACCACCGCCGGGTCCCCGGAGGCCGTCGGGCTCTTCGCGGCCGGCCTCGGGACGGCCGTGCTCGGCGCGCTGATCCTCTGCTACGTCGGCGGCGTGGCCTCGGCCTTCGCGTCGTCCACCGCGCTGCTGCCGGTGATCATCCCGATCGCCATCCCGCTGATCGGCAACGGCGGCCTCTCCGCGGGCCTGTTCGTCGCGGCGCTGGCCGTCAGCTCGACCATCGTCGACGTCAGCCCCTTCTCCACCAACGGTGCGCTGATGCTGGCCAACCGGCCCGACTCCATCGGCGAGCAGACCTACTACCGCCAGATCCTCACCTACGCCGTGATCGTGACCCTCGCCGGGCCGCTGCTGGTGTGGGCCGCCCTCGTCCTCCCCGGCTGGTGAGCCCGATGAGCGACCCCACCGCGGCGACCCCCGGCCGTACCGACGGCGGCACCGGCACGGCGACCGGCGGGCCGCTGGCCGGCACGGTCGTCGTCGACCTCTCCCGCGCCCTCGCCGGGCCGCACGCCACCCAGATGCTCGGCGATCTCGGCGCCCGTGTGATCAAGGTCGAGACGCCCGACGGTGGCGACGACACCCGCGGCTGGGGCCCCCCGTTCGTCGGCGACGGGGACGTCTCGACCTACTTCCTCTCCACCAACCGCAACAAGGAGTCGATCACCCTCGACCTCAAGGACGAGGACGACCGCGACGTCATGCTGCAGCTCGTCGACCGCGCCGACGTGCTCGTCGAGAACTACCGCACCGGCGTCCTGGAGCGGCTCGGGCTCGGCATCGAGAGCCTGACCGCGCGCAACCCGCGCCTGGTCGTGCTCTCCATCACCGGGTTCGGCCACGACGGCCCTGAGGGCGGGCGCGCCGGCTACGACCAGATCGCGCAGGGCGAGGCCGGCCTGATGTCACTGACCGGCTCGGGGCCCGACGACCCGCAACGGGTGGGTGTGCCGATCGCCGACCTGCTCGCCGGGATGTACGGCGCCTACGGCGTCCTCGCCGCCCTGCACGAGCGCGAGCGCACCGGCGTCGGGTCGGTGGTCCGCACGTCCCTGCTGGCCGCGGTCGTCGGCGTGCACGCCTTCCAGGGCACCCGGTGGACCGTCGCCGGCCAGGTCGGCCAGGCCCAGGGCAACCACCACCCCTCCATCGCGCCGTACGGGCTGTTCCGCTGCCGCGACGGGGCGGTGCAGATCTCGGTCGGCTCCGAGGGGCTGTGGCGCAGGTTCTGCGCCGGTTTCGGCCTCGACCCGGAGGAGGGGGGCCTGGCCACGAACCCGGAGCGGGTGGGCAACCACGCCCGCGTCGTGGAGGTCGTCGAGACCGCCTTCGCCGACACCGACGCCGAGCCGCTGCTGGCGCGGCTGGCCAAGGTCGGCATCCCCGCCGGCAAGGTGCGCACCCTCGACGAGGTCTACGCGTGGGACCAGGTCGCCAGCCAGGGTCTGGTCGTCGACCTCGAGCACCCGCAGCTCGGACCGATCACGACGCCGGGCCCGCCGCTGCGGTTCTTCTCCGGTGACGGCACCGAGGTCACCCACCGCGACCACGCCGCGCCCCCGACCCTGGACCAGCACGGCGCCGCCGTCCGGGCGTGGTTGCAGACCCACCCGCAGGCCGAGGCCCGCGCCGGCGAGGACGGGGTGTGACCCGACGCTGGCACGCGCGCGAGCTGATCGAGCTCGTCCTCGACGCAGGCTCGTACGAGTCGTGGGACGTCGCCGTCGACCAGGGCGAGGTCTCCGAGGAGTACGCCGCCCAGCTGCGCAAGGCCGCCGAGCGGTCCGGGGTCGACGAGTCGGTGATCACCGGCCGCGGGCGGGTCCGCGGGCGCGACGTGGCGGTCGTCCTCAACGAGTTCGACTTCCTGGCCGGCTCCATCGGCCGGGCCGCGGCCGACCGGATCGTGGCCGCGGTGCGCCGCGCCACCGCCGAGGGTCTGCCCCTGCTGGCCTCCACCGCCAGCGGGGGCACCCGCATGCAGGAGGGCACCCCGGCCTTCGTGCGGATGATCGGGATCTCGCGCGCCCTGATGGACCACCGTGCCGCGCGGCTGCCGTACCTGGTGCACCTGCGCGACCCGACCACCGGCGGCGTCTTCGCCTCGTGGGGCTCGCTGGCCCACCTCACCGTGGCCGAGCCGGGCGCCCTGGTCGGCTTCCTCGGCCCGAAGGTCTACCAGGCCCTCAACGACCGACCCTTCCCCGGCGGAGTGCAGACCGCGGAGAACCTCTCCGCCCACGGCATCCTCGACGCGGTCGTGCCGGCCGAGGCCCTGCCCGGCCTGGTCGACAACGCGCTGGCGACCCTGGTCGACGGGCCCTCGACGCCGCAGCTGCGCGCCGGGGCGCGGCCGGTCACCGACGTCGCCGGCCTGGACGGCCTCGAGGACCTCGACGCCTGGGAGCACATCACCCGCTCCCGCGCTCCCGCGCGGCCCGGGGTGCGCGAGCTGCTGCGGGTGGCGGGGAGCAGGACCGTACGCCTGCGCGGCACCGCCGAGGGCGAGCGCGACAGCGCGGTGATCGTGGCCCTGACCCGCCTCGACGGCCAGCCCTGCGTGATCGTGGGGCAGGACCGCTCACGGCAGAGCGCGGCGCGCCCGATGGGCCCGGCCGCGCTGCGCCAGGCCCGTCGCGGGATCCGCTTCGCCGAGGAGCTGGGCCTGCCGCTGGTCACCGTGATCGACACCCCGGGCGCCGAGCTGTCGCCGTCGGCGGAGGAGGGCGCGATCGCCGGCGAGATCGCCCGGTGCATCGCGGCCATGTCGACGCTCACCGTGCCGTCGGTGGCGCTGCTGCTGGGCGAGGGCTGCGGCGGCGGCGCGCTGGCGCTGCTGGGCGCCGAGCACGTCGTGGCCGCCGAGCACGCCTGGCTGGCCCCGCTGCCCCCCGAGGGCGCCAGCGTCATCGTCCACGGCGACGCCTCCCACGCCGCCGAGATGGCCGCCCACCAGCGGGTGCCGGCCGGTGAGCTCATGCGCGCCGGCGTGGTGCACGCGATCGTGCCGGAGACCGGTGGCGCCGAGACCTTCGTCGCGAGCGCGGCCGCCGCGGTGGTCGGGCGGCTGCGGGAGGTCGCGAGGCGCTGAGGTCCCTGCGGTGCGCGGGCGCCGGGGATGGCTGGCTGGTCGGCTGGTCGGCTGGTCGGCTGGTCGATCCAGCGCAATTGTCGAGTTTCAACCCGGTCTGCCGACGACTCGCCCATGTTACTCGTAGGTAAGCCGGTCGCAACCGCGCAATTGCGCCAGAACGGCGGGGCCCCGGTCGTG
>JBKJPE010000048.1:0-11313 GCA_046595185.1 Nocardioides sp.
CGGCGATGGTCTGGTTGAAGGTGGTGTGGATGCGCCCGTCCGGGGCCACCGTCCTCAACAGGCCCTCGATGGTCTGGCGCAGCCGGATCACGTCGCGGTGGCGCAGCAGGTGGAGCAGGAACGGGTGCTCGGTCTTGACGTAGAGCTGCGCGAGGGCGTCGGCGTCGGTGGTGTAGCCGGTCTTGGTCCGCTTGGTCTTGGGCATCGCCAGCTCGTCGAAGAGCACCACCTGCAGCTGCTTGGGCGAGCCGAGGTTGATCTCCTTGCCGACGACGGCGTACGCCTCCTCGGCCGCCTGGCTGACCTCGGTGGCGAAGTGCGACTCCAGGGCCTCGAGGTGGTCGATGTCGACGGCGACGCCGGTCTGCTCCATCACCGAGAGCAGGTCGACCAGCGGCAGCTCCACGTCGGCGAGCAGCTCGGTGCCGCCGTGCTCCTCGACCGCCGCGTCGAGCGCCTCGGCGAGGTCGAGGACGGCCCGGGCGTGCAGCATCGCGGTCTGCGCCACCTCCTGGTCCTCGTCGAAGAGCATCGCCTGGTCGCCGGGGTCCTCCCCCGTGAGCTCGCGGCGCAGGTAGCGCAGGGTCAGGTCGGCGAGGTCGTAGGAGCGCTGGTCGGGGCGCACGACGTAGGCCGCGAGCGCGGTGTCGCTCCGCAGCCCGCGCAGCGTCCAGCCCTGGGCGGCCAGCGCCAGGCCCGGTCCCTTCGCGTCGTGGAGGACCTTGGGTCTCTCCGGGTCGGCCAGCCAGTCGGCGAGCGCCGCGTCGTCCTCGGGCGTCAGGACCTCGGTCGAGACGTACGCCGCGCGGCCGGTGCCGCTGGCCAGCGCGAGCGCGTCGACGCGGCCGGTGCCGGCCCCCCACGCTCCGCGCACGTGCAGGCCGACCGTGCCCGCGGGCAGGTCGGAGAGCCAGGTGGCCACCTCCCCCGCCTCGAGCACGTGACCGTCGAGGTCGAAGCCGCTGCCGTCGACGTCCTCCGCCGACTCGAGGGTCTCGAAGAGCCGGTCGCGCAGCACGCGGAACTCCAGGCCGTCGAAGAGGGTGTGCACCTCCTGGCGGTCCCACGGGCGCATCGCCAGGTCGGCCGGGGCCGCGTCCAGCTCGAGGTCGCGCACCAGCGCGTTGAGGCGGCGGTTGCGCAGGACGTCGTCGAGGTGCGCGCGCAGCGACTCACCCTTCTTGCCGGTGATCTTGTCGGCGTGCGTGATGACGTTGTCGAGGCCGTCGTAGGTCTCCAGCCACCGGGCGGCGAACCCGGGCCCGACGCCGGGGACGCCGGGCAGGTTGTCGGAGGTCTCCCCCACGATCGCGGCCAGCTCGGGGTAGCGCTCGGGGCGCACGCCGTACTTCGCCTCGACCGCCTCCGGGGTCATCCGCGCCAGGTCGGAGACGCCGCGCATCGGGTAGAGCACCGTGGAGCGCTCGGTCACCAGCTGCAGGGCGTCGCGGTCGCCGGTGAGGATCAGCACCTCCATGTCGTCCTCGGCCAGCGCCTGGGTGGTCAGCGTGGCGATGATGTCGTCGGCCTCGTAACCGGGCTTCTTCACGAACGGGATGCGCAGCGCGTCGAGGACCTCCTCGATCAGCGGCAGCTGGCTGCTGAACTCGTCGGGGGTCTTGTTGCGCTTGGCCTTGTACTCGGCGTACTCGGCCATCCGGAAGGTCTGCCGCGAGACGTCGAAGGCCACCCCGACGTGGGTGGGCTGCTCGTCGCGCAGCACGTTGATGAGCATCGAGGTGAAGCCGTAGACCGCGTTCGTGGTCTGACCGGTGGTCGTGGAGAAGTTCTCCACCGGGAGCGCGAAGAACGCACGGTAGGCCAGCGAGTGACCGTCGAGGAGCAGCAGTCGGGGACGTGGCGGGATCACGGAGGCAGCCTCGGGCACGGTCGCGACTGTAGCCGTCGGCTCCGACGCCACGGCGGTGGGTGAGAATGACCCGCATGAGCCACCAGGACGACGCCACGCCCGACCACGCCGCCTTCCTGGCGGCGATGCCGGCCGGCGCGCTGAACGAGAAGATGGGCGTCGAGATCGTCGAGGTCGGCCCGGAGCGGGTCGTGGCCACGATGCCGGTCGAGGGCAACACCCAGCCGTACGGCCTGCTCCACGGTGGGGCGTCCGTCGTGCTGGCCGAGACCCTCGGCTCGGTGGGCGCTGCCCTGCACGCGTGGCCGGACAAGGTCGCGGTCGGGGTCGACATCAACGCCACCCACCACCGCGCCGCGCGGGCCGGCACGGTCACCGGGGTGGCCACCCCGGTGCACCTCGGTCGCTCGACGGCCAGCTTCGAGGTCGTCGTGAGCGACGAGCTGGGTCGACGCGTGTGCACCTCGCGCATCACCTGCGCCCTGATCGACGCTCCGCCGACGGCCGGCTGAGCGTCCGCGTCGTCGGTCGGGCCGGCCGGGTCAGCGGGTCGGGCTCTGGCCCTGCACCTCGACGGCGGGGCGCTGCTCCTGGGCGCGCCGCAGGGAGCGGCGTGCGGCGAGCACGCTGCCGATCGAGCGCGCCCCGGTCGCCGGGTCGGTCCGCGGACCGCCGACGCGGGCCCGCACCACCGCCGTCGGGGCGGTGCGGTAGGTCGCGCGCTGGCTGAAGCCCAGCCGGGCCATGAAGCGGTTGGCCTCCCGCGAGCCCGCCTCGGCGGCGGTCGCGACGTGCACCGCGTCGTTCTCCTCGGCGAAGACCACCGCCGCCTCCATCAGCGCCCGCCCCACGCCGTGGCGCCGCAGGTGGGGCAGCACCGTCGGGACGAGCACCTGCACGACGGGGTCGAGGTCGACCGGTGACAGCGTCGTCAGCCGCAGCAGGACGGCGCCGGCGGGCTCCCCCGCGTGCTCGGCCACCAGGACCCGCTCGTGCGTCGACCCCGCGACGCGGGCCAGCACGGCACCCACGTCCCGGAGCCGGTCGCCGTCGTCCCCGCGGCGCAGCGAGCTGTGCCAGACGTCGGCCAGGAAACCGAGGTCGCGTCGGGTCGCGTCGCGCAGCACCACGGCGCTGCGGGGCGTCCGGGCCACGGCCACCTCCTGGGGTCCTCGTCCGACCGGTCCGGGGTCGGACGGCCGGGGGCACACTACGCTCGTCGCGCGCCGGGGACGTCACCCGGAGGCACAGGTCGAGGTGGAGGAGGACCATGATCCCGGGTCTGGGAACCCTCGTGAACGTGGTCACCGTCCTGGTGGGCTCGGCGCTCGGCCGCCTGCTGGGCGACCGGCTGCCCCCGCGCACGCGGGACCTGGTCACCGATGCGCTCGGCCTGGTCACCCTGCTGATCGCCGCCACGTCCGCGGTCGCCGTCCTCGACCCCGCCCTGGAGGCACGGGTCGGCCCCAGCGCCCCGCTGCTGATCGTCCTCGGTGCGGTCGTCGGCGGCGGCATCATCGGCTCGGCGCTGCGCCTGGAGCTGCGGCTCGAGCAGCTCGGCGGGTGGCTGCAGCGGCGGTTGACCCGGTCCGCGCCGTCCGCGGACCGCGAGCGGTTCGTGGAGGGCTTCGTGGTGGCCTCGCTGGTCTTCTGCACCGGACCGCTGACCATCCTGGGCTCGCTCAACGAAGGGCTGGGCAACGGCGCCGAGCAGCTCTACCTGAAGGCGGTGCTGGACGGCTTCGCCGCGATGGCCTTCGCCGCGTCCTTCGGCTGGGGCGTCGCGGCCAGCGCCGTGACCGTCGTGGTCGTGCAGGGGGGCCTGACCGTGGTGGGCGTCCTGCTCGGGGACGTCCTGCCCGCGGCCGAGCTCGCCGCCACCACCGCCGTCGGCGGGCTCGTGCTGGTCGGCGTGGCGCTGCGGCTGCTGCGCCTGCGGGAGGTGGCGGTGGCCGACCTGCTGCCGGCCCTCCTGGTGGCCCCCCTGCTGGTGGCCCTGGTGGGAGCGCTGCGGTGATCCGGGACGGACCGACGCTCCGGCGACGTCGGCGCCGAGTGCGACTGTGGCCTTCTCGTGACCAACGGCCCGGGACTGCCACACCCCTGAGGACGTACGCTCCCTGACGCCTCGCCGACGTGCGCGACCCGCTCGGGGGCTAGCATCCGGCGACCACACCACCGCCTGTGACAGGAGACCCATGCCTCACGGCCCCGCCTCGCCGCGGCCCGCACCCGATCTGCGGGCCGGTCCACGCGCCGCCGCGCTGCTGCTGACCCTGGTCAGCGGGGCGCTGCTCGCCCTGCTCCTCGCGACCACGCCCGCCTCGGCGTCCGGGAGCGGTGGTGAGGACGAGAGCAGCAACACCGTCTCGGGCACGCTGACCAACTCCGCCGCCGACGGGAGTCCCGTCGCCGGCGTCGACCTGATCGTCCGCGACGCCACCGGGGAGGAGTTCAGCGACACCACCGCCGACGACGGCACCTGGTCGATCGAGGTCCCCGGCGAGGGTGGCCAGGTCGAGATCGAGCTGGTGACAGAGACGTTGCCGGAGGGTGTCGAGCTGCGCGAGGAGGACAACGTCCGCGAGGTGACGCTGCTGCCGGGCCAGAGCCTGCCGGTCCTGTTCGCGATCGGCCCGGACACCCGCGACGTCGAGACCGCCTGGGACCGCGTGCCCGGCCTGGTCTACAGCGGGTTGCTCTTCGGCTTGATCCTCGCTCCCGCGGCGCTGGGCCTCTCCATGGTCTTCGGCACGACCGGCCTCACCAACTTCGCCCACGGCGAGCTGGTCACCTTCGGGGCGTTGATCACCTACCTGTCCAACACCGTGCTCGGAATGCCCTTCGTCGTCTCGGCCGTGGTGGCCGTGGTCGTCGGCATGGCCTTCGGCTGGGCGCAGGACGCCGGGCTGTGGCGCCCGCTGCGCCGGCGCGGCACGGGCCTGATCGCGATGATGATCGTCTCGATCGGCCTGCAGTTCTTCCTGCGCAACATCTACCAGTACTTCACCCAGGGTCGGCTCCTGAACTATGACGAGTACCTCACCCCGGCCGGGCGGGACGTGGGTGGCTTCTTCGTCTTCACCAGCCGCGACCTGATCATCGCCGTCACCAGCATCGTGGTGCTCGCGGCCGTGCTGCTCGCCCTCTCCTACTCCCGGCTGGGTCGGGCCACCCGGGCCGTCTCCGACAACCCTGCGCTGGCCTCCGCCACCGGCATCGACGTCGACCGCGTCATCTCCGTGGTCTGGATCCTCGGCAGCGGCCTGGCCGCCCTGGCCGGGGTGTTCCTGGGCTTCCAGCTCGGGGTCACCTTCCAGATCGGCCAGCTCATCCTGCTGCTGCTCTTCGCCGCAGTCACCCTGGGCGGCCTCGGCTCGATCTGGGGTGCGGTCATCGGGGCCCTGCTGATCGGCGTCCTGATCGACGTCTCCACCCTGGTGGTGCCGGCGGACCTGAAGAACGCCGGCGCCCTCCTGCTGCTCATCGTCATCCTCCTGGTCCGTCCCCAAGGCCTGCTCGGCCGCCGGGAACGGATCGGTTGAGGCCGGAGAGGACACCGACATGGACCTGATCACCAGCCCCCTCTACGACGCCTTCACGCCGACGGCGATCTCCTTCGTCCTGGCCGCCATCGGCCTGAACATCCACTTCGGGTACGCCGGGCTGCTCAACTTCGGCCAGGCCGCCTTCGCCGCGGTCGGCGCCTACGGCATGGGCGTGGCCATCGCCTCCTTCGACCTGCCCCTGCTCGTGGCGGTCCTGCTCGGGCTCGTCGCCGCCGTGGTGCTCGCGCTGGTGATGGGTGCGCCCACGCTGCGACTGCGGGCCGACTACCTGGCCATCGTCACGATCGCGGTGGCCGAGATCCTGCGCCTGATCTTCTCGACCACGTTCAAGGAGTACTTCCGCGCCCGCGACGGCGTGAGCGGCTTCACCGGCAGCTTCCGCAACCTGAACCCCCTGCCGGACTCGATGGACACCTTCTTGAACTTCAGCCGCAACGACCTGTGGGTGATGATCGTCGGCTGGCCGCTGGTCGCCCTGATCCTGCTCTTCGTATGGGCGATCATGCGCTCGCCCTGGGGCCGGGTGGTCAAGTCGATCCGGGAGGACGAGGACGCCGTACGCTCGCTGGGCAAGAACGTCTACAGCTACAAGATGCAGGCCCTGATCCTGGGTGGCGTCATCGGTGCGGTGGGCGGCTTCGTCGGGGCGCAGGGCCTGGCCTCGGTGCAGCCGGACTCCTACAACCTCGACTTCACCTTCATCGCCTTCACCATGCTGATCCTCGGCGGCGCCGCCCGCGTGATGTCACCGGTGGCCGGCGCGGTGATCTTCTGGGCCCTGCTGTCGTTCCTCGGCGAGCTGCTCACCAAGCTCTCCAGCGGTGACAGCCCGATCATCCCGCCGGAGTTCATGACGCCCGACCAGGTCGGCAACATCCGGTTCGCGTTCGTCGGGCTCGCCCTGATGCTGCTGATGATCTTCCGTCCGCAAGGCCTGTTCGGCGACAAGAAGGAGATCGCGCTCGATGCCCGCTGACATGGACAAGACAGACGCCTCGGTCGGTGCCCGCGCCGGCCTCCAGGGCCTCGCCACCGAGCCCGGGGTCAAGAAGCCCGACCCGATCCTGGTCGCCACCGGCGTGAGCCGCAGCTTCGGCGGGCTGAAGGCGGTCGACGTCGACCACCTCGAGGTCCAGCGCGGCGTCATCACCGCGCTGATCGGCCCGAACGGGGCCGGCAAGACCACCTTCTTCAATGTCCTCACCGGCTTCGACGAGGCCGACTCGGGCGACCGCGCCTTCAACGGCAAGTCGCTGAACAGGGTCTCCGCCTCCAAGGTGGCCCGGATGGGGATGGTCCGGACCTTCCAGCTGACCAAGGTGCTCTCCAAGCTGACCGTGCTGGAGAACATGCGCCTCGGTGCGACCGGCCAGAAGGGCGAGAAGTTCTGGGCCGGCCCCTTCGCGTTCCTGTGGCGCAAGGAGGAGGAGGCCAACAGCGACCGGGCCCGCGACCTGCTGCGACGCTTCAAGCTCGACGCCAAGGAGGACGACTTCGCCGGGTCGCTCTCCGGTGGTCAGCGCAAGCTCCTGGAGATGGCGCGAGCCCTGATGGTGCGCCCCGAGCTGGTGATGCTCGACGAGCCGATGGCCGGGGTCAACCCCGCCCTCAAGCAGTCGCTGCTGGGCCACGTGAAGTCGCTGCGCGAGGACGGCATGACCGTGCTGTTCGTCGAGCACGACATGGACATGGTCCGCGACATCTCCGACTGGGTGGTCGTGATGGCCCAGGGACGCATCATCGCCGAGGGTCCGCCGGCCTCGATCATGTCCGACCAGCGCGTCATCGACGCCTACCTCGGCGCCCACCACGACACCGACATCACCGAGCTCGACAAGGCCGCCCTCGAGGCCGAGGCCATGGCCGAGATCGACACGCTGAAGAAGGAGGGCCGATGACCGAGGCCGTCAACCCCGACGCCGCCGCAGAGGAGCGGGCCCAGGCCGCGCGCGACGCCCACCTGCGTGCCGCCGACGGCGCCGTGCTCCGCGCCGACGGCCTGATCGCGGGCTACCTGCCGGGCGTCAACATCCTCAACGGCGCCGACCTGTACTGCCAGCCCGGGGAGCTGGTCGGCATCATCGGCCCCAACGGCGCCGGCAAGTCGACCTTCCTCAAGGCCCTCTTCGGCCTGGTCAAGATCCACACCGGGACCGTCACGCTGCGTGGCGACGAGGTCACCAACCAGCGCGCCGACACCCTGGTGGCCAAGGGCATCGGCTTCGTGCCGCAGAGCGACAACGTCTTCCCGAGCCTGACCATCGCCGAGAACCTGCAGATGGGCTGCTACCAGGCGCCGAAGAAGTTCACCGCGCGCTTCGACTTCGTCACCGGCATCTTCCCGGCCCTCGCTGCGCGCCGGAACCAGCGCGCGGGCTCGCTGTCCGGTGGTGAGCGCCAGATGGTGGCGATGGGCCGGGCACTGATGATGGAGCCCTCGGTCCTGCTGCTCGACGAGCCCTCCGCGGGCCTGTCCCCCGCCATGCAGGACGAGGTCTTCGTGCAGACGCGCGAGATCAACCGGGCCGGTGTCTCCGTGGTGATGGTGGAGCAGAACGCCGCCCGGTGCCTGCAGATCTGCGACCGCGGCTACGTGCTCGACCAGGGCCGCAACGCCTACACCGCCACCGGCCGCGAGCTAGCCTCCGACCCCAAGGTGATCGAGCTCTACCTCGGCACCCTGGCCAAGAAGGCCTGAGCCCGACCGCTCGCCGGCGGCACCGACGACGGCCCCGCACGCCCCTCGAGGGACGTGCGGGGCCGTCGTACGTCCTGGGCCACTGCGTCAGTGGCGCCTCGGGTGTCGACGAGCGTCATCTCGGCATGAGGCCCCGGGTGCGACGTGCGCGCCCGGGGCCTCGTGGTGGTGCTGGTGATCAGGTGGTGCTGGGTCAGCTGTTCTGGCCCACGCCCGCGCGGATGAGCTCGGGCACGATCTTCTTCGTCTCGTCGAAGGCGATCAGCACGATGGCGTCGGGGTCCTCCGAGGCCAGGGCCTGCACCTCGGCGTTGAAGTTCGGCGCCTCGGGGCTGTAGGTCTGGTAGGAGACCACGGTGCCACCGGCCTGCTCGTAGAAGTCGCGCACGTTCTCGGCCAGCGCCTCGCCGTAGGAGTCCTGGCGGGCCAGGATGGCGATGTTCTGCTTGCCGTCCTTGATCAGCGTCGAGGCCATGACCTGACCCTGCAGCACGTCGGAGGGGGCGGTGCGGAAGTACAGCCCCGCGTCGTCGTAGGTGTCGAACTCCGTGGAGGTGTTCGCCGGCGAGATCTGGGCGACGCCGGCCCCGGTGATGCGGTCGATGACGCTGAGCGAGACCGAGGACGAGGCCGCCCCGACGATCACGTCGGCACCGCCGCGCAGCAGCTTGTCGGTCTCGGACGGGGCGATGAGCGGGGTGCCGTCACCGGAGTCCGCGCTGATCGACTCGACGTCGCTGTCGTTCACGCCGCCGGCCTCGTTGATCTCCTGGACGGCCAGGTCGACGCCCGCGATCTCGGGGGGGCCGAGGAAGGCGAGGTCACCGCTCTGCGGCAGCAGGGTGCCCACCGTCAGCGTGCCGTCACCGGCGGGGATGTTGCCGCTGACCTCCTGGCCCGCCTTGACCTGGTCGACGTCGGGGATCTCGCCGGTGATGTACTCGACCGGCGCGTAGGTGTTGTCGCTGCCGTACTCGAAGATGCCGATGGTCGCGGCGGACGGGCTACCGGTGGAGTTCAGGTCGATCGGGCCGGAGACGCCGTTGTAGTCGATGTCGGTGCCGTCGGCGAGCAGGTCGACGCACTGCTGGAACTCGGTGCAGACCTCGCCCTCGGTGGTGACGTTCTGCAGCTCCGAGGCGATGGCCTTGCCCGAGTCGGCGCCCGCAGCGGTCGCGGCCAGGGCTGCGACGACCGTGGCGTCGTAGGACTCGGCGCCGTAGGTGAAGTCCTTGAGCTGGTCGTCGACGCCGAGCAGGCGCTCACGGAAGTCGTCGTTGAGCTCCGAGCCGGGGTACGTGGCCTTGACACCGTCGAGCGTGCCCGGGTCGAAGTCCTCCGAGTAGTCGGCGGTGTTGCCGTCGACGAAGTACAGCTGCGTCCCGGTGGCCTCCTCGGCGCCGCCGGAGCTCTCGCTGGAGCCCTCGGAGGGGCTCGCGCCCTCCTCGGAGGAGGTGTCGCTGCCGCACGCGCTGAGCGTGAGCCCCGCGACGGCGAGCACCGCGATCGCGGTACGACGGATGGGGATGGGGCGGGTCATGGGACCTCCAGGGGTACAGGCCGGGCCCGGGCTCGGTCCCGGGCCGCTGCGACGTGATCGGCACTGTAGTGCGGGGAGACCGCACGTCCATGGCACTTGGACCCGGTTGAGGCAGACGTGCCTGAATCGTGACCCCGTCCAGGTCAGGTGGACCCCGGTGGCGGCTTTCCGAGACCGGTCCGTGACCGGGCCCCGCGTCCGAGCGTGCCTCAGGCGCCGGTGAGACCCGGACCGTGGGACACCACGCCCTGGGCGACCTCGCGCATCGACAGGCGAAGGTCCATCGCGGTCTTCTGGATCCACCGGAACGCGTCCGGCTCGGTCAGGCCCAGCTGCTCCTGGAGGATGCCCTTGGCGCGCTCGACGGTCTTGCGGGTCTCGAGGCGGTCGTGCAGGTCGGCGACCTCGGCCTCCAGCGCCGACAGCTCGGCGTACCGGCTCACGGCCATCTCGATCGCCGGCACCAGGTCGGACTGCGAGAACGGCTTGACGAGGTACGCCATCGCGCCGGCGTCGCGTGCCCGGTCGACGAGGTCGCGCTGGGAGAACGCGGTGAGGATGACGACCGGCGCGATCCGCGCGGCGGCGATCCGCTCCGCGGCGGCGATCCCGTCGAGGACCGGCATCTTGACGTCGAGGATGACCAGGTCGGGGCGCAGCTGCTCGGCCAGCTCGACTGCTCGTGCCCCGTCACCGGCCTCGCCCACGACCTCGTAGCCCTCCTCGGAGAGCATCTCCGCGAGGTCCATCCGGATCAGGGTCTCGTCCTCGGCGACCACGACGCGCAGGGCGCGCGGACCAGCGGCGGCGGGGGCGGACGGCTGGTCGGTCACGGGCCGAGGGTAGCGGCCGGCCGGTCCCGCGAGGTCGGCTAGGGTCCTGGCCGGCGGCCCCGGTATCCCAACGGCAGAGGAAGCGGTCTCAAACACCGTCCAGTGTGGGTTCGAGTCCCACCCGGGGCACGTGCACCCGTCCGGCTCGCGCCACCTCGCGCTGCTCCTGGCCCTGGCGTGCCTCGCACCGGGCTGCTCCTCGGGCCCCGGCGGGGACGCCCCGGCGGCCGGCCCGGGCGGCGGCACGGTGGAGCGTGCCCGCTGCGTGGTCGCCGACCCGGAGGGCGAGCTGCTGCTGCAGGTCACCTCGGTGCGGGCGGGTCCGGGTGCACTGCGTCTCGACGACGTGAGCGTCGCGGGCGGGCTCAACCTCGAGGTGGTCGACGCGGCGGCGGTGCCGTTCGCCGGCACCCCCGGCACCCAGGGCGTCATCCTGGACTACCCGCCCCGGAAGGACGCCGGTGTGGCCGACGGCCTCGCGCAGTGGGAGGACCGGCGTCCCCTCGCAGGGCTGACGGTGCGGCCCCGCGACGGCGAGCAGGCGCTGCTCGTCGCGCTGCGGCTCGCCGACGCGACCACGCTCGGCCACCTCACCGGCACCTCTGTCAGCACCCGCACCGGGCGCGGCACCCAGGTCACGGGGTACGCCCAGCCGCTGCTGGTCAAGCCGCCCGGCTCGCCGTGCCGGGTCGACGACCCCGACGAGGTCGCCGACTGGGACTGACCCCCGCCGACCAGCCGCCCCTCCCTCCCCCACCCGCCGGTCGAGGAGCGAGCGCCAGCGAGCATCTCGAGACCCCCAC
>JBKJPE010000098.1:0-17232 GCA_046595185.1 Nocardioides sp.
CGGCCCGGTTTGCCGCCGTCGCGCATCCTGGTCCCGGGAGGGCCATGACTTCGAGACCGACGACACCGCGGCGCGCTGCCGGCGTCGGCGCGTTCCTGGCTGCACTGGTGCTCACCACGGCCTGCTCCGGCGGCACGCAGGCCGGCCCGGGCGCCGACACCGGGCCCGGCACCGGGCCCGGCACCGGGCCCGTCGCCGGCAGGGATTCCCGCGGCGCCACCGCCACGGATCCTCGCGGCGCGACCGCGACGGAGGCGGTCGGCGCCACCGTGACGCTGGCCTTCGCCGGGGACGTGCACTTCGAGCAGGCCCTCGGTGACCTCGTGCGTCAGCCCGGTTCCGACCTGGGCGCGATGTCCCGACCGCTGCGCGCCGCCGACGTGGCGGTGGTCAACCTGGAGAGCGCGCTGGCCCCGCGCGACACCCCCACCGACAAGGAGCTGGAGGACCCCGACCAGCGCTACTGGTTCCGCAGCGACCCGGCGGCGCTCGGCGTGCTGGCCCGCTCCGGTGTCGACGTGGCGTCGCTGGCCAACAACCACGGCGCCGACCACGGCCTCCCCGGGCTCCGCGCGTCGTTGGAGGCCGCGGACCGGGCGCGACCGGCCGTCGTGGGGATCGGTCGCGGCGCCCGGCAGGCGCACCGGCCGCACCGCGTCAGCGTGCGCGGCACCGACGTCGCGGTCCTCGCCGCGGACGCCTCGCCCCGCGAGAGCAGGGACCCGGTCTGGGCGGTCGGTGAGGGCGGGCCCGGCATCGCCTCGGCCCGGCCGGGGTCCGCCGGACGGCTGCTCTCCGCGGTCCGCCGCGCGGACCGCCTCGACGACGTCGTGGCGGTCTACCTGCACTGGGGCGAGGAGGAGCGGGTGACGCCGACCGACGCCCAGCGCCGCCTGGCCGAGCGGCTCGCCCGCTCCGGCGCCGACGTGGTCGTCGGGTCCCACGCCCACGTGCTGCTGGGAGCGGGGATGCTCGACGACACCTACGTGGGGTACGGCCTGGGCAACTTCACCTGGTACCACGGCCGCAGGTCCGAGACCGGCGTGCTGACCCTCGAGGTCCGCGACGGCGTGGTGGTGGACGACCGGTGGTCCCCGGCGCGCATCCCGGTGGGGGGCGGCGTCCCGCGCCCCCTGGCCGGGCGCGACCGCGCCGAGGCGCAGGTCGCGCCACCACACCTGCGCCGCGGCACGGGTCTCGGCCCGACCACGGCCTCGGACCCGGTGCGGCTCCCTGCGTACCGTGCCCGGGTCGCACCGATCGGCAGGGCGCTCGGTCGGCGGATGACGGGGTCGAGCCACGACCCGGCCACCTGCCCGCTGCCGCTGGACCGGCTCCGGGTGCTGAGCGTGCCGCACGTGGGGTTCGACGGGCTCCCGCGCACCGGTCGGATGGTCGTGCGCGCCGGGCTGGCCCGCGACGTGGTGCAGGTCTTCGGGCGGCTCTACGAGGCCCGCTGGCCGCTTCGACGGATGCGGCTGGTCGACGCCTACGGCGGCGACGACGACCGCTCGATGGCCGCCGACAACTCCTCGGCCTACAACTGTCGGGAGGTGGCCGGTTCCGACACCCTGTCGGACCACGCCTTCGGTCGGGCGGTCGACGTCAACCCGGTCGAGAACCCCTACCTGACCGGCGGCGACGTGCTGCCCCCGGCGGGGACGCGCTACGCCGACCTCGACCGCACCTCCGACTCCCAGCCGCCCGCCGGGGTCGTGCACGCCGACGACGTGGTGGTGCGCGCCTTCGCCGAGATCGGGTGGGCGTGGGGCGGGACCTTCTCGGAGCCGGACTACCAGCACTTCTACCGGCCCTGAGCCCGGGACCTCAGCGCCCGGCGTGGTGCCGCTCGTGCAGCGCGCGGACCTGCTCGTCCAGGCCCGGCACGGGCCCCTCGGCCAGCAGCGCCGGCGCCACCTGGCTGATCGGCAGCGGCGCGACGGGTGAGGGTGGGACGCCGAGGCCGGCGAGCCAGCCCACGAGCTGGGCGGTGGAGCTGGCGAAGACGATGCGCCCGAGACCGGCCCAGGCATGGGCGGCCGAGCACATCGGGCAGTGCTCTCCGGAGGTGTAGACGCTCATCGCCGCCCGCTCGGCGGGGGCCACGTGCGCGGCGGCCCACTGCGCAATGGCCAGCTCCGGGTGCCGGGTGCCGTCGCCGTCGCCGACGTGGTTGTGGTCCTCCAGCAGCACCTCGCCGTCGGCCGAGACCAGCAGGGAGCCGAAGGGCTCGTCGCCCTGCTCCACCGCCCGGGCGGCCAGCGCCACACAGCGCTCCAGGAGGACCCGGTCCGTCTCGCTCACGCTCATCCCGACATCCTGGACCGACCGCAGGGGTGGGCCTCCGCGAGCGCCCGCACGCCGTCAGCCCGACGCTGCGTCGTCCGCGTGCTCGCGCGCGCAGGCCAGCACCGCCGCCAGGTCCAGGCCGTACGACGGCCCGCCACCCGCGGCGTACCCCGCCACGCGCTCCGAGCCGCGCTCCAGCAGACGGAGCCCCCCGGCGGTGTTGCCGCGGGCCAGGTGCGTGAGCCCGACGCAGAGCTGCGCCAGGCCCTGCCACAGCGGGCGCTCGTCGTCGGGGCCGTCCTTCCACCGCGCCTCCAGCACCTCGTGGGCCGAGAACGGCCGTCCGGCGTCGAGCAGCTCCCGGGCACGCGCGACCGACTCCAGGGCCGGCAGGGGCTCCTCCGGGACCGGCTCGACGCCGACCTCGCCGTAGGCCAGCGGCCGCCCCAGGGCGTCGCGCGGGCGGGCCTGGCGCGGACGCCCCTCGGGGTCGCGGTCGCGGGTCGGGGCCATCGCCCCATCGTAGGGACCGCCCCCGCCGCCTCACCCCTGGTCGGCGGAGGACCGCCGGCACCGTGGTTGGGTGAGGGGCACCCGGGTGCTCCCCCGGGCGATCCCGGGCGGCCCCACGACGGTGCGGCCGCCGTACCCGTCCCGGCAGGAGCTCCGTGGCCCTGAACACGACCCACCGTTTCTCCCGGACCGCCGTCCTGGCCGTCGAGCGGATCGAGGCCCCCGAGATCGTCACCTCGGCCGCGCTGGACGCCCGGCTGGTCGAGGTCTACCGCAGCACCCGGATGCGCGCCGGGCTCCTCGAGGGCCTGGTCGGCATCCGCGAACGGCGTTGCTGGGCCGAGGACCAGACGTTCGTCGACGGCGCCGTCGCGGCCGGTCTGGCCGCGCTCGACGCGGCCGGGCTCGTCGCCGGCGACGTCGACCTGCTCATCAACACCTCGCTGAGCCGGCGCTGGCTGGAGCCCTCCACGGCCGCGGTCATCCACGACGCGCTCGGGCTGCCGCCCTCGGCGCAGAGCTTCGACGTCACCAACGCCTGCCTCGGCTTCGTCAACGGCATCGAGATCGCGGGCGCGATGATCGACGCCGGCCTGGTCCGGCACGCCCTGGTCGTCGACGCCGAGGACTCCCTGCCGGTCCAGGAGTCGACCATCGCCCGGCTCTCCCAGGACGGGACGACCTCCCAGGACGTCATGTCCCGGTTCGCTGCCCTCACCCTCGGTTCGGGCGCCGCGGGGATGGTGCTCGGCCGGTCCGAGGAGCACCACGGGGGCCACCGCGTCGTCGCCGCGGTCAGCCGCGCCGCCACCCAGCACCACGCGCTCTGCGTCGGGGACAACGACACGATGCTGACCGACCTCCGGGGCCTGCTCGACGCCGGCCTCGAGCTGTCCTCGGACCTGTGGGCGCAGGCGGCACCCGAGCTCGGCTGGGACGCCGGCATGGACCGTTACGTCCTGCACCAGGTCTCCCAGGTCCACACCGAGGCGATCTGCGAACGGCTCGCGATCGACCCCGCCAAGGTGCCCCGCACCTTCCCCGAGCACGGCAACATCGGCCCGGCGTCGGTGCCGTTCACCCTCGCCTCGCACAGCGCCGACCTCGAACCGGGCGACCGCGTCCTGCTGATGGGCATCGGCTCGGGGCTCAACGCGTGCTGCCTGGAGATCCGGTGGTGACGCGGACAGAGCCCGGCCCGGACCCCACGCGCTCCCCCCTGCCCCACGACCTCCCCGGCCTCGATCCCTCCTGGTCGCGCACCGTCACCGTCACCGACGCCGACGGTGTCCCGCGGACCTGGCACCTGCTCGACAACGGCGCGGAGCCCGTCCTCGGCACGGTCCTCTGCGTCCACGGCAACCCCACCTGGTCCTACCTGTGGCGCGGCATGCTCGCCGCCGCCCCGCCCGGCTGGCGCGTGGTCGCCCCCGACCAGCTCGGGATGGGCTGGTCCGCGCGCACCGAGCAGCCGCGCACCGTCGCGCAGCGGGTCGCCGACCTCGGCGACCTGACCGACGCCCTCGGTGTGGACGGGCCCGTCGTCACGCTCGGGCACGACTGGGGCGGCATCGTCTCGTTTGGCTGGGCGCTGGCCCACCGCGACCAGCTGCGCGGCGTCGTGACCGGCAACACCGCCGTCGCGCGGCCCCCCGGCGACCACGGGCCGCCGCTGATCCGCCTGGCCCACCTGCCCGGCGTCCGACCCTTCGGGTGCGTGGCCACCCCGGTCTTCGTGCGCGCCACCTCCGCCCTCTCGCGTCCCGCCCTGCCGCGCGGGGTCCGGGACGCGCTGGCGCTGCCGTACTCCTCGGCGGGCCGTCGCACCGCCGTCGGGGACTTCGTCGCCGACATCCCCTTCGCCGGGGACCACCCGTCCTTCCCGTTCGTGCACGCCCTGGCCGAGGACCTGCGCGGCCTCGATGCCCCGGCGCTGCTCCTCTGGGGCCCTCGCGACCCCGTCTTCGGCGAGCGCTACCTGGCCGACCTGCGCGCGCGTCTGCCGCACGCCCGGCTGCACCGATTCGAGGGCGCCTCGCACCTGGTCACCGAGGACGCACCCGAGTACGCCGACGTCGTCGCCGCCTGGCTGACCGACCTCGACCCGGCGCCGCCCGAAGCCGTGGCCACCGCCCCCGCCCCGGCGCCCGGGGACGGCCCGGCCGACCGGTTGTGGTCGGTCCTGGACCGTCGCCGCGAGGACCGCTCGCCGGCCATGGCGGTGGACGGTTCGACCGTCAGCTGGGCGGCCCTCTCGCACCGGGTCACCGAGCTGGCCGCGGGCATGGCCGCCACCGGCGTACGCCCCGGTGACCGGATCGGGGTCCTCATCGAGCCGTCGGCCGACCTGACGTCGGTCGTCCACGCCGCCTGGCGCGCCGGCGCCGTCGTCGTGGTCGCCGACAAGGGGCTGGGCTTCCCCGGGATGCGCCGCGCGCTGCGGGGCGCCTCCCTGGACCACGTCGTCGCCGGCCGCGCCGGCCTGGCCGCCGCGGCGGCGATGGGCCTGCCGGGCTCGCGGATCGCCGTCCGTGCAGGCTCCCCGGCCGTGCGACGCGCGCTCGGCGCCGACCACGACCTCGACGAGCTGGCCCGGATCGGCCGGGGCGCAGCACCGCCCCCGGAGCCCGACCTGGACGCCGACTGCGCGGTGCTCTTCACCTCGGGGGCGACCGGTCCCGCCAAGGGCGTGGTCTACCGGCACCGGCAGGCCGCCGCGCAGGTCGCGCTGGTCCGCGCGACCTACGACCTGGGCCCGGGCGACTCCTTCGTCGCCGCCTTCGCGCCGTTCTCGCTGCTGGGTCCCGCCCTCGGGCTGGCCTCCTCGCTGCCGGCGATCGACGTCACCGCCCCGGACACCCTGACCGCCCCGCTGCTGGCCGACGCCGCCGCCGCGGTCGGGGCCACCGTCGTCTTCGCCTCCCCGGCTGCGCTGCGCCGGGTCGTGGCGACCCGGGACCAGGTGAGCCCCGCGCAGCAGGAGGCCCTGGGCCGGGTACGACTGCTGATGTCGGCCGGCGCGCCCGTCCCGTCCTCCCTGCTCCGCTCGGTCGGTGAGGTCCTGCCGGCGGCGAGCCTGCACACGCCGTACGGGATGACCGAGGCGCTCCCGGTCACCGACGTCTCGCTGGAGGAGATCACCGCTGCCGGGCCGGGTGACGGCGTCTGCGTCGGCCGCCCGCTGGCCGGGGTGGACGTCGGCGTCGTCCCGCTCACCGCCACCGACCCGGACGGCCCCGACATGCAGCCGGGGGTCACCGGCGAGATCTGCGTCCGTGCGGCGCACGTCAAGGACCGGTACGACGCGCTGTGGATGACCGAGCGGGCCTCCACCCGCCACGCCGGCTGGCACCGCACCGGCGACGTCGGGCACCTCGACGACGGCGGCCGGCTCTGGGTCGAGGGCCGCGCCGCGCACCTGGTCGGCACCGCCGACGGCCCGGTCACCCCGGTCGGTCCCGAGCAGCGCGTCGAGGCCCTGCCCGAGGTGCACGCCGCCGGGCTGGTCGGCGTCGGTCCCGGGGGCGCCCAGGTCCTCGTCGCCGTGGTCGTGCCCACCACCCCCGGCCCGGGCGCACCGGTGTCCCGCCGCCGACGGGGCTCGCTCCGGCTCCGGCTGGCCCGGCACGACCTCGCGGAGGCCGTGCGCGGGGTGGCCGGTGTCCCGCTCGCCGCCGTCCTGCACGCCGACCGGCTGCCCCTCGACGTGCGGCACGCCTCCAAGGTCGACCGGACCGAGCTGGCGCGGCAGGCCGCGGCGGTCCTCGCGGGGCGCGGGTCCAGGTGAGGATCCTGGTCACCGGCGCCTCCGGCCTGCTCGGCCGGACGACCGCGGGGGCCCTCTCCGCCCGCGGTGACGACGTCACGGTGCTGCAACGGCGTCCCTCCGGCACCGGGCTGCGGGAGGTGCTCGGCGACGTCGCCGACGCCGTCGTGGTCGGGAGCGCGGTGCGGGGGCAGGACGTCGTGCTGCACCTCGCGGCCAAGGTCGACGTCGTCGGCCCGCTCGTCGAGTTCGAGCGCGCCAACGTCGCGGGCACCCGTACCGTCCTCGGCGCCGCCCGCCGCGCCGGCGTGGGCAGGTTCGTCCACGTCTCCTCCCCCGCGGTCGCGCACGCGGGCCGGCCGCTGGTGGGGGTCCCGGCCGAGCCGGCCGACCCGCGGCGGGCGCGCGGGCACTACGCGGCGACCAAAGCGGCCGCCGAGCAGCTGGTGCTGGCCGCCGACACCCCCGACCTGGCCGTGCTCGCCGTACGCCCGCACCTGGTGTGGGGCCCCGGCGACACCCAGCTGGTGGCCCGGCTGGTCGACCGCGCCCGCACCGGTCGGCTGCCGTTGCTCGGGCCGGCCACCGCACTGATGGACACGACCTACGTCACCGACGCCGCCGACGCCCTGGTGGCCGCCGTGGACGCGTGCGGCCCCCACGCCCATGGCGAGGCCCTGGTGGTCAGCGGCGGGGAGCCCCGGCCGGTCGGTGAGATCCTCGAGCGGGTGTGCCGGGCCGCGGGCGTGCCTGCCCCCGGCCGTCGGCTGCCGGTGCCGGCCGGCCTGGCCGCGGGCGCCGTCGTCGACGCCCTCTGGGCCGTGACCGGCCGTCGCGACCAGCCGCCGCTGACCCGCTTCCTGGTCGAGCAGCTCTCCACGGCGCACTGGTTCGACCAGCGGCGCACCCGCGCGCTGCTCGCCTGGACCCCCGCGGTGGGGCTCGACGAGGGCTTCGTCCGGCTCGCACGGTGGTACGCCGCGGGCCGCCCGGGCGTGTCGTGACCGTCCCGGTCGTCGCGCGCGTGGATTAGCATCCGCTCCATCCGTCTCGGGTGGTCCCACGACAGGAGTGCCGGTGCCCCGCTGGAGCCGCAGCACCGTGGCACTGACTGCGGGGTCGCTCTTCCTGGTGACGGCGCTGCTGCTGGACGTCCTCGGCGACCTCCACATCAGCGGTGTCTTCGCGACCGCGGCGATCCTGGCCTCGGTCAGCGGCCGCCCGAGGCCGACGGCGGCGATCGCCGCACTGGCGGTCGCGGCAGCGGCAGCGTCAGGGCTCTGGCACGACACGTTCGGAGACCCCGCATGGACGATCCGGCTGATCGGGTGCCTCGTGTCCGGGGTCGCCGCGGTCGGGGCGGCGGTGCTGGCTGACCGGTACCGCCGCGCGACGCACCACACCAGCCGGCTCGCCCAGGACCTCCTCGACGCCCTTGCGGTCGAGCTCACCGGGGCACGGACGGTGACCGAGGTCGCCGAGGGGTTCCTCGGGCAGGCCGCAGCCCGCCTCGGTGCGAGCTCCGCCGTGGTCCACATGCTCGACGAGGACGACGTGATGCGCCCGGTGACGTGGGTGGGGCGGTCGGGGCCGCAGCCCGACCCGTCCCCGCAGCTCGCCCTCGAGGCCGACCTGCCCGGAGCCGCAGCGGCCAGGTCGCGCACTCCCCTGCACTTCCCCGACCGCGCCGCCGTCCACGACGCCTTCCCCGCGCTGGTGGGCACCTACCCCGAGGAGCAGAGCCTGCACGTGCTCCCGCTGGTCCACGACGACACCCCCATCGGGCTGCTGTCCCTGACGTTCCCTCCCGACGCCGCCGACACCGCGGACCAGCGAGGACTGCTGGAGTCCCTGGCAGGGGCACTCGGCACGGCGCTGGTGCGTGCGCACTCCCTGGCGCTCTCGGACTCCGAGGTGCAGCGCTCGGCGATCCTCGCCGAGGCCTCCCGTACGCTCGCCCGCAGCCTTGACTGGGACGAGACCCTGGCGGAGGTACGTCGCCTCCTCGTGCCCCGGATGTCGGACTGGTGCGCCCTGCACCTGGTGCGCGAGGGCACACTGGAGACGGCGGCCCTCTGGCACCGGGACCCGGACACGGACGCGTGGGCCCAGGACATGGCCGCTCTGCCCGTGCAGACGACGGCACCCGCCGGGGTCGCCGCCGTGGTGCGCACCGGGCAGCCCCAGCTCGTCACCTTCATGTCGGCCGAGCTCCTCGACGAGGCGGCGGTCGACGAGGCGCACGCCGGGTTCCTGCGACGGATGGGGCTGGTGAGCGCCGTCATCGCCCCCATGCGCCACGGGTCGGTGGTCGGTGCGGTGAGCCTGGCCCACGCCGAGTCAGGCCGGCGGTACGGCGAGGACGACGTGACGCTGCTGGTGGACCTCGCCTCGCGCGTGGCCATCGCGCTGGACAACGCCGAGAGCTTCACCCGACAGTCGCGTCGGCTCACCGAGGTGATGAAGGTGGCGGCGGCGGCGCAGCAGGCGATCCTGGCGCCGCCGCCACCCCGGATCGGTCCCTACCGCCTCTCCGCGCGCTACGTCAGCGCCGCCGACGAGGCCCAGGTCGGCGGTGACCTGTACGAGGTCGTCGCCCGCGGCGACCGCCTCCGCGTGCTCGTCGGGGACGTGCGCGGCAAGGGCCTGGGGGCCGTGAGGACCGCGACCATCGTGCTCGGCGGGTTCCGCTCGGTGGCCGCGCTCGACGTGCCGGTCGAGGAGGTCGCCCGCCAGCTCGACAAGCACGTCCAGGTCTACCTCCCGGACGAGGAGGACTTCGTCACGGCGGCGCTGATGGACCTGGACCACGACGGGTCCTTCAGCCTGGTCCTGTGCGGCCACCCTGCCCCCGTGCTGGTCCACGACGGACGGTGGCGGCTGCTCGAGGCCACCCCGACCGTGCCGCTCGGGCTGGGCTCGACGCCCGTGCCGACGCACGGACGGCTCGCCCCGGACGACCGGCTCGTGCTGTTCACCGACGGCCTGCTCGAGGCCCGGCAGCCGGACGGGGGCTTCCTCGACCCCGAGGGGCTCTGGGCCCTCGCGACCTCCGAGGCCTTCGCCGACGTGCTCGACTCGATCCTGGACGCCATCCGGCTCCGGACCGGAGGACGGCTCCAGGACGACCTCGCCCTGCTGGCGCTCGAGCTCGACGCCGGGACCGTGCCGGCCGGTTCGCGCCCCACGGCCGTGGTCGCGCCCCCCCGTCGTCTGGCCCGGGTGCTGCCGGCCGAGGGCGCCAGCGTCGGCCACGCACGGAGCCTGGTGCGGACCCTCCTGGAGGACACCACGATGGCGTGGGCGGGCGACGACGCCCAGCTGGCCGTGACCGAGATCATCACCAACGCACTGGTCCACGCCGGGGGCGAGGTCCGGCTCACCGCCGGTGTGGACCGAACGGGTCTCCGGGTCGACGTCCTGGACGACAGCCCCCACCTGCCCGTGCGGCGGGACTACTCGCCGGTCTCGGCCACCGGGCGGGGTCTGCACCTCCTGGACAGCCTGGTGACGCACTGGGGTGCCACCGCCCTCGACCATGGCAAGACCGTGTGGTTCGAGATCCAGGACCCCCGGGGTGCTCCACCGGTCACCAGCCGACCCGGGCTCACCTCGCCGGTCGACGACACCCTCGACGTGGCGGTCGAGCTCCGCAACGTCCCCCTGCTGATGCACGCCGCGTGGCAGGAACACGTCTCCACCCTCCTGCGCGAGTACCTGCTGGTGCGGCTCGACGACGATCCCGACGTCCTCGAGCGTCACGCGCAGGCCAGCGACGCGCTGAACCTGCTCCAGGAGCAGATCGCCGCACCCGACCTGGGAGCCGCGCCGGACGCCGTGATGAGCAACGCCCTGGAACCCCGGGTCTCGACCACGGCGATGACGCTGAGCGTGCCCCCCGGTTCGGTCGACCACTTCGCGACGCTCGGCGGGCTCGTCGACGAAGCGCTCCACCTCGCCGATTCCGACCCGGGCCGGCTGCTCGCGCCGCCCACGCAGCCGGAGATCCGCGAGGTGTCCCGGTGGTTCTGCCGCGAGGTGCACGAGCAGGTGCGCGCGGGCCGGTCCCCCGAGCCGTGGCGCACCGAGGAGCCGGCCAGGGTCACCGACCCCGACGCGCTCCGGATCGACGGGTGGGACCCCGGGGAGGTCTGCTCCTCCCCCTTGGCGCTGGTGGCCACGAACGAGGCCAACGTCATCGTCGCGGTCAGCCGCTCGGCGCTCGACGCCCTCGGGTACGCCCGCTCGGCCGACCTCACCGGCCGACCGGTCACCTGCCTCGTCCCGGAGCGCTACCGCCAGGCCCACGTCGCCGGCACGACGCTGCACGCGATCAACGGTCGTGGTCCGCTCCTCGGCCTGGCGATCTCCGTCCCGGTGCTGCGTGCCGGCGGCGAGGAGGCGACGTACGGGCTGACGGTCGAGTCACGCCCCCTGGTCACCGGGAGGCGTGTCTACCTCGCCGAGCTGACCACCGAGCCCTGACGGGGCCGTACGCTGCCCGACCACGGACGACCTGACCACGACCGCCGGAGGAACCGATGGGCGTCAGCCTGTACTACTCGCTCGAGCGTGACGCCGCCCTGTCGCCGCAGGAGCGGGCCCGGGTCGAGCAGGTGCTGGCCCGTCACGACCTGGACCGCTTCGCCGACCCGCTGACCGGCGGTGGGCCCTTCGGCTTCTTCGACGCCCCCAGCGACGGGACCGCCCTGGAGGGCGCCGCGTCGGTCCCCCTCGACCTCGGGCAGCCGGAGCAGTCGGCCGAGGCCGCCCTGGCGGAGTGGGGACGCCTGCTCGGGGAGGTCCGCCAGGTGGTCGACGGCGGCACCTGGCGGGTGCACCTCGAGGACACCGCGATGGTCTGGGTCGAGGAGCGTCAGGTGTTCTGGTTCCCCGCCGGGGGCTGAGTCGCACGGCCGCGATCGACCGCGGCCGTTGACCCGGGGCCACGGGTACCAGCACCATCGGACGGTTGTCAGGCCACGCGAGCCCCGCTCAGGATGGGACGCACGCACCACAGGAGGACCCATGGACACCGTCGCGACACCACAGCCGGCGGCCCCCGTCCTGCTCGCCGGCACCGGCCACGTCACCGTCGCGGCCCCCTGGAACGGCCAGACGTGCCGCGGCAGCATCAGCGTGTGAGGCTGCCGCCGACCCCCGTCCGGTGGACCGCCGACCCCCCGTGGTCCCGCCGATGAGGCGTCTGGTCCGGCACCCTGCGGCGCAGTTCCTGGCCGCAGGGTGCCTCGCCGTGCTCGTGGTCGTGCTGGTGACCGGTCGACTGAGCCGGAGCGCCGCCGACGAGGAGTCGACCGACGACGCGCGGGTGATGACCGAGCTGCTCGCGCGCAGCGTCGTCGAGCCGGCCCTGCCGCCCCGGCTCGCGCGCGGTGGGGACGGTCCCGTGGACCGCCTCGACCGCTCACTGGGGCAGCGCCTCGACGTGCCCGACCTCGCGCGGGTCAAGATCTGGGCGGTGGACGGGACGATCGTCTACTCCGACGAGACCCGGCTCGTCGGCAGCCGCTACGAGCTGGACCCCGACGAGCTGGCGGTGCTCCGAGGTGGCGGCACCGAGGCCGAGCTGTCGGACGTCAGCCGTCCGGAGAACCGCTACGAGCGCGACTTCGGGGGCGTGCTGGAGGTCTACACGCGGGTGGACTCGCCCGAGGGCGAGCCGCTGCTGTTCGAGGCCTACTACTCCACGGCCGGTGTCGACGACCGCGCCGAGGCCATCCTGGGCAGGTTCCGGCCCGTCACCCTCGTCGGCCTCGGCGCCCTGGTCGCGGTGGCGCTGCCCCTGATCCTCCTGCTGACCCGTCGACTCGGCCGCGCCTCCGAGCAGCGCGAGCGGTTGCTCAGGGCCGCCGTCGGCGCCTCCGACGCAGAACGCACGCGGATCGCGCGCGACCTGCACGACGGGGTCGTCCAGGACCTCGCGGGGACCTCGTACGCCCTGACCACGCTCGCCCTGCGCCCCGACACCGACGCGGCGGTCCGTGCCGAGCTGGACGCCGCGAGCAGGTCCGTGCGCGGGAGCATGCGCGCGCTCCGGTCCCTGCTGGTCGAGATCTACCCGCCGGACCTGGACGCCACCGGGCTGGCCGGCGCGCTCGACGACCTGCTCGCCCCCCTCGGTCGGGCAGGGGTCACCACCTCGCTGGTGGTGCATGTCGATGCCGACCTCGCCCCGCACCTGGTCGCGCTCACCTGGCGGACGGTGCAGGAGTGCGTCCGCAACGCCGTGCGGCACAGCGGAGGCACCCACCTCGACGTCAGCGTCTGGCGCCTGCCCGGCGAGGTGGTCGCCGTCGTGAGCGACGACGGCCGGGGCTTCGACGCCACCACCCCGCTGCCGCCCGGCCACCTCGGGCTCCGCGGGGTGCGGTCCCTGGTCGAGGAGGCCGGGGGCTCCTGGGACGTCGAGACCGCTCCGGGGGAGGGCACCACCGTGCGGATGCGGGTGCCGGTGCCGTGATCCGTCTCATCATCGCCGACGACCACGCCGTGGTGCGCCGCGGCCTGGCCGGCCTCCTGGGCGAGCTCGACGACGTCGAGGTGGTCGCCGCGGCCGCCGACGGCGCGGAGGCCGTGGCCCTCGTGCGTCGGTACTCGCCGGACCTGGTGCTGATGGACCTGCAGATGCCGGGGATGGACGGGGTCACCGCCACCCGGGTGATCACGCAGGAGACCACCGGCACCGACGTGCTGATCCTGACCTCCTTCTCCGACGGCCCGCGGCTGCTCGCCGCGATCGACGCCGGCGCGGTGGGCTACCTGCTCAAGGACGCCGAGCCCGACGACCTCGTCGCGGGGGTCCGTGCCGCCGCCCGCGGCGAGTCGCCGATCGACCCCAAGGCCGCCCGCCACCTCCTCACCTCCCGCGCCACCGGCGGCTGGCCCGAGGACCAGCCCTTCCCCCGCGCGGCGCTCTCACGTCGGGAGCGCGAGGTGCTGGACCTCGTGGCAGCCGGGCTGCTCAACAAGCAGATCGCACGCCGGCTGGGGATCACCGAGCGCACCGTCAAGGGCCATCTCACCTCGGCGTTCCAGCGGATCGGCGTCGCCGACCGCACGCAGGCGGCGCTCTGGATCGAGCGCCACCGGACGGACTGACCCGCACCCGCCGCCGTCCTCGCGTCCCTCCCACGGGGCCGGACGCCCGGGTACAGCATCCGGCCACGACGGCTCCTCGCGGGCGACCGGGAACGGTCCGCCCGTCTCCGGGCACGGGCCGTCCCTGGATGACCTGAGAACGCCGCACCGCACCCGGGGGGCACTGGACGTGGACATCGAGCGGACGCGCCGCCGACGCGAGACGGCGGCCGTGGGCGTCCTCGCGGTCGGGCTCTGGCTGGGCGCCGACCCTCTCGACGCCTTCGAGCGGTTCGCGGCATGGAGCGGTCGGCACGAGAGTGGGGACGTCGACGAGGTCGTGATCGTCGCCAGCTTCCTGGCCCTCGCCTACGCCGTGCGCGGTCACCTCCGCAGGCGCCGGCTCGCCACCGAGGTGGCGCGGCGCGCCCGTGGCGAGCGCGAGCTCGGCCGGCTGTCCGCGGCGGTGGAGGCGGCCACGAACGCCATCACGATCGCCGACGCCGGGGGTCGGATCGTGTACGCCGACACGGCCCAGGCGGCCACCTACGGCTACGACCGTCCCGAGGACCTGGTCGGCCGGGACGGGACGGTGCTGGTGAGTCGCGACCCCACGGAGCGCCTCCGCGAGATGGGGATCGGACGCGACCTCACCGCGCAGGAACGCGCCAGCACGCCGTCGCCCAGCGTGAGGAGCGCCACGGTCTGGCCACCGCGGCCGCCGGCGACACCATCGTCGACCTCGACCTGGCCACCGGTCACGTCCTCCTGGTCGGCGCGATCGGCCCGATGCCGGGGTTCACGGGCGAGAGCCGCGCGGTGGACCTGTCCTGGTGGCACGGCGCCGTGCACCCCGACGACGTCGAGGCGCTGCGCGCGGGAACCGACGAGGTCCTCGCCCGGGCGGGCGGGGTGACCCGCCGGCAGTACCGGCTGCGTCGCAGCGACGGCACCTACGTCCCGGTGCTGGACCGGGCCTTCGCGGTGTGCGACCCCGCGGGTCGTCCGACCCGCGTGGTCGGCTCGCTGATGGACATGACCGAGAGCCTGCGGCGCGAGGCCGAGCTCGAGCAGGCCCGCCAGGAGGCCCAGGAGGCGAACCGCACCAAGTCTGAGTTCCTGGCCACCATGAGGCACGACATCCGTACCCCGATGAACGGCGTCATCGGCATGGTCGACCTGCTGCTGACCGATCTCGACGGGACCCAGCAGCACTGCGCCTCCACGGTCCGGCAGTCGGGCCAGCGGGTGCTCCGCATGATCGACGACGTCCTGGACCTCTCGAAGCTCGAGGCGCGGAGGATGACCCTGGAGCGCGAGCCCGTGGACGTGCGGTCGCTGGTCGCCGAGTGTCTCGCAGTCGTCGAGCCGTCCGCCCGCGGCGGGCATCTGGAGCTGCGGTCCGACGTGGCTGCCGGGCTGGACGAGCCGGTGCACTCCGACCCCGTCAGGCTGGCGCAGGTCCTGACCAACCTGCCGGGCAACGCGGTGGAGTTCACCGAACGCGGCACCGTCAGCCTCGCGGTGCGGCCCGTGGACATGGCCGAGGACGACCGGCACCTCTCAGGTCGAGTTCACCGTCTCCGACACCGGCGTCGGCATCCCGGAGGAACAGGTCGAGCGGCTGTTCGAGCGCCGCGCGGTCGTCCGGTCGGAGTCAGCCTGTCGGTCACCACCGGACGTGACCGTGCAGGATGGCCAGTCGGTCGGTGAACTCGGTCTCCTCGATCTCGCCCCGGGCGAACCGGCCGGCCAGCACCTGCTGCGCCGTGCGGTGAGCGGGCACCATGCCCCCCGACGAGCGACCACTCCGGTCAGGTCGGCGCAGCACCAGTGCGACGGCCACGATGATGAGCACCCAGAACACCAGCATCCCCAGCATCATCACGACGTATCCGCCACCGCTGTCGGCCCAGCCGTCCTCGCCGTTCCAGAACATCATGGGACTCCGTCTCGCCAGCGCGACCGACGGACGCCGGCCGTGGTGTCAGCCTGGTCGACTGCTCCCGTCGCGGGCAGGGGCCATGGTCCCTGCCGGTGCGGGGCGTGCAGCACCCGTCGAGCGCCAACCGTCGAGCGCGTGCACGACCCCGAGGTGGCTCCGACGGCGGTCGTTCCGCGCTCGCGACGGTCGGGATCGCGCTTCGTGTCGGGACCGCTCGCACCACTCCCACGGCGTCTCGGAGAACGTTCTGGAGCGCGCCGGAGTCATCGTGTGAGCCCCCGGGTCGAGCCCGGTCTCGTCCCACGGTGTCGGGCGCAGCGTGCGCAGTCAGGGGAGACGGTCCTGGCAGGTCCGGGCCACGGGACCGAGGCCGGCCAGGCGCCGGCCAGCCGGGAGTCGTCGCGGCAGGGCTCGCCGCGGTCGGGGCCGCACCCTGGAGCGGGCGAGCGCGACGGCTGCTGACGTCCGCGTGGTCCGGGCGACCCCGGGGACCGCGGACGCGCTGTGCGCCCGCTGGACACCGGGGGCCGGCTCCCTGGCCGCAACGGCTCGGACGTGGTGGTCAACGCCTGGTGCTGGGCGAGCGGAGCCGACGGGGACGCCCGCCGCGGCGACCCGGCCGCTCGCGTCGTCGTGTAGAACCACCAGATGACCGCCCGTCGACGCCCGCGCTGGTCCGAGCTGCAGCCGCTCCTGCGCCCACGCGGCGTCCACCTCAGCCCCACCGATCGACGCCTGGCCGCGGTCGCGTCCATCCCGGACCTGCGGCTGGTGGCCCGACGTCGCGCACCCCGGGCCGTGTTCGACTACACCGACGGCGCGGCCGGTGAGGAGATCAGCCTGCGCAGGTCACGGGAGGCGTACGCGCACGTGGAGCTCCAGCCGCGCGTGCTGCGCGACGTCTCCTCCGTGGACACCTCGACCACGATCCTCGGCCGGCGGGCGACCCTGCCCCTGGTGCTCGCCCCCACCGGGTTCACGCGGTTGATGCACACCGAGGGCGAGCCCGCCGTCGCGCGGGTGGCGGCGCGCGCCGGCATCCCGTACGCGCTGTCGACGATGGGCACCACGTCGATCGAGGACCTCGCCACCGCCGCCCCGGACGGCGTCCGGTGGTTCCAGCTCTACCTGTGGCGCGACCGGGCAGCCAGCCGCGACTTCGTCGACCGCGCCCGGGAGGCGGGGTACGACGCGCTGGTGCTGACCGTGGACACCCCGGTGGCCGGCGCACGGCTGCGTGACGTGCGCAACGGCTTCACCATCCCGCCGTCGCTGTCGGCGCGCACCGTGGCCGAGGGGGCGCTGCACCCCGGCTGGTGGTTCGACCTGCTGACCACCGAGCCGCTGGAGTTCGCCTCGCTGACCCGGTCCGAGGGCACCGTCGCCGACCTGGTCGGCAGGATGTTCGACCCGGCGGCGACGATCGCCGACGTGGCTTGGTTGCGCTCGGTCTGGGACGGACCGCTGGTGGTGAAGGGCGTGCAGTCGGTGGCCGACGCCAGGGCGGTGGTCGACGCCGGGGCCGACGCGGTCGTCGTGTCCAACCACGGCGGACGCCAGCTCGACCGCTCCCCGACGCCGCTCGAGGTGCTCCCCGCCGTCGTCGACGCCGTCGGTGACC
>JBKJPE010000005.1:0-30591 GCA_046595185.1 Nocardioides sp.
CCCTGGTCGGGCTGCTCCTGGTCGGCGATCATCCGGAACAACGTGGTCTTGCCCACGCCGTTGGGGCCGATCACGCCGACGATGCCGGCCCGGGGCAGCGAGAAGGACAGGTCGCCCATCAGCACCCGATCGTCGTAGCCCTTGGTGAGGTCGCGGGCCTCGAGGACGACGTCACCGAGCCGGGGTCCGGCGGGGATGTTGATCTCGGAGGTGTCGATCTTGCGCATCCGGTCGGCCTCGGCCGCCATCTCCTCGTAGCGCGCGAGCCGGGAGCGGCTCTTGGTCTGGCGCGCCTTGGCGTTCGAGCGCACCCACTCCAGCTCCCGCTCCAGCATCCTGGCGCGCTTGACGTCCTTCTGCCCCTCGATCTTCAGGCGGTCCTTCTTGGTCTCCAGGTAGGTGGTGTAGTTGCCCTCGTAACCGTGGATCTGGCCACGGTCCACCTCGGCGATCCACTCGGCGACGTTGTCCAGGAAGTACCGGTCGTGGGTCACGGCCAGGACGGCGCCGGGGTAGTTCTTCAGGTGCCCCTCGAGCCACTGCACCGACTCGGCGTCGAGGTGGTTGGTGGGCTCGTCGAGGAGGAGCAGGTCGGGCTGCTGCAGCAGCAGCTTGCACAGGGCGACGCGGCGCCGCTCCCCACCCGAGAGGTTGTCGACCAGGCTCTCGGCCGGCGGGCAGCGCAGGGCGTCCATGGCCTGGTCCAGGCGGGAGTCGAGGTCCCAGGCACCGGCGTCGTCGAGGGCGGTCTGCAGGTCGCCCATCTCGCTGAGCAGCTTGTCGAAGTCGGCCTCGGGGTCGGCCATGGCCTCGGAGATCTCGTGGTACCGGTCGAGCTTGCCCTTGACCTCGCCGACGGCCTCCTCGACGTTCTGCAGCACCGTCCGACCCTCGGTCAGCGGGGGCTCCTGCTGGAGCATGCCCACCGTCGCGTCCGGGTCCTTGATGGCGTCGCCGTTGTTGGCGTGGTCGAGGCCGGCCATGATCTTCAGCAGGGTCGACTTGCCGGCCCCGTTGGGGCCGACGACACCGATCTTGGCCCCCCGCAGGAACGACATCGTCACGTTGTCGAGGACGACCTTGTCGCCGTGGGCCTTACGCACGTTGCGCAGGGTGAACACATACTCCGCCATGCTCGGGAGCCTACGCAGCGACGCGCTCCCCCGGCTCCGCGGGGGTGGCCGCCGCCGTCCGGGTGAAGACGGTGCTGCCACGGGCCAGGTCGTGCCCGACGAGGACGGCCTCGACCTCGTGCGTGGTGACCGTCACACCGTCCTTCCCCGACCAGGTGCGAGCCGACAGCCGTCCGTGCACCACGACGGGCTCCCCCTTGTGCAGCGACGCGGCGCAGTTCTCGGCCAGACCGCGCCAGGCGTTCACGGTGTACCACTGCGTCTCGGCGTCGCCCCAGGTCTCGGTGCGGCGGTTCCAGCGGCGCGGGGTGCAGCCCACGCGGAAGCTGGTCACGGGGGTGTCGCCGGCCAGTCGCAGCGACACCTCTCCCCCGATCCAGCCCTGCAGGGTCACCAGCGTCTCGTTGCTCATGAGTCCGTCCCTCCCGGCCCGCCGGCGACGGGCACGACAGCATCCTGTGGCCACCGCCCGCCCGGCGGGGCCGGCGCGACGGGCCCGGTGGAGGGTCTGACCGCGGCGGTCGCTGTGGACGGTCGGCGGCGACGGGTCGGTGGCCGCAGCGTCAGTCGCGCCGGATCGCGGCCAGCGACTCGCGCACCTGGGCGTGCGCGGCCAGCTCGGCGGAGACCGGTGCCACGACCAGCTCGGTCGCGACCTCGCCCACCGCCCCTCGGAGCCGCTTGTCGGCGGTCCGCGCCCGCGAGCGGGCGGTGGCGCCGACCAGGAAGCGGCCGACCAGGCCGAGCACGATGCCCAGCAGCACCCCGCCGAGCAGCATCACCGTCGGCACGGGGAGCCCACCGACGTCGGGCGTGGCCACGTCGGGGAGCCCGAGGAAGGCGAGCCCGGCCAGGACCAGCAGCCATGCCAGGCCCGCGACACCGGTGGCCAGCAGGAGCCACTGCAGCACCCGGACGACGCCGGTCCACCACGGGAGGCGGTCGACCTGCAGGTCGGTCGCGGCCATCGCGGCGTCGAGCCGGTCGCCGAGGTCGTCGAGGCGGGAGGTCGAGGCACGGCGCACCGACGTGGCCCAGGGCCGACCGAGCCCGGCGGAGGCCTCGTCGGCCAGCGCCCGCACCTCGGTGTCGACGCGGGCGCGCTGCACCGGGGTCGTCGCGGGCAGCGAGGTCCGGGCCAGCCCGGTGAGCTGGCGTCCCGCGTCACCGAGGTCGAGGTGGAGGCGCTTGAGCGGGTCGGGCCGCAGCCGGGCGACCCAGCTGACGACCGGCCAGCCGGTGGCACGCCCCCCGCGCACCCGGGTCGACCGCTCGACGGCTCCCACGACGGTGGGCACGCCTGCGGCGTCGGCCAGCGCGTCCTCGAGCTCACGCACGCGCTGCTCGGACAGGGAGCGGGCCTGGCCCTCGCCGCTCTGCTCGGCCATCCGGTCGGCGACCGAGAGCAGGTCGGCCTGCACGCGGGTGCGGGTGGCGGCCTTGTCGCGCACCCGACCGGCGATCTCGCCGCGCAGGTCCTCGACGCCGATGCCGTGCCGGGCGCTCAGGGCGTAGACGGGGACGTCGGGCAGGCCGTCGGCCACCAGCAGGCGCCGGACGTCGGCGACCATCGCCTCGCGCCGGTCCTCGGGCACGGTGTCGATGTGGTTGAGCACCACGACCATCACCTCACGGTGCGAGCGCAGCGGGGCGAGGTAGCGGTCGTGGATGGCGGCGTCGGCGTACTTCTGCGGGTCGAGGACCCAGACCAGGAGGTCGGTGAGCTGCACCAGCCGGTCGACCTCGAGGTGGTGGCTGACCTCGGTGGAGTCGTGGTCGGGCAGGTCGAGCAGCACCACGCCGTCGAGCTGTCGGTCGTCGCGGCGCCCGTCGAGCATCGAGTCGCGGGTGGTCTGGTGGCGCGGCGGGATGCCGAGCCACTCCAGGAGCTCCTCGGCGCCCTCGTGGCCCCAGACGCACGCGGAGGCCCAGGATGTGGTCGGGCGTCGCACGCCGACGGCGGCGAGCTCGAGGCCGGTCAGCGCGTTGTAGGTCGAGGACTTGCCCGAGCCCGTCGCCCCGGCGATGCCGACCACGGTGTGCCGGGCCGAGAGCCGCATCCGGGAGGCGGCGCGGTCGGCGGCGGCGGCGGCCTCGTCGACGAGGGCGTCGTCGAGACGCCCGCGCGCGTTCTGCGCCGCGACCTCCAGCGCCTCGATGCGGGTCCCGAGCCCGGTGCCCCGGGTGACCAGCTTGCGGGCGCCCTGCAGCAGCGTCGTCACGTCGTCCTCTCCTGGGCGTTCGGGGGCGCCGCCACGCCGCCGTGCTGGCGGGCGGCGAAGCGCTGGTCGTCGACCTTGCGCGCGGCGTCGCGGAGCCGCTCGGCGGCGCCGGGGACCAGTCCCTGCTCGTCGAGCAGGTCGGTGAACCGGGCGCGCTCCCCCTCGAGCAGCGCACGCAGGCGCTGGTCGAGGGCGCGCTTGGCCCGCTCGGCCAGGCGCCGCACGGCCTGGTCGCCGAAGACCGCCTCGAGCAGCTTCTGACCGAGCACGGCCGAGCCGCCGGCGATGCCGATCTCGGTGCCCGTGACCCCGGCGGTGCTGGCGAAGACGACGACCATCAGGGCCACCGAGAGTCCGTTGACGCCGAAGGCGAGGAACCGCGCGGTGGTGCGCTTGTCGGCACCCTCGGTACGCACCATGTCCAGCACGTCGGACTGCCACTCGCGCACCGTGCGCTCGGCCTGGCGGCGCAGGTCGCGGGAGGCCCGGCCGAGGTCGCGCTCACCGCGCTCGAGCAGGGTGCGCCCGGCGGGGTTCTGGCGCCAGGCGGCCTCCGCCCTCTCAGCGGCGGCCTCGGCGTGCTCCAGGATCAGGGTCTCCAGACCGGACTCGACGGCCACGGTGACCCGGTCGGCCTGCTGGGGCTTGCCCTTGACAACGCTCACCAGGCGGTCGCGCAGCCAGCCGACCTTGGACTCCAAGGAGCGCAGCAGCTCGCCGGTGCCCACGAACTCCTGCCAGCGGGCGAGCACCTCCCCGCGCAGCAGCGTGCCGTCGGCGCAGGCCCGGTTGACCGCGTCGACGGCCTCGTCGTACGCCCGGTCGACGTCGTCGCGCAGGGTCTCGGTGGCCAGGGCCTGCTCGGCCACCGCGTCGGCGACGGGGTGGCTGCGCCGGGCGACGTCGCGGATCGCGCCCTGGAGGGTCTGCTGGACGACCGCACCGCGGGCCGCGGTGTCGCCGGCGAGGCTCTCCAGCCAGGCCCGCACCGGCGCGACGTGGGCCGGCGGCAGCAGGCCGTCCGCGTCAACGGGACCCTCGGCCACGGTGAAGAGCGGGGAGTCCTTCAGGCCACGGCTGGCGAGCATCCGCGCGAGGTGCGAGGAGACGGTGGCCACCGCCTCCTCGGGGGTGCGGTCGAGCACGACCGCGACCGCGGTGGACCGCTCGGCGGCCTGCTTCAGGAACCCCCAGGGCACCTGGTCGGCGTAGCGGGCCGCCGAGGTGACGAAGAGCCAGAGGTCCGCGGCGGCGAGCAGCTGCGCGGCGAGCTGGCGGTTGCGCTCCTCGACGGAGTCGACGTCGGGCGCGTCGAGCACGGCCAGCCCGGCGGGGACGGCGGTGGTCGCCACCAGCTGCAGCGCGGCCGGGTCGTTGGTGGAGTGGGTGACCCGCGCCAGGTCGGGCAGCAGCCGGTCCTGGCCGAACCACGCCGCGTCGTCGGGGTGGTGCACCAGCACCGGCGAGCGGGTGGTGGGGCGGAGCACCCCGGGCGTGGTCACGCGATGGCCCACCAGGGAGTTGACCAGCGTGGACTTGCCGGCGCCGGTCGAGCCGCCGACCACGGTGAGCAGGGGCGCGTCGAGCGTCATCAACCGCGGGATGACGTAGTCCTCGAGCTGGTCGACCATGGCGCTGCGGGAGTCGCGCAGCGCCCCGGCCCCGGGGAGGTCGAGGGGCAGCTCGGCTGCCTGCAGCGCGCTGCGGAGCCGCACGAGCGCGGTCACCATCTGGGTCATCGGGTCGGTACCACCTGTCCGGGGAAGCCTACGGCAGGTCGGACCGCGTGGATGCGGGCGACGTGGGCCTGGCCCCGAGCCTGCCAGTCGACGGGTGCGGTGCCGCGCAGCAGGCGGTGGTGGAGGAAGCCGAGCTCGACCGCGGCCTGCTGGTAGTCGCGCATCGCGCGCTCGGCCGGACGACCTCCGTGCGCGCGCGCGTGTCGCCGCGCGGCCCGCCGGGCGGGGAGGTCGACGACCCACCCGACGTCGGTGGCCGGCACCAGCCCGCGGTCCGCGGCGTCGGCGAGCGCAGCGGTCAGCATCAGCCGCTCCGAGCGCCGCGCCCACACCGCCAGGGCGACGACCCCGGCCAGGGCCGGGAGCATGAGGGCGACGTAGACGCCGAGGAAACCACCGAGCCCGGCCACCGTCGAGCCGTTCCAGAGGCCGTGCGCCAGCACGGCCGCGGCGTAGCCGAGCAGGGGCGCCCCGACCCGTACGACGCGCGAGCGGCTGGAGACGGCCAGGCCGACGCCGATCCCGACGAACGCGGTGAAGAGCGGGTGGGCGAAGGGGCTCAGCAGGCAGCGCACCACGAAGAGCGTGGTCAGCCCGGCCAGGCCGCCCGGTCCGGTCCCGGAGGTGCCGTCGTAGGCCGCCGCGAGGTAGACGATGTTCTCGGTGTAGGCGAAGCCGATGCCGACCATGCCGGCGTAGACGAGACCGTCGAGCAGGCCGTCGAGCTCGGCGCGGCGCCACCACAGCAGCAGGAGCAGGAAGAGGCCCTTGCTGGCCTCCTCGGTCACCGGCGCCACGACGGCCAGGGAGGCGGTCCGGCCGGCGCCGACCGCCAGCCCGCCGATCCCGCCGAGCACCACGGCGGCGACGGTGGCCACGAAGGCGCCCCAGGCGAGACCGGCGAGGAGCAGGCGGCGGGGCTCCGGCTCGTAGCGGTCGAGCCACAGGTAGCACGCCACGAGGGGGCCCACCGGCACCGCGGCCGCGACCGCGGCGACCAGCAGGGTCCCGGGTGCGCCGGAGAGCGCGAGGGAGACCAGCACCGCCAGCGCGCCGAGCACCACCAGGACGGTCACGAGGACCGTGAAGGCGACGCTGTCGCGGCGGGGGGCCGGCATGGGCGGCAGCCTAACCAAGAGGGGGCCGGGCACGGCCGCGCCGACCCTCGGGCGCAGGTCGCACGGCCGCGGGTCGCGAGCGGCGTCCCGTCGTAGTCTGGCGGGGTGAGCCAGGACCAGCACGAGACCCCCGCCCCGACCTCCTCCCCGAGCGCTGCCCCCACGGCCGCCGAGCCGGAGACCGGCACCGAGTCGCACGACCCGGCGGTGCCGACGGCGTACCGAGACTTCATGCGCACCGGCTGGGGCGACCGCGAGCTCGACCTGCCGGCCCACCCGGTCGCGCCGTACGCCGCCGCTCGCCGGCGACGCCTGGCCGAGGCCTTCCCGGGCGAGCGCCTGGTGCTGCCTGCGGGCTCCTTCAAGGTGCGGTCCAACGACACCGACTACCGGTTCCGCCCGGACACCGCCCACACCTACTTCTCGGGCAACCAGACCACCGACGGCGTCCTGGTGGTCGAGGACGGCACCGAGGTGCTCTACGCCCGCCCGCGCTCCGCGCGCGACACCGACGAGTTCTTCCGCGACCGGCAGTACGGCGAGCTGTGGGCGGGGCGCCGGCCCTCGATGCACGAGCTGTCGTCCTCCCTCGGGCTCGAGGTGCGCCACCTCGACCACCTCGAGGACGACCTCCAGCGGCGCGGGACGGCCAAGACCCGGGTGCTGCGGGGCCTCTCCTCCGCCGTCGACCGGGTCGTCGCGCCCGACACCGGCCTGGACGACGAGCTCGCCCGGGTGGCCTCGGAGATGCGCCTGGTCAAGGACGCGTGGGAGGTCGGCGAGCTGCAGGAGGCCTGCGACGTGACCGCGCTGGGCTTCGAGGACTCCGTGCGGGAGTGGGACCGGGTGCTGGAGCACGGTGAGCGGTGGATCGAGGGCACGTTCTTCCGCCGCGCCCGGGCGACGGGCAACGACATCGGCTACGACTCCATCGTCGGCGGCGGCAAGCACGCCACGACGCTGCACTGGATCGAGAACTCGGGGTCGATCACGCCCGGTGAGCTGGTCCTGCTGGACATGGGGGTGGAGGGGCGCAACCTCTACACCGCCGACGTGACCCGCACCCTGCCGGTCGACGGCCGCTGGACCCCCCTGCAGCGCGAGCTCTACGACGTGGTGCTGGCCGCCCAGCAGGCCGGGATCGACGCCGTCCGCCCGGGGGCGCCGTTCGCCGCCGCCCACGAGGCTGCGATGGGGGTGCTGGCCCACGCGCTCGACGACCTGGGACTGCTGCCGGTGCCGGCCGAGGAGGCGCTGGACCCCGAGTCGAAGGTCTACGCGCGCTGGACGCTGCACGGCACCAGCCACATGCTCGGCATGGACGTCCACGACTGCGGACGGGCGGCGCCGGAGGCGTACGCCAAGGGCACCCTGGCCGAGGGCATGGTGCTCACGGTCGAGCCGGGCCTGTACTTCCAAGAGGACGACCTGCTGGTCCCCGAGGAGCTGCGCGGCATCGGGATCCGGATCGAGGACGACGTCCTGGTCACCGCCGACGGTCACCAGAACCTGTCGTACGGGCTGCCGCGCGGCGCCGACGAGGTCGAGGCCTGGATGGACCGCCTGCGACCCTGACCGACGGCGGCCCCACGGGGCGCTCGGCAGGTCTAGCGTGAGCCGCAGCGTGACTCCACGCCCCGGACGGACGGACGACGACCATGCCGAGCACCCACCCCTCCCGACTCGTGGGCGGCCTCGTGCTGGCCCCCGCCCTCGCCCTCGCGCTCGTCCTGCCGGTGGCCCCGGTGCCTGCGCTCGGCGCGACCGCTCCGCCGGCGACCGTCGCCGCCGCGGACCCCGGCCGGTGGACGGTCGAGGTGGCGGGGGCCGGGACCTACCAGGTGTCGTGGCGCTCGCCCACGCGCTTCCCGCTGACCTCGGACCGACCGACGATCGCCCCGGCGGACCCCGGCGCCGGCGAGCTCCTGGTGGGCCCGCCGACGTCCCCGGACGCCCGGACCGTCACCGCGGTGGTCCGAGCCGCGACGTCGCCCCGCCCGGGCGAGCTCGACGTCCTGCTCTCGGGCGACCGCCTCGACGAGCCCGGTGACGACCGGCGCGTGGGCACCCCGGGCCCGACCGGCCGCGCGTCGGGCCCGGCCGCCCCGGACCCGGCTCGTGCCGAGTCGCTTCCGGTCGACCCGGGTGTGCCCGGCACGTTCGCGACGGTCTCCAGCGACTACGAGCTCGAGCCCGTGACGCTGCCTGGCATGCCCGAGCCGATCGAGATGGTCGGTCACGTGGTCGAGCCCGCACCCGGGCAGATCGTGGGCACGGCACCGCTGGTGCTCTTCCAGCACGGCCGGCACTCCGTCTGCTACAAGGCCGGTCCCGGTCGCCCGACCGACTTCAGCTGGCCCTGCCAGGCCCCGCTGGCCGAGATCCCGAGCCACCTCGGCTACACCGACACCCAGCAGCTGCTCGCCTCCCAGGGCTACGTGACCGTGTCGGTCCGGGTCAACGGCATCAACGCCCAGGACTTCCGGCTGCCCGACGGCGGCGCCGGCGCCCGGGCGGCGATCATCACCCGCCACCTCGACCACTGGACCGGCCTCGCCGAGGAGCACCAGGTCGACCTCGACGAGGTCGTCCTCGTCGGGCACAGCCGGGGCGGCGAGGGGGTCGACCGGGCCTCGATCCGGATCCCGCTCTCGGCGCCCTACCGGATCGCGGGGCAGGTGCTGGTCGCTCCCACCGACTTCGGCAGCCAGACCGCGCCGTACGTGCCGACGGTCACCCTGCTGCCGTACTGCGACGGGGACGTCTCGGACCTGCAGGGTGACCGTCGGCACGTACTGCGACGGGGACGTCTCGGACCTGCAGGGCCAGAAGTTCACCGACGTCTCGCGCGACCTCGCGAGCGACGACACGTCCCTGAAGAGCTCGGTGCTCGTGCTCGGCGCCAACCACAACTACTTCAACTCCGAGTGGACACCGGGCGTCGCGGTCGCGCCCGCGAACGACGACTGGTTCGGGCGCCAGGACGCCCCGTGCGGCACGGCCCACCCGGGGCGCCTCAGCGCCGCCGAGCAGCGTGACGTCGGCGCCGCCTACGTCGCGGGCGCGGTGCGCACCTTCACCGGCGAGCAGGACGTCGTGGCGATGTTCGACGGTTCCCGGGTCACCGTGCCCTCGACCGGTGACGCAACCGTCCTGAGCCACGCCCTCGGCGGCGGTCGCGAGCTGCGGCGCCCGTCGGTGGACACCGGGCTGACCCTCGCAGAGGGTGCCCGCACCTCCTTCTGCGTCGGCACGGTCGAGGACCGCGTGGGTGCCTGCGGTGCGCGACCGGTCCGCTCCCAGGTCAGTCCGCACTGGACGGACGGGTTCGACCCGGCGCCCACCCGACGCTTCTTCGAGATGAGCTGGGACGCCCCCGGGCAGGTCGGGGGGATGCTGCTGGAGGAGCCGCTCGACCTGAGCCAGGACCGTCTGGAGCTGAGGACCGTGGTCGACCCGCGGTCCGGCCCGGTCCGTCTCGGGGTGCGCCTGACCGACGCCGACGGCGCCTCGGCCGAGGTGGTGCCCGAGGACGACGGGGTGCTGCCCGCCCTGCCCCGCGTCAGCCCGAAGGCCTGGGCGCAGGCCCTGCTCGCCGACCCCCGCGGGGCCGACGGCGTCGACCTCACCCGGGTGACGGAGGTCGAGCTGGTCTCGCGCAGCGACGCCGGTCGTGTCTGGGTCGCCGACCTCGCGGCCGCTCCCTCGTCGCCGGCCCCGGTGCCGCAGCGACGGGCGGGCACGATCGACCTCGGATCCGTACGCCTGCCGGAGGGCGACGGCCCCGGTCGGGTCACCGCCGACGTCCCCTTCACCGTCCACAACCTGGACCGACCGGGGCGGGCCGTCGTGGTGGTGGCCGGCAGCACCGGCCGGGACCGGTTCACCCTCGACCTCGCCCCGGGGCAGACCACGGGGACGCTGCCCTTCACCTACGAGCCGGACGACCTCGACGACCTCGGGGGCGAGCGGGTGTTCTTCACCGCCTACGCGACCCGCGGGCTGATGACGTCCTCCTACCTCGGCAGCGCCCGGATCGTCGACGACGACCCGACACCGCAGGTGACGGCCCGACCGGTGGACCGGTCGGTGCGGGAGGGTGGTGCCGTACGGCTGCGCGTCACCCTGGCCGCACCCGTGGACTACGGGCTCTTCCTGCTGGCGGAGGTCGTCCGCGGGCCGCGCCCGGACGTCACGGTCTCCGACGTCCGCGCCCGCGCCTTCGAGGGTCTCGGCGGTCGTGAGGCGGACCCCGACCAGCCGCTCGGGTCCAGCGGCGCGGGCCTCTTCGCCTTCGTCCCGCCCGGGAGGACCTCGCTGACCGTCGAGGTCCCGACCCGGGTCGACCGTCGCGTCGAGCCACGCGAGTCGCTGACCTTCCGGACCGCCGTCCGGACGGCGGAGGGCTGGGTGCGCGCGACCAGGACCGCGTACGTGCGCGACGGCCCGCGCGGCCGGTGACCGGCGCGTCGGGCATGATCGCCCTTGTCCGGGCTGCGCCGAGGTGACCCTGAGGGATCGCACCGAGACGTCCTGTCCCTGAACGAGGTGCAGGACGTGGCGCTCGCGATCCTCGCTCCACGACTCGGTCTGGGGGCGCAGACGCGATCGCGGGAGATCTGCCCGTCGTCGAACACCGCCGTCGACTGCACCTGACGCCCAGCGTCCGTGCCTGGATCAGCACGCGGCGCCGAGTCTGGGCACCGTGGCGACCGCCTCGGGGAGCAGGCGCGCTGGTGCAGGGGTATCTCGATCGGTGCTGGACCGATCGCATCGTCGGCTCAGGGTGGGCCGGAGGTTGGGAGCTGGACGAGGAACCGGCACCCGTGAGCTTCGTTGTTCACCATCACGGTGCCGTCGTGGGCCTCGACGATGCCCCGGACGATCGCCAGCCCCAGACCGGCGCCACTGCCCGAGTCGGGGGTGCGGGCGTGGTTCCCCCTCCAGGCGACGTCGAAGACCCGGTGGAGGTCGGACTCCGGGATGCCGCCGCAGCCGTCGGTGACGCTCAGCTCGGTGCGCGCGGTCCCGGACCGTCCGAGGATCTCCACCTTCCCACCGGCCGGTGTGTGTCGGATCGCGTTCATCACGAGATTGCCGATGACACGCGACAGCTGTGTCGGATCGGCCCGGACCAGCACGCCCTCGTCCACCGCTCCGCCGAGCCCCACCTGCCGGGCTCGGGCGAGCGGTTCGGCGCCGGCGATGGTCTCGCTGACCAGGTCGACGACCGCCACCGTCTGCAGGGACAGCGACAGCACGCCGGCGTGGATCTGGGACAGCTCGAACAGATCGTTGACCATCCGCACCATCCGGTCGACCTCGGCTCGCATCTGGGCGTGGTAGCGGTCGGGGTCATCAGCCAGTCCGTCCTCGAGCGCCTCGGTCATGGCCCGCAGCCCGGCCAGCGGCGTGCGCAGGTCGTGGGAGACCCAGGAGACGAGCTCCCGCCGGGATTCCTCGAGGGCGACCTCGCGAGCCCGGGACTCGCTGAGCCGCTCGCTGGTGCGCAGCAGCTCGGCGGAGAGCTGCTGGAACTCTGCGGGACCGCGACGGGCCGCCACGAACTGCCCGCTCTCGCCGAACCTCCGGGCGTCCGCAGTCAGTGACCGCGAGGACCGTACGACGGTATGCCCCACGGCCATCGAGAACACCAGGGCCAGGACGCCTGCGACAACGGAGACCGACAGCACGACGTTGTAGTCGTGAGGCGACAGGAACATCGCCCGTGCCGTGCCGACCACTCCGGCGACCACGGCCAGCACCGCGACCAGGGACACCCCGGCCGGCAGGTAGCGCAGCGACCGGTGCCGCAGCACCCAGCCGAGCAGCAGGCCCAGGACTCCGACCGTCCCAGAGCACGCTGCTGCGATCGCGATCACCGTCCACTGGTCGTCCGTCACGACGCCTCCCACCGGTAGCCGACCCCCCAGACGGTCACCAGCCGCACCGGTCTGGTCGGATCCTGCTCCACCTTCTCGCGCAACCGTCGCACGTGCACGGTCACGGTGGACTGGTCACCGAAGGACCACCCCCACACCTCCCTGAGCAGCTGATCGCGCGAGAACGCGAGGCCCGGATTGGCCAGGAGGAAGCGCAGCAGCTCGAACTCCCGCACGGTCAGCTCGATCCGTCGTCCGCCGCGGCTAGCAGCGTGCTGGGCAGCGTCCACCGTCAGGTCGCCATCGATGAGTGTCACCGGCGGCGCAGTCCCGCGGTCCACGACCGAGCGGCGCAGCACGGAGTCCACGCGAAGCACCAGCTCGCGGGGACTGAACGGCTTGGTGACGTAGTCGTCCGCGCCGCGTTCGAGCCCGATCACACGGTCGGTCTCGCTGCCGAGGGCAGTGAGCATGATGACGGGCACGTCGCTGGTCTCCCGCAGCCGGCGGCACACCTCCAGCCCGTCGATGCCCGGGAGCATCAGGTCGAGGATCACCAGGTCCAACGACGCCTCCTGCACGGACCGGATCGCCGCGGCTCCGTCCGCGGCCTCGACCACCTCATGGCCAGCCGCGCGGAGGTAGGAGACGACCACCTCGCGGACCGTGTGGTCGTCGTCGACCACCAGGATCGTGGCCACCGCTCAGCCCTCGGATCCCTGCGGCGTCGGGCGCCGCCACCGCCTCACGACCGTTGCCGCGGTCGCGACACCCACGGCCCCGACGAGTGGTGCCGGCGCGCGCAGCGCCAGATCCCGCGGCACGGCTCCCCACGCATCGCCGCAGGGAGGACCGTCCGATGTCCCGGGGGGTCCGACACGGGCCGTGAGGGTCTCGCAAGCCACTCGCGTCAGCCAGCGGGTGCGTTCGCGCCCGGCCGACGTGGCAGCCGTGGAACCGCGCAGCGACGGGGGCCCACCGACCACCGCCACCAGGAGGCCGAGCTGAAGAGTGAGCACCCACGGCACGCGCATCATCGTGAAGAGCCTCCTTGGTCACCCTCGACGCTACCGGTGAACGGGAGCGGGAGTTCTTACCAATGGATGACGCCGCGGCCGGACGTCCCTGGAGAACCCGACGAGATGGCCCGAGAACGACGCCGAGGGCTGGGTTCCCACCACCCGCGGAGCTCGGTCGCGTTTCCTTCCGGGCCGCAAGCCCGGTCGCGAAGAGCTCGCCTCCGTACGCAACCTTCGGTAGAGGTCGGAGGCCGCAATTGGCCTGGGGAGCGATCCGTAAGGGATCCGTAATGGCGCGAGGCCCTTTCCCACGCCCCGCGGTCCTAGCGTCGGGAGGACCCGCTGCACGGCCGGACACCGCCTTGGTGGACGGGGCACGACCTCAGGATGCAGCGCGACACCGAGGAGAGAACCATGAGAACTGCGGTCGGAAGAATGGTGATCGGCTCCTGCGCGGCGGCCCTCGCCCTACCGGTGCTGGCGGCGCCGACACCCGCATCGGCGAGCGGGGCCGAGGTGTTCATGACGAGCACCATCGCGCTGAACACGAGGGAGGGCACGGTGACGCTGCCCCTGAAGAAGGGACTGCACGACGGGGCGACCGTCTGGTACGTCGTCACCGAGTCATCGAACGAGGACGACGCCGAGCGCCGCGGCGTGAACCACGCCGAGAAGCTCGCGATCGCACTCGGCACGGCGGCGGTCCAGTCGGCACGCAGGGTCGATGGGAAGCTGGCGTTCAGCGGCACGGTGGACTTCGCACCTGAGCGGGTCGTGGTGCCCGGGCCGACGGGCTTCCCACCCGCCGAGGTGCAGGCCGGTGCCGTCGGCGACTCCGACTACAGCCCGCTGGTCTCCGTCAACGGGCGCACGGTGCTCAACGCCACGCAGGTCGCCAATGCCTCGGGACTTCACGACGCGGTCGTGGACATCGACTACGGACGACGCCAGGTGACGCTGGACACCCTGAACGGGTTCTACGAGGGCAACCGCGTGCAGTACCTCCACCAGGAGGCATCAGTGGAGCTCGTGGCAGCACTCGAGGGCTCTACCTGGGCTCCTCGCCTCGACGCTGCCCCCGGACTGGCCTCCTTCGATCGGGAGACCTCGGCACGGGCCGCCATCATCCCCATCGTCAACGGCCCGAAAGGGGTGAACAACCCCCAGCGGCAGGGACTGCAGTCAGCGGTCGCCGGCCAGGGCGACCCGCTGAACATCACCCAGGTCGTGCCGGGTGACAACGACTACACGCCCATCTGGGACGTCACACCCGCGTTGTGGACGGATGCTGCGATCGCCGCAGGTGAACGAGTCAGGCTGACCGACCACGATGACGTCGCCGATCTGTTCTCCCAGGGCCTCCTCGTCAGCGCCGGCGGCGGACCGGCCAATGCCAGCCTCCACGGTCTACGGGCCTTGCCCGGCATCTCCAACTGCCCGGTGGTCGTCGAGTTCGACTGATCGGTCAGCCTCTCGGGGGGTCTGATCGGGCCTCGATCCCCGCCGGGGCCACGGAGGCCTCGGGGCGGGAATGCGTGCCCGCGGACAAGGGCCGCGTCCCGCCTCGAGGCCCACCAGCGACAGCCACGACCGACGGACCCAGACCCCACCCTCGCAGTACCTGCTGGTGGGGCGAGACGGTGTGGACCCGGATCGCTCCGGCACAGGACGCGGAGGTCGATGTAGACCTCCGCTGGGTCGCCGACGGCGTCCACGACCGGAGGAGATCACGGCAACGCCCCCGTCGGCGGCACCGTCGCTCGAGCCGGCGCCGTGTAAGCAGCCGACGCCCGCCATGACGTCCGGTGTCGACGGCTGCGAACCCACGCGGGGCGAGGCTTCCGGCATGATGTCTCATGATCGAGTGGCATCGGGGTCGTCCCGACTGTCCCGATCCCCCGCCCCCGTAGCTCAGCTGGACAGAGCAGCGGCCTTCTAATCCGCCGGTCGCAGGTTCGAATCCTGCCGGGGGCGCCCACCGGACACCGACCCCGAGACCCCGACGGTTCCACCCCTGGGGACGGCACCGAGTACGTTCGCGGCATGACCAACAAGTGCCCGGCGTGCGGCGAGAAGATGACCCACACCGAGAGCGGCTTCCGTCTTCGGCCCCGCCCGGGTCGGGTGGCCGCCGGCGAGCTCTACCTGCGGCTCGCCTGCAGCAACGAGGGCTGCGCGCAGGCCGGTGTGCCCGTCGGGGTCCTCGGCCAGGACGACTGACGCCAGGCAGCCCGGTGGCGGGGTCGGCGAGCACGGGAGCGCGCGCGGCTCACCGCTCGTCGACGCCGGCCGCTCCTGAGGACGCGCAGAGCTCGATCCGGAAGTCGGCGCCACCCGACGTGGCCCTGGCGTACCGGATCGTCCCGTCGTTGGCGGCCAGGAGGTCCCGCACGATGTGCAGACCGAGCCCGCTGCCGCGCTGCCCTCCACCGCGGCTGCCGGGAGCTCGGCTGAAGCGGTCGAACAGGTGGGGCACGAAGTCCGGCTCGACCCCCGGACCGTTGTCGGCGACCGAGACGTGGACGCGGTCCAGGCTCGTGGTGGCCGACACGACGACCTCGTCGCCGCCGTACTTCGCGGCGTTCGTCAGCAGGTTCGTCAGCACCTGGCCGAGGTGGACGGGGTCGACCCAGGCCGAGACGTCGTCGAGGGCCGAGGTGTCGATCGACGCCGGACCGAGGTCCACGGCCTGGAGCGCCGTCGCGACCGCGCCGCGCAGCGGCACGGCGCTCGGCGAGGCGACCAGGTGTCCGGAACCGAGCGTCGTCGCCGCGAGGGCGTTGTCGAGCAGGACCGTCATCGCGCGGGCGCTGGCGGCGATGCGGGCGGCGAAGGATCGGACCTCCGACGGGTCCGAGCCCGCGGGGTCCTCGAGGAGCTCGGCGAAGCCCTGGATCACCGCCGCAGGTGTCCGCAGGTCGTGCGCGACCATCGCCGTCAGGTCCTGCAGCGCCTGGTGCTCCCGCTTGCGCTCGGTGATGTCCTGGATCTGGGCGATGAAGTAGAGCGGGGAGCCGTCGTCCTCCCGGACCAGCGCGACCGACAGCAGGACCCAGACGACCTGGCCGGAGGCCGCGATGTACCGCTTCTCGATCTGGTAGGACCCGATCTCACCGGCCAGCAGCCTGCTCAGGTGCTCCTGGTCGAGGTCCAGGTCGTGGGGATGGGTGATGTCCTGGAAGGTCAGCCGCAGGAGCTCGTCCTCGGTGTACCCGGTGAGCTCGGTGACCGCGGCGTTCACGTGCCGCCACGTCCCGTCCAGCTCGACGATGGCCTGGCCGATCGGGGCGTGCTCGAAGGTGAGCCGGTTCCGCTCCTCGGACTCCCTGAGGGCGCGCTCGGCCGCACGCGCCTCGGTCACGTCCTGGGTGAACCCGAGGCCGGCGACGACCTCGCCGGCGGCGTTCATGACCGGCGCCAGGCGCTGGGCGTAGGTGCGTCCCTCGTACGGGACGTCCCAGGTCGTCGACGTGCCGTCGAGCGCGGCACGGTAGAAGGGCTCGATGACGGCGGTCGTCTGCTCGGGGAAGGCCTCGAAGATCGTCCTGCCCTCCAGCAGGTCGCGGGAGAGGCCGACGTCCGCGAGACCGCGCCCACCGGCCGACAGGTAGCGCAGGTCCCGGTCGAAGGTGAAGACCGCACCGTGGGGGAAGGACTGCATCAGCGGGTGGTCGCCCGCGTCCTGGAGGGAGGCGACCACGTCGACGACCCGAGGTGCCGCGCTCGCATCCTCGATACGCACTGAGTTCCTCTCCTGTGGCCCCGCGGACTGCGACCGTAGGCCCTCCCGGGCCCGGGACCCGCCCGATCCTCGGGACTAGGGCTGTTCGGCAGCACATCGACGACGATGGTCCCGGGGACCGCGCGTCCTCCCCCGCGGCGCGGGGACCGGAGCAGGAGGGTCCGACCCCGGTCAGCCGCGCGGGCCCGTCAGTGCCGGAACGCCCGGCCGGGGTCCTCGCCCGTGCCGTCGCAGCGCCCGACGGCACGCCCGAGCTCCATCAGGAACATCTGGGCGAGGTCGCGGCTGAAGGCGTTGCGGACCACGATCCGGATGATCTCGAGGTTCTCCCGGTCGGCGCAGAAGTTGTAGGCCGGGACGGCCCACCCACCCTGCTTCATCCAGTCGGCCACGTCGTTCAGCGTGTACTCGACGTTCGCCGCGTAGCTGTCCTTCTCCGGCTTGCCGGACGTGGTGTTGGCGCCCTTGAAGCAGAACGCGACGACCGGCAGGTCGCTGCCGTCGGCGATCACCTCGAACTCCTCCATCGAGTCGATGGCCGCCGCCATCATCTGCGCGATGTCGCGGCTGTGCTCGTGCACCCGTCGGAAGCCCTCGTAGCCGAGACGCACGAACTGGTAGTACTGCGCGACCACGCCGGACGCGGGCTTGGTGAAGTTCAGCGACATCGTCGGGTGGTCGCCGCCGAGGTAGTCGACGCGGAAGACCAGACCCTCGGGGCGGGCCTCCTCGCTGCGCCACAGCACCCAGCCGACGCCGGGGTAGACCAGGCCGTACTTGTGCCCGGAGGCGTTGATCGACTGCACCCGCTCGATGCGGAAGTCCCACACCAGCTCGGGGTCGACGAAGGGCGCGAAGAGTCCGCCGGAGGCCGCGTCGACATGGATCGGCACGTAGGTGCCCGTCTCGATCTCGAGCTTGTCGAGCGCCTTGGACATCCCGGCGATGTCCTCGTAGGCACCGTCGAAGGTGGAGCCGAGGATGCCGACGACCCCGATGGTGTTCTCGTCGCAGGCCGCGGCGACGTCGTCGGGGTGCATCGTGGTCTCGCCCGGGCGGATGGGGATCTCGACCGGCTCGACCTCCCAGTAGCGGCAGAACTTGTGCCAGCAGACCTGCACGTTGGCGCCGACCACCAGCTTGGGGTTGTCGGTGGGCCGGCCGGCCTCCTCCTGGCGCGCCTTCCAGCGCCACTTCAGCGCCATCCCGGCGAGCATGCTGCCCTCGGAGGAGCCGATGGTCGAGCAGCCGATGGGGTTGTCGGGCTCGGGGGAGTTCCAGAAGTCGGCGATGATGTCGAGGCAGCGGTCCTCCAGCTGGGCGGCGTGCGGGTACTCGTCGCGGTCGACGAGGTTCTTGTCCGCGGCCTCGGCCATCAGCCGCTCGGCCTGCGGCTCCATCCAGGTCGTGCCGAAGGTCGCCACGTTGAGGCGGGCGTGACCGTCGAGCATCAGCTCGTCCTTGATCACGTGGTACGCGGTATCGGGGTCCACCGAGTTCTCGGCCATCCTGCGGCGCGGGATGTCGACCACCGCGCCGTCCCGGCTGAACTGGGGCCGTACGTCCAGACCGTCCTGCAGGCTGCGTGCGGACGAGTACTTCGGCATGTGAGCGTCTCCGGGGTGGTACGACGGCTCTCGCGAGCCGGCCGGTGATCGACCGACCGACCATGACTACCGGAGATGTGGAGCGTCGTCCACCGCCCTCCCCGGGAAACTACACCATACGTACGGTACAGTTTTGGCATGAGGCCCAGCCAGCGCATCGCCGTGCTCGACGCCGCCCTGCGGCTGCTCGACCGCGAGGGCGGTGCGGAGATCTCCTACGACGCGACCGCGCGCGAGGCCGGGCTGACCAAGGCCGGCGTGATGTACCACTTCGGCACCCGCGAGGCCCTCCTCCTCGGAGTGGTCGGTCAGGCCGCCCGCCGCTGGGACGCGGCGATGCGTGCGGTGGCCGGGGCCGGGCCGGAGGCGCTCTCCGCGACCGAACGCGTCAGCGCCTACGTCGAGGTCGCCGTGGGCGGCGACCTCAGCACCGCCGACGTCGCGGTCTTCGCCGATGCGCTCTACCGTCCCCACCACGCCGGCCCGTGGCGCGAGGTCTTCGCACCCTGGTTCGACCTCGACGACTGCCCGGACGCCGACCTGCGAGCCCGCCTCTGCGCCGCGCGCCTGGCCGCGGACGGACTGTGGCTGGCCCGCGCGACCGGCCTCTTCGCCCCCGGTCAGGACGGCCAGCCCGAGGTCGACGCCGTCGTCGCCCACGTCCGCGTCCTGCTCGAGCCGACCCGGTGAGGCGCTGGGTACCGCTGGCCGCCGCGATCGCCAGCGAGGTCACCGCGACGCTCGCGCTGCGTGCCGCGGTGGACCAGGCCGCGTGGTACGCGCTGACCGTGGTCGGCTACCTGGTCGCCTTCGCGCTGCTCGCCCGCACCCTCGAGGCCGGGATGCAGGTCGGCGTCGCCTACGCCGTGTGGGCCGCGGCCGGGGTCGCCGCCACCGCGGTGCTCGCGGCCCCGCTCTTCGGCGAGCGGCTCAGCCCGGTCGTCGGCCTCGGCGTCACCCTGATCGTCCTCGGCGTCGTCGTGGTCGAGCTCGGCTCGCAGCACGCGGAGGAGCCGTCGTGACCGGCGCGCTGCTCGTGCTCGCCGTGGTCGCGGAGGTGACCGCGACGCTGTCCCTGCGGCAGTCCCGCGGGCTGCGCCGGCCCGGGTGGGTGGTGGCGACCGGGGCGGCGTACCTGCTGGCCCTCGGTCTCCTCGCCCTCGTCCTCCAGCGCGGGATGCCGGTGGGGGTGGCGTACGGGCTGTGGGCCGCCCTCGGCATCGTGCTCACCGCGGTCGCCGGCCGCGTGCTCTTCCGCGACCCGCTGAACGCGCAGATGATCGGCGGCATGGCCGTCGTGCTGGCCGGGGTCGCGCTGGTCGAGCTCGGCTGACCCCGGTCGACCCCCGGCCGCACAGATCCACCCGCCGGGAGGTTTCCTCCGGCGCCGCAGGGGCCTAAGGTCCCGGGGTGAGCACCGACGAGATCGAGGTCCGTCAGCACCACCCGCGCTGGGGCCAGGTCCCGACCCTGGACCTCGCCGGGTACGAGCGGCTCGTCGTGGTCGCGGCGCACCCCGACGACGAGAGCATCGGCGCCGGCGGCCTGATGGCGCGGGCCCACGACTCCGGGATGAACGTCTACGTCGCCCTGCTCACCGCGGGCGAGGCCGCCGACCCCGCGGTGACCGACGGCAGCCGCCACGCCCTCGCCCGGCTGCGGCTGGCCGAGATGGAGGACGCCGTCACCCTGCTGGCCCCCGGCGCCCTCGTAGCCTTCCTGGGGGCCCAGGACGGCCACCTGGACCAGTGCGAGCAGCAGGTCACCTCCTACCTCACCGAGACCCTCGGGCAGGGCGACCGCACGCTGGTCGCGGCGCCCTGGCGCGACGACCCCCACCCGGACCACCGCTCCGCCGGACGCGCCGCGGCGGCCGCCGCGGCGGCGGCCGGCGCCCGGCTGGTCGAGTTCCCGGTACGCCTGTGGCTCGACGCCGACGCCGGCGAGGCGCCGTGGGACCGGATGGTCCGGCTCGACCTCACCGACGTCGAGCGCGACCGCAAGGTGGCCGCCATCGGGGCCCACGCGAGCCAGTTCCGCTCCCCCGACGTGCTCCACGCGCGCCTGGCGCACCTGGCCGCCACCGTCGAGCACCACGTGCTGGAGCCCGCACCCCTCCGCGAGCCGGGGACGGTCGCCTAGTCCGGGCGGTGGACCCGCTCGTGCTCGTCGATCTCGGCCAGCACGCGCTGCCGCACGTCCTCGGGCGCGAAGGAGGCGCGGACGCCGTCCCGGGCCAGCTCGGCGACGCCGGCCCGGTCGAGGCCCAGCAGCCCGGCTGCGATCTCGTGCTCGCGGTTCAGGGTCGTGGCGAACATCGGCGGGCCGTCGGAGCCGATCGTCACCCGGACACCGGCCTCGACGAAGGCCGGCAGGGGGTGGGCGGCCAGCGACGGCACCGCGCGGGTGGCGACGTTGGAGGACGGGCAGACCTCCAGGGGGATCCCCCGCTCCGCCAGGTGGACCAGCAGGGCGGGGTCCTGGGCCGCGGAGGTGCCGTGCCCGATCCGCTCCGCTCCGAGGTGCTCGAGCGCGTCCCACACGGTCTGCGGGCCGGTCGTCTCCCCGGCGTGGGGGACGCTGTGCAGCCCTGCGGCACGGGCCCGGTCGAAGTGCGGGGCGAACTGGGGCCGTGGGACCCCGACCTCCGGACCACCGAGGCCGAAGCCGACCAGGCCTTCCGGGCGGTGGCGCAGCGCGTACTCGAGGGTGGCGTCGGCGGCCGGCAGCCCGGACTCCCCCGGGATGTCGTAGACGAAGCGGAGGACCACCCCGAGCTCGCGCTCGGCCGCGACCCGCGCGTCCTCGAGGGCCTCGGTGTACCCCTCGATCGGCACGCCCACCGCGACCGAGGTGTACGGGGTGCAGGTCAGCTCGGCGTAGCGGACCTGCTGCTCGGCCAGGTCGCGGGCGACCTCGTAGGTCAGGGTGCGGACGTCCTCGGGAGTGCGCACGAGGTCGACGACGGCGAGGTAGACCTCGATGAAGTGCGCGAAGTCGCGGAAGTCGAAGAACGCGCGGAGCTCGTCCAGGTCCGCCGGCACCCGACCCGGGTGCCGGGCAGCAAGCTCGGCGACGATCCGCGGCGAGGCGGACCCGACGTGGTGCACGTGCAGCTCGACCTTGGGCAGCCCCGCGACGAACGTGGCCAGCCCCGAGGGCCGACCGGGGTCGAGGCCCACCCCCTCAGCCCTGCCCGATGCTGCTGATCAGGTTGTCGGCGAGCTCCTCGACGGTCTGGCCGTCGGTGAAGGGCTCGCCGTCGACCAGGATCGTGGGCGTGGCCTGGACACCGGCCGCGGAGGCCTCCTCGGTGGCCTGGGAGACCCAGTCCTCGAAGGCGAGGTCCTCGACGGCCGGGCGGATCGTGGCCTCGTCCGCCCCGGCCTCGACGGCGAGGTCGACCAGCGCCTCGTCGTCGGGGAACGGGCCGGACTCGCTCGGCTGGTTGGCGAAGAGCTCGTCGTGGAAGGCCTGGGCGACCTCGGGGCCCTCGGCGTCGAGGACGGCGGCGAAGGCGTTGGTGGCACGCTCGGAGTAGTCGCCGATGCGGGACAGGAAGTTGAACGGGCGGTACTCGACGTAGACCTGGCCGTCGTCGGCGAGGCGGTCCAGCTCCTCGGCGCTGGCGGCCTCGAACTGGCCGCAGAACGGGCACAGGAAGTCCTCGTAGACCACCACCTGGGTGGGGGCGTCCGGGTCGCCGACGCCCAGGGCGTAGGCGCTCTCGCCGGCCGGGGCGGCGTCGACCTCCGCGCTCTCCTCGGGCCAGAAGGAGTAGAGCGCGCCGACGATGAGCACGACGACGAGCACCACGACCCCGACGGAGGCCAGCTGGCGGTTGCGGTTGCGCCGGCGCTCGGCCTCCAGCGCCGCGGCGGTGCGCTGGCTGCGGGCGGCCTTGGTCTCTGGCTCGGCTCTCTTCGACACGGGCACCACCGTACGGAGGCCGGCTGAACGCCGCCTGAGGAGGTCCACCCGACCCGCGCGCGTAGGGTGCCCGCCATGAGCGAGCGACTGGTGTGGATCGACTGCGAGATGACCGGGCTCGACCTGGCGAAGGACGCCCTCATCGAGGTCGCCGCTCTGGTCACCGACTCCGACCTCAACGTCCTGGGCGAGGGCGTCGACGTGGTCGTCAAGCCGCCGCCGGGCGCGCTGGAGGCGATGATCCCGCTGGTGCGCGAGATGCACGAGAAGTCCGGGCTGCTCGACGAGCTCGACGGCGGCACGACCCTCGCGGAGGCCGAGAAGCAGGTCCTCGACTACCTCGCCGCCCAGTGCCCCGCGGGCTCGCGGCCGCCCCTGGCCGGCAACACGGTCTCCACCGACCGGATGTTCCTGGCCCGCGACATGACCGACCTCGACGCCTACCTGCACTACCGGATCGTGGACGTCTCGTCCATCAAGGAGCTGGCCAAGCGCTGGTTCCCCAAGGCGTACTACGCCGCCCCCGCCAAGCGCGGCAACCACCGGGCCCTGGCCGACATCCAGGAGAGCATCGAGGAGCTGCGGTACTACCGCGAGGCCGTCTTCGTGCCGGCGCCGGGCCCCGACTCGCACCGCGCGCAGCAGGCGGCCGCCCGCCACGGGGGGACCCTGACCGGCCTCGGCGGTGGCGGGTCGACGCCGTCCCCCGATGCGGCCGACCCGGCCTGAGTGTCCTATAGTCCTGTCCGGTCTGCGGCACGTGCGCGGGCCGCGCGGTGGGTATAGCTCAGCTGGTAGAGCGCCGCCTTGTGGTGGCGGATGTCGCGGGTTCAAGTCCCGTTACTCACCCCAGTCGTTCGGGCCCCTGACCTGGCACCACGGGTCAGGGGCCCGATCTGCACCCCGGCGGTTAGCATCGTGCGTCGCCGAGCCCGGAGGAGCACCCGTGTCCCTGCCCGCAGCAGTGCGCAGCGTGCTCACCCAGTACGGCCGCCTCTCCGGCCGCGCCCCCCGGTCCGAGCTCTGGTGGTGGCTGCTGGCCTGCGTCCTGCTGGTGCTGACCACCGGGGTGGTCGACCTCGTCCTGGTCGCGGTCCTCGGAGTCCCCCTCCTCACCCTCGTCGTCATGCTGGCACTCCTCATCCCGACCCTCGCGGTCACCGTGCGCCGCCTGCACGACAGCAGCCTGTCCGGCTGGTGGGTGCTGCTGCTCCTCGCCCTCGGCCTGGTGTCCGGCGTGGTGCTGGTCGTCGGCCTGCTGAGCCTGCTCGTCGGCGCGGTGCAGAGCCTCGACCTCGCACCCGACGGCGGGGACGGCGGCGCGGCACTGAGCGGCGGGCTGGCCCTGGTGCTCGCGGCCGCCGCGGCCAGCCTCGCCGCGGCCGTGGCCTGGCTGGTGGTGATGCTGCGGCCCTCGGCCCCGGGCGCCAACAGGTACGGCCCCCCGCGCGCCGGGCGGGGCTCTCCGCAGCCGTGGTCACCACCGTCGGGCGCCGCGCAGCAGCAGCAGGCGTACCGCGCGCCGACGTACGACGCGGACGAGACCCAGCCGCTCCAGCGGCCGCCGTGGTGAGCACCGGACCACCGCCCGGGACGCCCGCGAGGCGGGGACGTCCCGGCTACGACCAGGAGACCGTCCTGCGGCGCGCGGTCGAGCTGTTCAACCGTCAGGGTTACGACGCCACCAGCGTGGGGGACATCGCCCACGAGCTGGGCCTGAGCAAGTCCGCGATCTACCACCACGTGCCGAGCAAGGAGCACCTGCTCGCGGCGGCGCTCGACGAGGCGCTCGGTGCGCTCACCACCGCGGTCGACGCCGCGCTCGACCCGCGCGAGGGCGTCCCGGCCTCGGTGCGCCTGCAGGAGGTGGTGCAGCGCTCGGTGCGGATCCTGGTCGAGCACCGGCCGGCGGTGACCCTGCTGCTGCGGGTGCACGGCAACAGCGACGTGGAGGTGGCCGCGCTCGAGCGCCGGCGCCTGCTCGACGACCGGCTCGCCGGGCTGGTCGCCGAGGCCGCCGCCGAGGGGGCCGTCCGCACCGACATCGCCCCGGAGCTGGTCAGCCGGCTGGTCTTCGGCCTGGTCAACTCCCTGGTCGAGTGGTACGACCCCGACGGGCCGGTGGACGTCGACACCCTGGCGCGGTCGATCACCGACCTCGCGCTCGACGGCCTGCGCGGTCCCGCTCCGCGCTAGGTGGGTGCGCCGTGCTCGAGCGCCGGGTTGGGTCGCCCGGTGCTCCTGCTCCGGCCGCGGAACGCCGCCACGACCACCCCGTCGGCGGCCCGGACGACCTCGACGTCGTAGATCCCGGACCGGCCCCGGAGCACGACCTCCCGGGCGGTCGCGACGAGGTGGTCGCCGAGGCGACCCGGCTCGAGGAAGGAGACGTCGAAGCCGCCCGCCACGGTCACGGTGCCCCGGGAGTTGCAGGCCACCGCGAAGGCGCTGTCGGCCAGGGTCGCCAGCAGGCCGCCGTGGCAGGTGCCCCACCCGTTGACCATGTCGTCGCGCACCGTCATCGTCACGCGGGCCGTGCCCGGCCCCACCGCGGTGACCTCCATCCCGAGCATCCGGCTCGCAGCGTCGTCGGCCCACATCGCGGTGGTGCTCACACGGGCGACCTCGTCCTCGGGGAGCGGCACCTCAGGCGTCGAAGTCGACGGTGAGCGCGTCCCCGAGGGGGAAGCTCTGACAGGTCAGGACGTAGCCGCGCGCAAGCTCGTCGTCGTCGAGGGCGTAGTTGCGCCGCAGGTCGACCTTGCCGGTCGGCACGTGCGCCCGGCAGGTCCCGCAGACCCCGCCCTTGCACGCGAAGGGCAGGTCGTGGCGGGTGGCCGCGGCGCTGTCGAGGACGCTGCGCCCCCGCGACATCGCCGCCGTGGTCGTCCGGCCGTCGAGGACGACCGTGACCTCGGTGGTGTCCCCCTCGACGACGGTCTCCTCCCGGACGACGTCCGGCGGGGGCTCGTCGACGTGGAAGAGCTCGAGGTGCACCCGCTCCCGCGGCACTCCGAGCTCGTCCAGCACCTCCCGGGCGTCGGTGAGGAGTCCGAACGGTCCGCACAGCCAGACGTGGTCCACGGACCCGACCGGGACGAGCGCACGCAGCAGTCGCCGCAACCGGTCCGCGTCGAGGCGGCCCGAGAACAGCTCGACGTCGCGGGGCTCGCGGGACAGCACGTGGACCAGGTCGAGGCGGGCGCCGTAGGTGTCCTTGAGGTCGGCCAGCTCCTCGGCGAACATCACGGTGCTGGTCCGGCGGTTGCCGTAGACGAGGCTGACCCGCGTCCCGGGCTCGGTCAGCACGGTGGCGGCGATCGAGAGCATCGGGGTGATCCCGGAGCCGGCCGCGATGCACAGGTGCCGGCCGCCCTCCGCGGGGTCGGCCCGGAAGGTGCCGGTGGGCGTCTGGACCTCGACCACGTCGCCGACGGCGACCTCGTTCACCAGCCACGAGGAGAACAGCCCCCCGGGGATCTCGCGGACCCCCACCCGTGGCGCCGCGCCGACGGGGGCGCAGATCGAGTACGAGCGGCGGTGCTCCTCGCCGTCGACCACGCGACGCAGGGTCAGGAACTGGCCGGCCCCGAAGTCGAAGTCGGCCCTCAGGTGCTCGGGCACCGCGAAGGTGACGGCGGCGGAGTCCTCGGTGAGCCGCTCGACCGCGCTGACGGTCAGCGCGTGGAAGGCCCCCCGACCGGGGCGGGCGGGTCGGGTGCGGCTCAGTGCGGTCACCGGTTCCTCAGATCTCCTTGACGTGCTCGAACGGCTCGAGGCAGTCCTCGCAGCGGTACATCGCCTTGCAGGCGGTCGGCCCGAACTCCGAGCTGAGCGCCGTCGCGGCCGAGCCGCAGCGCGGGCAGGTCAGCTCGCGTCGCGTGGGCAGCAGGGTCAGCGGCAGGGGGCCGTCGTGGTCGGGCGCCGGCCCGGGGGCCGAGAGCCCGTGGTCGCGCAGCGCCCGACGCCCGCGCTCGCTGATCCAGTCGCTCGACCAGGCCGGCGACAGGGTGACCCGCACCCGTACGTCGTCGAACCCGTGGTCGCGCAACCGGTGCACCAGGTCGTCGCGCATCGTGGCCATCGCCGGGCACCCCGAGTAGGTCGGGGTGATGGTGACCGTCACGGCGCCCTGGTCGACCTCGACACCGCGCAGCACGCCGAGGTCGGCGAGGGTGAGCATCGGCATCTCGGGGTCGGTGACCTCGGCGGCGGCCCGGCGCGCGACCTCGGCCGGCGACGAGCCGGTGACGATCACCAGCGACCCCGCGGGTGAGCCCGTGCGACGACCTGCATCTCGGCCAGCATCCGGCCCAGGGCCTCGGTGTGGCGGCCGTCGCGACCGGCGCCGCGACCCAGCGGACCGGTCGGTGCGACGTCCGGGCGCTCGACCCCGCTGACCGAGAGCACCTGCTCGAGGAGCACGTCGACCTCGTCGGCCACCGTCGCGGGGTCGACGCCGAAGGACTGCTCGGCCGCGGCCGCCTCGACGGGGTGGGTGTCGGCCAGCTCGGCGCGCAGCGGCCACACCAGGGCGAGCCCGGCCAGCAGGCGGCGCCGGGACTCCTCGGTGCCCTGCGCCAGGGTCAGGAACCAGCGCCCGGCGTAGTCGCGGTGGTAGGCGACCTCCTTGACGCCCTTCTCGGCGATCGCCGCGAGCACGGCGTCGTTGCTGGAGCGGAGCCGCTGCAGCAGCGCGAGCCGGTAGGTGGCGAAGACGAGCAGCCGGGCCACGGTGACGCCGAAGTCCGCGTCCTCGGGCTCGACGAGGCGCACGTTGCGGAAGTCGGCGTCGTCGCGGAAGAAGGCCAGCGCGTCCTCGGCCGGGACCGGCGAGCCCTCGGGGAGGACGGGCACGACCGAGGGGTCCGCCGCCGCCGCCCGCGCCAGCAGGAGGCGCGCCTGGCCGAGCAGGTCGAGCGCGATGTTGGTCAGCGCGATGTCCTCCTCGAGGTCGGGCGCGTTGCTGGACCACTGCGAGAGCCGGTGGGAGTAGACCAGCGCGTCGTCGCCGAGCATGAGGCAGTACGCCGCCAGGGCGGCGCCGTCGACGCCCTCGGCGATCGTGGTGTCGACACCGGCCAGCGGGTCCTCGAAGTCGGTGCCGAAGGCCCACTGGGAGTCGTCGCCGCCGGCCAGGCCGTCGTAGACCGAGCCGTGGTCGGAGTCGTGGTCGTGCACGTGGTTCATCGGGTGCTCACATGTGGGGGACGTCGGCGGGGATGTCGTAGAACGTGGGGTGCCGGTAGACCTTGTCCCCGGCCGGCGCGAAGAGCGGGTCCTTCTCGTCGGGGCTGCTGGCGGTCACGTCGGAGGACCGGACCACCCAGATGCTCACGCCCTCGTTGCGCCGGGTGTAGACGTCGCGGGCGTGCCGTACGGCCATCTCGTCGTCGGCCGCGTGGAGGGAGCCGACGTGGACGTGGTTGAGGCCGCGCTTGCCGCGCACGAACACCTCGTAGAGCGGCCACTCCCCCTGTGGTGCGTCGAGGTCGCTCACCGCGCCGCCTCCTGCTGCCGGCGGGCGAAGGCGGTCGCGGCGTCGCGGACCCAGGCGCCGTCCTCGTGGGCGCGCCGGCGGTGGGCGATGCGCTGGGCGTTGCAGGGACCGGAGCCCGTGACGACGGCGTGGAACTCGTCCCAGTCGGGCTGGGTGAAGTCGTGGTGGCCGCGCTCGGCGTCCCACACCAGGCCGGTGTCGGGCAGGGTCACGCCGAGGGCCTCGGCCTGCGGGACCGACATGTCGACGAACTTCTGGCGCAGCTCGTCGTTGGTGTCGCGCTTGATGCCCCACGCCATCGACTGCTCGGTGTTGGGCGAGTCCGCGTCCGGCGGTCCGAACATCATCAGGGCCGGCCACCAGAACCGGTCGACGGACTCCTGCACCATCGCGCGCTGCTCGTCGGTGCCGCGCATCATGGTGGCCAGGAGCTCGTACCCCTGGCGCTGGTGGAACGACTCCTCCTTGCAGACCCGGATCATCGCCCGGCCGTACGGCCCGTAGGAGGTGCGGCACAGGGGGACCTGGTTGCAGATCGCCGCACCGTCGACGAGCCAGCCGATGGTGCCGACGTCGGCGTAGGAGAGCGTCGGGTAGTTGAAGATGGAGGAGTACTTCTGCCGGCCCTCGATGAGCTTCAGCGTCAGCTCCTGGCGGGAGACGCCGAGGGTCTCGCAGGCCGAGTAGAGGTAGAGCCCGTGACCGGCCTCGTCCTGCACCTTGGCCAGCAGGATCGCCTTGCGGCGCAGCGAGGGCGCCCGGGTGATCCAGTTGCCCTCCGGCTGCATGCCGATGATCTCGGAGTGGGCGTGCTGCGCGATCTGACGCACCAGGGTGGAGCGGTACTTCTGCGGCATCCAGTCACGGGGCTCGATGCGGTCGTGGCGCGCGATCGTGGCGTCGAAGGCGGCGAGCATCCCGGCCTCGTCGGGCCGGTCCTCCGGCCTCCGGGTCTCCTGGGGCACCGCGGTCATGGCTTCCTCCGGGGGGTCGACGTCCGCACGATTAACAGACCGAACGGTCAGGAACAGTCTGACACGAGGTCCGCGGGGGTGCAACGCCTCCGCCGCCCGCCGTACGACGCCCCCGTGCCGGGGATCCCGTGCTGGAGGGGTCGAACGGAACGCCCACTCCTCGGACCCTGGTCGGCTCTGGCAGGCGCCCTCCCCGGCGCTTCGGGCGACCCGCAGGAAGACCTGGCGGCGGGCCCGGCCCCGGCCCCGGAGTACCGGGGTCTGAAGCCGATCGTTGGTCGCGTGCTGTGGCTGTGACCTGGCTCTGCGGCGCCATGGCGCCAGTGAGGGGTGTGCGATCCTTCGAGGATGCGCGACATCAGGATTCGCATGCTCGACGAGGACGAATGGCAGCTGTACCGGGCCGTCCGGTTGGCCGCGCTGCGAGATGCGCCGGGGGCGTTCGTCGCCCGTCTCGAGGACGAGGTGTCCTTCGGCAACGACTTCTGGCGCGACCGGATGAGCCGCGCTCACCGCATCGTCGCGGAGCGCGGAGACGAGCCCGTGGGTGTGGTCTGCCTGGGACTGCACAACGACGACCCCGAGACCGCCGAGGTGTTCGGACTGTGGACCGCTCCGACGGTGCGCGGTGAACGCGCGGCGTGGGGTCTTGTGTCGGCCGCGAGCCGGAAGGCATCCGAGGACGGCTGCAGGCTGCTCTACTTCTGGGCAGGCTCCGACAACGCCGCCGCGGTCGGCTTCGCTAGCAGCTTCGGCTTCCGTCCGACGGCGGAACGTCGGCTGGTGCGGGTGGCCGACGGCGTGCCTGAGAAGGACGCGGACGAGGTGGCCATGGTCCTACCTCTCCTGGCGGACCTGACCCAGTCGGCGAACCCCTACCTGGCCTGATCGGCCCACCGCAGCCGGCTGTGGCCCGGTCGCGAGACGGTCGGCGTGGGCCGCTCGACGGAACCGGTGCGACCCGGCCGACCAGCGCGGTGTTCGCGTCGAACGTGCGGGGCTGCCCAGGGTTAGGTTGTGCTGTGCCCGAGTTCACCTGGCGACCGGCCAACGAGTCGACGACGCTGGACGTCGAGGCGGTGTTCGACGCCGGAGGCGCCCGCAAGTGCCGCTGCCAGGCGTTGAAGGCCCCTGGCTGGATCTGGCGCGACACCACCCAGGAGCAGCGGGACGCCGCCCTGCTGGAGCAGACCGGTTGCGGCACCGACGGACCCACCTCGGGCCTCATCGGGTACCTCGACGGTGAGCCGGCTGGCTGGGTGGCGGTCGAGCCGCGCGAGAACTATCCGAGGGTGTGGAGCCGGCAGAAGTCGTGGATGCGGATGGATCCTGACCTCGCGGGCGTGTGGTCGGTCACCTGCTTCGTCGTGCGCAAGGGTTTCCGCCGGCAGGGGCTGATGTACGAGCTGGCCGCCTGCACCGTCGAGTACGGAGCGCAGATCGGCGCCCGCGTCCTGGAGGGCTACCCCACCGAGCCGCCGCCCGGGAAGACCGTGATCTGGGACGAGGCGTCAGTGGGGCTGCTCCAGGTCTTCCTCGACACCGGTTATGAGATCGTGGCCTCGCCGACCTTGCGGCGCAGGGTGGTGCGTCACGGACTCGGCGGGCCGTCGTGACCGCCCGGGCGCGACGAGCCGTACAGGATCACCTCCGCACATGATCGTGTGGCTCAACGGGGCGTTCGGCGCCGGCAAGACCACCACCAGTCGCAGCCTCGTGGCGCAC
>JBKJPE010000013.1:0-12938 GCA_046595185.1 Nocardioides sp.
CCCACCACCACGCCCGCGCCCACGACCCCACCTATGAGATGACCACCCACCCCGACAACAAAGTCACCTTCCACCACCGCACCTGAACCAGACCCGACCGGACCGTGACCGGCGGGGGTCTGACGGCGGGGGTCTCGAGACGCTCGCTGCGCTCGCTCCTCGACCACCGGGCCTTGGGCTCGCTCCTCGACCACCGGCGCCTCGCGCTCGCTCCTCGACCACCGGGCGCTGCGCTCGCTCCTCGAGACCCCCGGTCCTCGCGGCGGGCCTCTTCCGCGTCCCGCGTCTCGGATGGCACCGTCGTGCCATGCCGCTGACCACCACCACGCACTGGTTCGGCGTCGTGCTCGATTGCCCGGACCCCGTCGCGCTGTGCCGCTTCTACGAGGCGCTGCTCGGCTGGACCGTCTACGCGCTGGAGCCGGACTGGGCGACGCTCGCGCCGTCGGAGACCCATGGCTACAACCTCGCCTTCCAGCGGGAGGAGCTGCACCTCCCGCCGGTGTGGCCGGGCGCGAAGGGTCGGGCCTTGATGCAGGCGCATCTCGACCTCGAGGTCGACGACATCCACGAAGCGGAGGCGTACGCCCTGTCGGTCGGCGCCCGCACCCACCACCACCAGCCGCAGGACCACGTACGGGTGATGCTCGACCCGGCCGGTCACGTGTTCTGCCTCTACCGCAACCCCGACTGATCTGCGCGCGCCTGTGTGCCCACTGCCAGCAACCGGTCGCACTCGGCGACCAGACGGGCGCGCAGCGGTGCACCGCGATCGGCGAACGCGGCCTGGGCGGCGGCGTACTCGCGCTTGCCCTCCGCGGTCTCGATCCGCACCGGCTCGAAGCCGAGGTCGGCGAGGTCGTAGGGCGCTGCGCGCATGTCGAGCTCGCGAATGTCCCAGGCCAGCTCGAAGCAGTCGGCCACCAGGTCCGAGCAGATCATCGGGCTGAGCCGGAACGCGTGCTTGTAGAGGTCCATCCCGGCGTGCAGGCACCCTGGCTGCTCGAAGGACGGTCGGTCGTCGGCGCCGGGGGAGAGCGTGTTCAGCGGCCGTGCGGTCGGGGTGAAGAAGCGGAAGGCGTCGAAGTGGGTGCAGCTGATCCGGTGCTGCTCGACCACGGTGTCGGTGCCGGCCGGCCCGAGCCGCAGCGGCCAGTCCGCGTGCCGGGTCTCGTCGTCGGCGAGCCGGTGGACCATCGCCCACTCGTGCAGGCCGAAGCACCCGTACGACGCGGGTCGCGCGGCGGTCGCGGCCAGCAGGCGCCGCAGCGTGGTCAGCAGGACCCGCTGGCCCACCACGTGCTCCCCGGTGACCCGGGCCCCGCCGTCCTCGGTGGTCTCGTACCCCTTGAGCGTGCCGTGGGAGGTCGCACCAGCTGTGAGCGTCACCCCGTGACCCGGGTGCCAGCGACGCAGCTGCGCGGGGCGCTGGGAGTAGTAGCCGAAGAGGAAGTCATGCACCGGGTGCCTGATCCCGGCGTCACGGCGAGCGAGGTGCGGCCCGACGTACGCCCCGACGCGGGCGTCGTGCGCGTCGGCCCGGGCCCGCCAGGTCGCCTCGTCCAGCACCTGTCCGCCCACACCGCCAGGCTAGCCCGACTCCGGGCCCCGCTAGGGTCCAGCGGTGCGCATCGTCAGATTCACCACGGGCGACGAGCCCTCCTACGGCGTCCTCACCGGCGAGCTCGACGACCTCGGGCAGCCGGAGGCGGACGCGGTCGTCGTCGCCCTCTCCGGGGACCCCCTCTACGTCGGCATCAAGCTCCTGGAGACCGAGCACCGCCTGGAGGACGTACGCCTGCTGGCGCCCGTCCTGCCGCGCAGCAAGGTGGTCGGGATCGGGCGCAACTACGCCGCCCACGCTGCCGAGCTGGGCCACGACCTGCCGGCGGAGCCGCTGATGTTCCTCAAGCCCAACACCAGCGTGGTGGGCCCGGGCGACCCGGTCTACTACCCGCGCCAGACCAACGAGCTGCACTACGAGGGCGAGCTGGCCGTGGTGATCGGCCGGATCTGCCGGGACATCCCGGCCGAGCAGGCCACCGACGTCATCCACGGCTACACGATCGCCAACGACGTCACCGCCCGCGACCTCCAGCGCACCGACGGCCAGTGGGCCCGCGCGAAGGGGATGGACTCCTTCTGCCCGCTGGGGCCCTGGATCGAGACCGACCTCGACCCCGCCCGCTTCACCGAGGGCCTGAGGCTCCAGACGCACCTCAACGGCGACCTGCAGCAGGACGGCACCACGGCGGACATGATCTTCGACGTGCCGGCCCTGGTCGCCTACGTCTCCGCGGCCATGACGCTGCTGCCCGGTGACGTCATCCTGACCGGCACCCCTGAGGGCGTCGGCCCGATGGAGGTCGGAGACGAGGTCGAGGTCTCCATCGAGGGCCTCGGCTCGCTGACCAGCACGGTGGTCTCCCGATGAGCGACGCCGTCCTCGGCGACCTCGCCCCCGAGCAGGTCCGCGTCCGCTTCCCCCCGTCCCCGACCGGGTTCATCCACGTCGGCAACGTGCGCAGCGCGCTCTTCAACTGGGCCTTCGCCCGCCACTTCGGCGGCACCCTGGTGCTGCGCATCGAGGACACCGACACCGCGCGCAACACCGAGGAGGGCTACGACTCCATCCTCGGGTCCCTGCGCTGGCTCGGCCTCGACTGGGACGAGGGGCCCGAGGTCGGCGGCGACCACGGGCCGTACCGCCAGTCCGAGCGTCGCGAGGTCTACGCCGACGCCGCCACCCGCCTGCGCGAGAGCGGCAGGGCCTACGACTGCTTCTGCACCAACGACGAGGTCGAGGCCCGCCGCAAGGCGTCCGGCTCCAAGGTCCAGGGGTACGACGCGTTCTGTCGCGACCTCGGCGCGGACGTGCGTGCCGCGTTCCAGGCCGAGGGCCGGCGTCCCACGCTGCGGCTACGGATGCCCGACGCCCCGATCGTCTTCGACGACCTGGTGCGCGGCGAGATCACGTTCCTGCCCGAGAACGTCCCGGACTTCGCGCTGGTCCGCGCCAACGGCGACCCGCTCTACACGTTGGTGAACCCGCTCGACGACGCGCTGATGGGGATCACCCACGTGCTGCGCGGCGAGGACCTGCTCTCCAGCACCCCCCGCCAGATCGCGCTGCACCAGGCCCTGGTCGAGCTCGGCCTGGGCCGCGGCGTGCCGCGCTACGGCCACCTGCCGATCGTGATGGGTGAGGGCAACAAGCGGCTCTCCAAGCGCGACGCCGGCTCCGGGCTGACCGAGTACCTCGACCGGGGCTTCCTGCCCGCCGGCGTGCTCAACTACCTCGCCCTGCTGGGCTGGGGGATCGCTGCGGACCGCGACGTGTTCACCATGGACGAGATGGTCGAGGTCTTCGACATCACCCGGGTCAACCCGAACCCCGCGCGCTTCGACCTCAAGAAGCTCGAGGCGATCAACGCCGCCCACATGCGCACCCTCCCCGTGGAGAAGATGACGCACCTGGTGGTGCCCTTCCTGCAGCGCGCGGGCGTGGTCTCCGAGCCGCTGTCCTCGGCCGACGGGCAGCTGCTCGAGCTGGCCATGCCGCTGGTCGCCGAGCGGGTCAACACCCTCGCCGACGCGGTGCCGATGCTGGACTTCCTCTTCGTGGGCGAGGCCGACTTCGTCCTCGACGAGACCGACGCGGCGAAGCTGCTCGACGAGACCGGCACCGAGGTCGTCCGCGCCTCCCACGACGCCCTCGCGGCGCTCGAGCAGTGGTCGACGGCCGCGATCCAGGAGGCGCTGCAGCGCGCCCTGATCGAGGAGCGCGGGCTGAAGCCCCGGGTGGCCTTCGGGCCGGTCCGGGTGGCGGTCACGGGCCGCCGGGTCTCGCCGCCGCTCTTCGAGAGCCTCGAGCTGCTGGGCCGCGAGCGGGCGCTCGGGCGGCTGCGAGCCGCCGCCGACCGGTCCCCCCGACCCTGACGCCCGACCCTGACGCCTGATCGGGCACCGGGTCACCGTCGGCCTGGGATGCTGGGGCCATGAGCTCGACCCCCCCGCCTCCCGGGCCCGCGACCGGTCCACCGCCCCACCCGGTCCCGTACGGCAGCGACCCCCGCTCGTACGCCGTGGACCCCAACCCGTACGGCGGGCGTCCGATGGGGGCCCCGCCCGTGCCCGCCCCGGAGCGCCCCCGCGAGGTGGCGTACCACCGGATCCACCGGATCGGGTCCTACGGCCGCCACGGCTGGTGGCGCGCCCTGGTCGGGGTGCTGCTGGCCGTCGTCGGGATGTTCCTCCTGCTGCCGCTGGTGGTGCTGCTCGCCTTCGTGGCCTACTTCCTGCTCACCGGCGGCGACGTGGTCGACCGGACGACGAGCCTGGTCGACACCACCGCCGTCACGCCGTCGAGCCTGGCCTACCTCAACCTCACCCTGGCCGGCACGATCCCGGTCGTGTGGTTCGTGACGCGGGTCCTGCACGGACTGCGGCCCGGCTGGCTGAGCTCGGTGCGCCCCCGCATCCGGTGGGGCTGGTTCGCGATCAGCCTCGGCCTCTCCGTCGTCGCGCTCGTCGCGACGGTGGTGGTCTCCGCGCTGCTGCCCGCACAGGCCGACGGCGCGGCGGTCTCGTCCGAGGTCAACTCCTTCACCTCCACCACCCGTGACTTCCTGCTCGTCGTGCTCCTGCTGACCCCGTTGCAGGCGGCGGGGGAGGAGTACGTCTTCCGCGGCTACCTCACCCAGGCGCTCGGTGGGGTGTTCGGCAACGCCCGGGTGGCGCTCGTCGTCGCGGTGCTGGTGCCCTCCCTGCTCTTCGCGCTGGCCCATGGCGCCCAGGACGCGCCGATCTTCCTCGACCGGTTCGCCTTCGGCGTGGTGGCCGGAGTGCTCACCATCGCCACCGGCGGACTGGAGGCCGCCATCGCGATGCACGTGCTCAACAACTTCCTGGCCTTCGGCCTCGCGCTGGCCTTCGGCGACATGACCTCGGCGCTGAACCCGACCGACGGCACCTGGTGGAGCCTCCCGGTGACCTTGACCCAGTCCGTCACCTACACCGCCCTCGCTGTCTGGGTGGCGCGGGCCACCGGTGTCGCGACCCGGACCGCGCCGGGCGCACCGTCCGCACCGATGCCCGCGCCCGCTCAGGGCACCGCCCAGGGGGCCGTCTTGGAGGCGACCCGACCGCGCGTGTAAGGTTCCCGACGGCTCGTCACCCGGTCCGGCCCCACGGTCGGACACGGGAGCAGTGGCGTGCCGGTGGGATATGGTGTAATTGGCAGCACGACTGATTCTGGTTCAGTTAGTCTTGGTTCGAGTCCAGGTATCCCAGCGAGGTCGACGCGCCGCCGCAGGCAGAGCCCGATTTTGTCGGGACGCGGCGGTTCGCTAAAGTCTCCTATCTGTTGCCCAAGCCGGGGCAGTCACGACCTGCTCCATCAGCACGCCAGGCCCCCGTTGTGTAGCGGCCTAGCACGCCGCCCTCTCACGGCGGTAGCGCCGGTTCGAATCCGGTCGGGGGTACACACCGTCAGCAGGGCCCGGTCCACGAGGACCGGGCCCTGCTGCGTGCGTTGCCCACGGCGCTCGACCGCGCCGGTCTCAGGTGCAGAGGCCGGCAGCCAGCCGGGCCTCCTGCTGCTCCGCGGACTGGGCCGGGGCCCCCGGGCCGGCGCCCGCGGACGGGCCCGCGCTGCCCGAGGTCCCGCCGGGGGTGCCGCTGACGGTGCCGACGTCGTCGGCCGCCGTCAGGCTGTCCTGGGCGAGCGCGCCCGCGAGCGGGCGGTCGGTGCGGATCAGCTTCCAGAGGGCGTTGGCCTGGTCGGTCCACACCAGGCGGTTGGGGTCCGGCTGGTAGGGCGCGATCGGCACGGTGATGAAGCTGATGTCGGTCAGCCCGGTGTCGCGGAACTGCATCGACAGGTCGACCAGGCGCCCGATCGAGTCGAGGTTCTCGTCGACGACGATGGACGACGTGGCCGCGTCGAGGAAGTCGAAGACCCGGGTGGGGCGCGAGAGCGTGCCGGCGGAGACGACCTTGTTGACCATCGAGGCGATGAACGCCTGCTGGCGCTTCATCCGCCCGATGTCCCCGGTGGCCGAGAGCACGGTGCGCTCGCGGACGTAGTTGAGCGCCTGCTGGCCGGTCAGGGTCTGCACGCCGGAGTCGAAGTAGATGTTGTGCTCGGGGTCCACGACGTCCTCGGGGATGCACACCTCGACGCCCTTGACCGCCTCCACCATCTCCTTGAACCCGTTGAAGTCCAGCACCATGTAGTGGTCGATGTAGATCCCGGTGAGGGACTCGACCATCTGCACGGTGCACAGGGGACCGCCGAGGGCGAACGCGGTGTTGAACATCTGCAGCGTGCCGCCGGGCACGGTCCCGCCCGGGGTCTTGCAGTCAGGGCGGGTGACCAGGGCGTCGCGGGGCAGACTCACGCCGTACGCCTCCTGCCGGTCGGCGGACACGTGCAGCAGGATCGTGGTGTCCGAGCCGCCGGCGCCGGACTCGCCGTCGATGGAGTTGCCCTCGCCCTCGCGGGAGTCCGAGCCCATCACCAGGACGTTCATCGGCTGCAGGTCCACCACCTCGCCCTCCCGGGCGACGGGCTGCGGCGGCGCGACGAGGTGGTTGATCGCCTCGCCCTCGGCGATGTTGCCGTCGAGGCTGCGGTAGGCGAGGACGACCACCAGCGCGGTGACCATGGCCAGCACGACCTGGCTGGCCACGACGACGGTCCAGACGCGCCGGCGGTCGTGCCGCGCGAGGGTCGCGGGAGCACGGGGGGAGGGGGGAGGGGGCGTACCGTCTCCGGTCTGCACCCGCTCGTCGTCGACGGCCACGCCCCCAGTGTTGCCTACGGGCGGTGGATCCGGCGTCCTTGCGTCGCGCACCGGGCGACCGTACGGACCAGCGGCCAGCAGCGTCGTGTCCGAATCCCGCCAGCGCCCGGACGAGGCGGGCAGGCAGGATGGCCCGTGTGACCACCACCGAGGACGTCCCCGGGGACCCCGTCGGCGACGGGTCCGTGCTGGACCCCCGGGCCTGCTACCGGGTGGTCCAGTCCCGGGACCCCCGCTTCGACGGCGTCTTCTGGACCGCGGTGCGCACCACCGGCATCTACTGCCGGCCCTCCTGCCCCGCGCGGACCCCGGCGCCGCGCAACGTGTCCTTCCACGCCAGCGCCGCGGCGGCCCAGGCCGCGGGCTACCGCGCGTGCCGCCGGTGCCGCCCGGACGCCTCCCCGGGCAGCCCCGAGTGGGACGTCGCCGCGACCACGGCCGGACGGGCGATGCGGCTGATCGCCGACGGGGTCGTCGACCGCGAGGGCGTGCCCGGCCTGGCCGGGCGGCTCGGCTACACCCCGCGCCACCTCACCCGGTTGCTCGGCGACGAGCTCGGCGCGGGTCCTCTCGCGCTGGCCCGGGCCCGGCGCGCCCAGACCGCCCGGATCCTGGTGGAGCGCACCGACCTGGCGCTGACCGACGTCGCGCACGCCGCCGGCTTCGCCAGCGTGCGGCAGTTCAACCAGACCGTGCAGGAGGTCTACGCCGCGACCCCGGGCGAGCTGCGGGCCCGGCGCGGCCGCACCGGGCCCGGGACGGCGTACGACGGCCTCGACCCGGCGGGGGCGATCACGCTGCGGCTGCCGGTGCGCACGCCCTTCGCCGGGCGTGAGCTGCTGGCCTTCCTCGCCTACCACGTCGTGCCGGGCGTCGAGGCCGTCGGACCGGGCTGGTACGCGCGCACCCTGGACCTGCCCCGCGCCCCCGGGACGGTCCGTGTGGCGCTCGACGACCCGGCACCCGGCACGGGCACGGGCACGGCGACCGTCGAGGCGGTCTTCGGCCTGGGCGACCTGCGCGACCTGCCCGCAGCGGTCGAGCGCGTCCGCCGGATGCTCGACGCGGACGCCGACCCGGTGGCGGTCGACGGCCACCTCGGCGAGGACGCCGTCCTGGCCCCGCTGGTCCGCGCTCGCCCGGGGCTGCGCGTGCCCGGCCAGGTCGACGGCGACGAGACGGCGGTACGGACCGTGGTGGGCCAGCAGGTCAGCGTGGTCGGCGCGCGCACCGTCACCGCACGGATGGTGCAGGCGCACGGCCGGGCGGTCGAGGTGGGCGTACCAGGTCTGACGCACCTGTTCCCGCGGGCGGAGGTGCTGGCCTCGGTCGACCCCGGGACCCTGCCGATGCCGCGGGCCCGCGGTCACGCCCTGGTCGGGCTGTGCGCCGCGCTGGCCGACGGGCGGGTGCGCCTCGACCGCGGCGCGGGGCGGGCGGAGACCCGGGCCGCCATGCTGGCACTGAAGGGGATCGGGCCCTGGACGGCCGACTACGTCGCGATGCGGGCCCTGGGCGACCCGGACGTTTTCCTGCCCACCGACATCGGCGTCCGCAACGCCCTGACCGGGCTGGGCGTGGACCCCGGGGCGTTCCTGACCGTGGTCACCGGCGACGGCGGCCGGTGGGCCCCGTGGCGCTCGACCGCGTTGCTGCACCTGTGGGCCACCGTCATCCCGGCCCTGCCCGACCCCGACCGACCAGAGGAGACCTGAGATGTGGACCGTGACCGACAGCCCGGTCGGGCCGCTGCGGCTCGTGGAGCACCACGGCGCGCTGACCCACGTGGAGTTCGCGCCGCACGGCGCCCCGACCGACGGCCGGCCCCGCGGGTCCGAGGACGTCGACGTGCCGGTGCTGGTCGCGGCGGCCGCGCAGCTGGCGGCGTACTTCGCCGGGGACCTCAAGGACTTCGACCTCCCGCTCGACCCCGGCGGCACGGCTTTCCAGCAGCGGGTCTGGGAGGCGCTGCGGGGCATCGCGTGGGGAGAGACCGCGACCTACGGGGCCGTGGCGGTGCGGCTCGGGATGACCCCGGCGGCCTCGCGGGCCGTGGGCCTGGCCAACGGGCGGAACCCGGTCCCGATCATCGTGCCGTGCCACCGGGTGATCGGCGCCAACGGCACCCTCACCGGGTACGCCGGCGGACTGGAGCGCAAGCAGCTCCTGCTCGACCTCGAGTCGCACGCCCTGTTCTAGCGGCGTCAGGCCCCGGCGGCCGCCGCCCGACGCAGCGACTCGGAGAGCCGCTCGGCCGCGGCGAGCACCGCGGGGGCGTGCATCCGGCCCGGCTGGCGGGAGAGTCGCTCGAGCGGGCCCGAGACCGAGACCGCGGCGATGATCTTGCCACCGGGCGAGCGCACGGGCGCCGACACCGAGGCCACGCCCTGCTCGCGCTCGCCGACCGACTGCGCCCAGCCGCGACGGCGGATGCCGGAGAGGGCGGCGGCGGAGAACGCCGCCTCCTGCAGGCCGCGGTGCACCCGGTCGGGGTCCTCCCACGCCAGCAGCACCTGGGCTGCCGAGCCGGCCCGCATGGTCAGCTGCGATCCGATCGGGATGGTGTCGCGCAACCCGGAGGGCCGCTCGGCGGCGGCCACGCAGATCCGGGCCTCGCCCTGGCGTCGCCAGAGCTGGGCGGACTCGCCGGTGATGTCGCGCAGACGGGCCAGCACGGGACCGGCGGTGGCCAGCAGCCGGTCCTCGCCCGCTGCGGCGGACAGCTCGGCCAGGCGGGGGCCGAGCACGAAGCGGCCCTGCAGGTCACGCGCGACCAGCCGGTGGTGCTCGAGTGCGACGGCCAGGCGGTGCGCGGTCGGTCGGGCCAGTCCGGTGCCGGCCACCAGGCCGGCCAGCGTGGCGGGGCCCGACTCCAGCGCGGTCAGGACCAGCGCGGCCTTGTCGAGTACGCCCACCCCGCTCGTGTCCATATGGCAATACTGCCGTCTCACTTCCTGGGACGCAAGTACTACGGTGTGCGGAAAGGCGCTGCCCCGGCAGCCAGACCACGGACACCAGCACGGAGGACCCCCATGGGCAGGACACTGGCCGAGAAGGTGTGGGACGAGCACGTCGTCCGCGCGACCCCCGGGGAACCCGACCTCCTCTACATCGATCTGCACCTCATCCACGAGGTGACCTCGCCGCAGGCCTTCGACGGCCTGCGCCTGGCCGGCCGTACGGTCCGCCGCCCCGACCTGACGATCGCGACCGAGGACCACAACGTCCCCACCGTCGACTGGGACAAGCCGATCGCCGACCCCGTCTCGCGCACCCAGGTCGAGACGCTGCGCCGCAACGCCGAGGAGTTCGGCGTACGCCTGCACCCCCTCGGCGACGTCGAGCAGGGCATCGTCCACGTCGTCGGTCCCCAGCTGGGCCTGACCCAGCCCGGCATGACGATCGTGTGCGGTGACTCGCACACCTCGACCCACGGCGCCTTCGGGGCGCTGGCCTTCGGCATCGGCACCAGCGAGGTCGAGCACGTCCTGGCGACGCAGACCCTCCCGCAGGCACGCCCCAGGACGATGGCGGTCACCGTCGTCGGCAGCCTGCCGCCCGGGGTGACCGCCAAGGACCTGGTGCTGACCCTGATCACCCACACGGGGACGGGCGGGGGCCAGGGCTACGTCGTGGAGTACCGCGGCCCGGCGATCGAGGAGCTCTCGATGGAGTCGCGGATGACCATCTGCAACATGTCCATCGAGTGGGGCGCCAAGGCCGGGATGATCGCCCCCGACCAGACGACCTTCGACTACGTGGAGGGTCGCCCGGAGGCCCCCACCGGCGTCGACTGGGACGCGGCGGTCCAGCACTGGTCCAGCCTGCGCACCGACGACGACGCCGAGTTCGACAAGGAGATCGTCCTGGACGCCTCGGAGATGACCCCCTTCGTCACCTGGGGCACCAACCCCGGCCAGGGCGTGCCCCTCGGCGGCAGCGTGCCGCACCCGTCGGACTTCGAGGAGGAGTCCGACCGCGTCGCGGCGGAGAACGCGCTGCGCTACATGGCTCTCGAGGCAGGCACGCCGATGCGCGAGGTCGCCGTCGACACCGTCTTCATCGGCTCCTGCACCAACGGGCGCATCGAGGACCTCCGCCTCGCCGCCGGCATCATCGAGGGGCGCACCGTCGACGCCGACACGCGCCTGCTCGTGGTCCCGGGCTCGGCGCGGGTGCGGCTGCAGGCCGAGGACGAGGGCCTCGACGTGATCTTCAAGCAGGCCGGGGCCGAGTGGCGCGGTGCGGGCTGCTCGATGTGCCTCGGGATGAACCCCGACATCCTCGCCCCGGGCGAGCGCAGCGCCTCGACCTCCAACCGCAATTTCGAGGGCCGGCAGGGCAAGGGCGGTCGTACGCACCTGGTCTCGATCCCGGTCGCCGCGGCCACCGCCGTGCGCGGCACCCTCTCCTCACCCGCCGACCTGGACTGACCGGAGCCCCTGATGGACGCGTTCACCTCCCACACCGGCATCGGCGTACCGCTGCGGCGCAGCAACGTCGACACCGACCAGATCATCCCGGCCGTCTACCTCAAGCGGGTGACGCGCACCGGCTTCGAGGACGGACTCTTCGCCGCCTGGCGCGGGGACGAGTCGTTCGTGCTGAACCAGGAGGCGTACGCAGCGGGGTCCGTGCTCGTCGCCGGTCCCGACTTCGGCACCGGGTCCTCCCGTGAGCACGCCGTCTGGGCGCTGCAGAACTACGGCTTCCGCGCCGTCATCTCCTCGCGCTTCGCCGACATCTTCCGCGGCAACTCCGGCAAGGCCGGCCTGGTCGCGGCCCAGGTCGACGAGAAGGTCGTCCAGCGACTGTGGGACCTGCTCGAGGCGGAGCCGGGTGCCACGATCACCGTGGACCTCACGTCCCGCACGGTGCGCGCGGGCGAGGGCCCCGACGCCGTCGAGGACTCCTTCGACATCGACGACTACACCCGCTGGCGGCTGCTCGAGGGCCTCGACGACGTCAGCATCACCCTGACCCACGACAAGGACATCACCGCGTTCGAGTCCGGTCGGCCGGCCTGGAAGCCCGTCACCCTCTGACGCGTCCGCGGCTGCGATACCGACCTCGACGACGTCCTGACCAGGCCCGCTGACACGCCCACGCCCCGGCGCGACAGGACCGCCCCGACGTCGGCGTCCGCGCACCCCGGGGGCGCCGGCGGCGTGCCGTCCGCGGGACCTGCGGCCCGAAGGTCGTTGTGGAGCACCCCTGGTGATCCCTAGGTTGCTCGGGACGCCAGGCACCAGGCCGGACGGCGCTGCTCCCGGAAGGACAACCACCGTGAACAAGTCTCAGCTCATCGATGCGCTCGCCGAGCGCTTCGAGGGGAACCGCAAGCAGGCGTCGCACGCCCTCGAGTCGGTGCTCGACACCATCACCCGCGAGGTGACCAAGGGCGAGAAGGTGGCGATCCAGGGTTTCGGCTCCTTCGAGAAGAAGGTCCGCGGCTCGCAGGAGACCACCAGGAAGCGCTCGGGCAAGAAGGGGTCGAAGCAGAAGGCAGGGCCCGCGTTGAAGGAGAGGGCCGTGCCGAGGTTCAAGCCCGGATCCGACCTCAAGGCGGTCGTCTCCGGGGTCAGGAAGCTCCCGGAGCTGACGGTCGCCGCCGGCTCCTCCGCGGTCTCGGTCGCCACCGCGCCGGCGCGTGCCGCGGCGAAGGTGGCCCGCAAGACCGTCAAGGGCTCCCCGACACGGACCGCGTCGGAGAAGGTCTCCACCGCGACGAAGGCGGCCGCCGAGGCCGGTTCGGCCGCCGCAGGCAGTGCCTCCGCCGAGGCCGACAAGACCGCCGCGTCGGCCAGGAAGGCAGCGGAGAAGGCCTCGCGGAAGGCCTCGAAGAAGGCTTCTAAGACCGCAGCGGCGGCCGAGAGGTCGGCGGCGAAGAAGACGGCGGCGAAGAAGTCGACGGCGAAGAAGACGACGGCCAAGAAGACGACGGCCAAGAAGTCGGCCCCGGCGAAGCAGGCGACGTCCAGCACCCCGACGGCGGCGAAGAAGTCGGCGGCCAAGAAGACGACGGCCAAGAAGTCGGCTCCGGCGAAGAAGGCGACGTCCAGCACCTCGACGGCGGCGAAGAAGTCGGTGGCGAAGAAGACGACGGCCAAGAAGTCGGCTCCGGCGAAGAAG
>JBKJPE010000080.1:0-2676 GCA_046595185.1 Nocardioides sp.
CGACAGCAGGAAGACCTCGTAGTCCATGGAGAGCCCGAACAGGATCGCGAACATGAACAGCGGGATGAACGACACGATCGGCACCGTCGACTCCACCCCGATGAGGCCGGCCGCCCAGCCCCACTGGAAGACCATGACGAGCACGCCGTACGCCGCACCGACGCTCAGCAGGTTCAGCACGACCGCCTTCAGCGGCACCAGCACCGACCGGAACAGCAGCGTGAGCAAGAGGAAAGACAGCAGCAGCACCGCCGCCACGAAGCGCAGCATCCGCTCCTGCACCCGGTCACCGAGGTCGGCGAAGGTCGCGGTCTGCCCACCCACGTGGGCGGTGGCGGAGGTGCCGTCCAGTGACGCCGGGAAGACGTCGCTCCGAAGCCTCGCGATGGTCTCCTGGGTGGCCTCGTCCTGCGGCGACGTGGTCGGCTGCGCCACCAGGGTCGCTACGCCTGCACCGGGATCGATGGTCGGTTCGCCGACCGAGGTGATCCCCTGGTCGGCTGCCACGGCCTCGGCGAGCGGCGTCACGACGGAGCTGTCCTGCGTGATGTCGACCGCGATCACCAGGGGCCCGTTGGCGCCGGGGCCGAAGCCGTCGGCGATGAGGTCGTAGGCCCGTCGTTCGGTCCTCGACTCGGGCTTGGTCCCGTCGTCCGGGAAGCCCAGGTTGAGCGCGAGCACGGGCGCGGCCAGGGCCAGCATGAGGGTCGCTCCCCCGACCAGGTACGCCGTGGCGTGACGGGTCACGTGGGCGCCCCACCGGTACCAGCCGGTGCTCGGCCGGTGCGGCGAGCGCCGGCGTCCGTTGATCCGGTGCCCCGCCAGCCCGAGCAGCGCCGGCAGCAAGGTGACCGAGGCGAGCACCATGACGAGCACCATCGCGGAGATGGCGACCCCGCCACCGGTCACGAACGGGATCCCTGCGACGAGCAACCCGAGGATCGCCAGGACCACGGTGCCGCCGGCGAAGAGCACCGCCTGCCCAGCGGTCGCCATGGCTCGGCCCACCGCCTCCGCGACCGGCATCCCCAGGGCCAGGTGCTCGCGGTGCCGGGTGACCAGGAAGAGCGCGTAGTCGATGCCGACGCCGAGCCCGACCATGGCCGCCAGCTGCGGCGCCCACGTCGGGATGTCGACGACGTACGTCACGAGCTTCATCGAGGTGATGCCGACGACCAGGCCGAACAGCGCCATCCCGATCGGCAGCCCCATCGCGACGAAGGAGCCGAACGCGATCAGCAGGACGATCATCGCGACGACGATCCCGGCGACCTCGCCGAGCCCGGTGGGCGCTTCCTCGAACGCGAAGAACAGGTCGCCGCCGGTCTCCAGCGTCAGCGACGATCCCTCGCGCAGGTCGGCGACGACGTCCTCGAGGTTGTCCAGGTCGGACTTCGCGAGCTCCTCGACCGCGGGGTACTGCACACGCACGAGTGCGACGTCGCCCTCCGGCGAGACGTTGCTCGTCGTGCCCAGGACGTGCGGGAGCTCCGCAAGAGCGGACTCCACCGGTGCGAGCTGCGCCGCCGCGTCCTGGGCTTCGAGCACGACGTGGGCGGTGACCCCGCCCTCGTCGACGTGCGCCTCGGCGAGCAGTTCCGCGGCCTGGTAGGAGTCGAGGCCGGGCGCCTCGAAGCTCTCCTCGAGATCGCGCCCGAAGGCAGCGGAGGAGGCGATGACGACGAGCGCGAGGACGACCCAGGCGCCGATGGCAACCCAGGGCCGGGTCGCGGCAGACCGGCCGAGCCGGTAGAGGAGGTTGGACATGCCTCCACGGTGACCCGGCGGCGGCCGACCCACATCGGGCCACGGAGTGGGCGGCTCCTCGGCCGGAAGTACGGCGTGCAGCTCGTGCTTGTGCCCCGTACGACGAGGCTGTCCGCTCTCTAGGCTGGAGCGGTGGCAGCTGCGTCCGTCCGTTCGATACTCGCCGAGCCCCGTGCCCCGGACCCGCCGGTGCGGGTGTGGCGGGACTGGGCCCTGGTCGGTGCCCTGCTGGTCTCGGCCGTGGCCGAGACGATCTTCCGACCTGACGTGCCGTGGAGACCCCTGGCCGCAGCGGTCGCGCTCCTGGTGATCCCGGTCCTGCTCTGGCGACGGACCCATCCGCTGCTGGCGACCGCGGTCGGTTTCGGCGGCGCACTGGTGCTGTACCTCCCCACGATGGTCGATGACGTCGTCGAGGTGGGGCTGTACTCCATGGCCGGGGTCCTGGTGCTGCCCTACGCGTTGTACCGCTGGGCTTCCGGGCCCGAGGCGCTGATCGGGACGGCGATCGTCGCCGTACCGGCGGGGCTGGGGCTCGCGGCCAGCGCGACCGTCGAGGACCTGATCGGCGGCACCACCGTGCTGGTCGCAGCCTTCGCGCTCGGGGCCGCGATGCGCTACCGCGCGGTGGCACGCGTACGCGAGGTGCAGCAGGTCAGGACGCTCGAACGCGGAGAGCTCGCCCGCGAGCTGCACGACACCGTCGCCCACCACGTGTCGGCCATCGCGATCCAGGCGCAGGCGGGGCGGGCCGTTGCGTCGGCAGACCCGGCTGCGGCCCTCCAGGCGCTGGCGGTGATCGAGGCGGAGGCCTCCCGGACGCTGTACGAGATGCGCACGATGGTCCGGGTGCTCCGCCTCGATCACCGCCAGCGCCTGGAGGGCCGCAGCCGGGTCTGCCGACGCAAC
>JBKJPE010000100.1:0-2693 GCA_046595185.1 Nocardioides sp.
GCTCGCTCCTCGACCACCGGGCCCTGCGCTCGCTCCTCGACCACCGGGCCCTGCGCTCGCTCCTCGACCACCGGGCGCTGCGCTCGCTGCTCGACCACCGTTGCCGTGTGACTAGACGCGGGCGCCGTCGTCCCCGGGGTCACGGGGCTCACGGGGCATCTTCCAGACCAGGTACACGAACCCGCCGATGAAGGCTGCGACCAGGGCCAGCAACGCGACGGTGGGCAGGGCGATGCCGAGCAGCAGCGAGACGAGCAGCAGTGCGGGGGCGCCGATCGCACCCACCCAGGCCGCGCGCCGGTCGGCCGTGGTGGGCGGCAGCGGCGGCGGGGGCGGGGGCACGAAGGGCGCGTCCGGGGTCTTGGCGAGGTCGGCGTCCGGGTCGCCGGGACGGGTCGCGGGGTCGCCGCCCTCACCGGACCGGGGCGCCGGGCGGTCGAACGGCTCGAACAGTCGGCGCAGGCGGGCGGGGTCGACCGCAGCCGGACCCTGCGGCCCGGGGCCGGCCTGGTCGAGGTCGACGCGGTCGCCGAAGTTGGCCACGATCGCGGCCCACGCCGCGTCGTCGTCGGGGGGTGCCGCGGCGGGCTGGGCGCCGCTCTCGTCCGCCGGCCCCTCGGCGCGGCCGGGAGCGGGGCGATCACGCGGGTCGGCGGCGGCGGGGTCGTTCGTCTCCATCGGCTCCTCCGGAGCCGGTCCGGGGTCCCCCGTGCCGCCAGCCACGACGCCGAGGCTACGCGACCGCGGGGCGCCGTGACGCGGCTGCCCGTGCCTGCTCCGCACCGGTGCCCGGGAGGACGTCCAGGCACTAGGGTGTGTCCGCTGGGCGCCGGACCGGGCCGCCGCCGCGCGGACGAGGAAGAGGTGTCGGCTTGTTCTACTGGTTCCTGAAGTGGATCGCGATCGGGCCGCTTCTCCGCGTCGTGTTCCGGCCGCACGCCGAGGGCCTCGAGCACGTCCCGACCGAGGGGCCCGCGATCCTGGCGAGCAACCACCTGTCGTACGCCGACTGGCTCTTCATGCCCAACGCCGTGCCACGGCGGGTCAGCTTCGTGGCCAAGGCCGAGTACTTCACCGGGCGCGGCGTCAAGGGCCGGCTGAAGAGGACCTTCTTCTCCGGCTCGGGTCAGATCCCCATCGACCGCGCCGGGCGGGACGCCGCCGAGGGCGCGATGCTCTCCGCGAAGACCGTGCTGGGGCGCGGGGAGCTGTTCGGCATCTACCCCGAGGGGACCCGTTCGCACGACGGTCGGCTCTACCGCGGCAAGACCGGCGTCGCCCGCCTCGCGCTCGAGTGCGGGGTCCCCGTCGTGCCGGTCGCCGTCGTCGGCACCGACACGGTCGCGCCCCCGGGCAAGAAGTTCGGCGCGATCACGCGCCCGTTCGTCCGCTTCGGCGCACCGCTGGACTTCTCCCGCTACGCCGGGATGGAGAACGACCGCTACATCCTGCGCTCCATCACCGACGAGGTGATGTACGAGATCATGCGCCTGTCCGGGCAGGAGTACGTCGACCAGTACGCCGCCCGCGCCAAGGAGCAGGCGAAGGAGCAGGCGAAGGAGCAGGCCAAGGAGCAGGCCCGCACCCGCGACCGGCCCGCCTCCGCCGGCCCGGGGGACGGGCCCGAGCAGCGCAAGGCGTCCTGACGCCGATGGGCACCGCCGGGGGCGCCGGGGCCGTGGCGGTCGAGAGCCGGCTCCTGCGGGCCGTGGCCGGCCTCCGCGTGGTGCTGCTGCTGAACGCCTGGGGCGTCGGGCTGTGGACCCTCGGACAGGTCGAGCGCCCCGCAGGCGTCGTGGTGTGCCTGGTCCTGATGACCGTGTGGACCGGCGCGGCCACGTGGGCGTACGCCTCCCCGTCCCGCCGTGGTCCCGTGCTGCTCGGCCTGGACCTCGCCGTCACGCTGGCGGCGCTGCTCGCCGGGCCCTGGGTCAAGGGCGCCGACCTGGTGGCGACCGTGCCCGGGTTCTGGGTGATGGCCGTGCTGCTGGCCTGGGCCGTCCACCTGCGGGCGACGGGCGGCCTGGTGGCCGGCGTCGTGCTCGCCGGGACGGACCTGGCGCTACGGGCCGACTGGACGCTGACGGTCTACGGCAACGCGTTCCTGCTCGTCATCGGCGGACCCGTCGTCGGCTACCTCACCGCCTCGCTGCAGCAGATGGCCGAGGAGCGCGACCGCGCCGAGCGGGTGGCAGCCACGGCGGCGGAGCGTGCCCGCCTGGCGCGTGCCGTGCACGACGGCACGCTGCAGGTGCTGGCCCTGGTGCAGCGCCGCGCCGGTGAGCTCGGCCCCCACGCCGCCGAGCTGGGCCGCTTGGCCGGCGAGCAGGAGCGCGGGCTTCGCCGGTTGATCCGGGCGCAGGACGCGGTGACGACGGAGACGGCGGCGGGGGGCGAGGGCCCGTACGGGCCGGACGGCGTGGTCGGCGCGCCCGGTGAGCCCGTCGACGTGTCCGTGCTGCTGGCGCCCCTCGAGGCGCGGCGCGGGGTCGAGGTGGTCCTGCCCGGCGGGTCGGTGCCGGTCCGCCCGACGACCGCCCACGAGCTGGTCGCAGCCGTGGTCGCCTGCCTCGACAACGTCACCCACCACGTCGTCGAGCCGACCGGCGGCGATCCCGCGGCCTTCGTCGCGCACCGACACGGCGACCTCGTCGCCGGGGTCCTCCAGCAGCACCCCGGCCCGGGCGTCGTCG
>JBKJPE010000158.1:0-5047 GCA_046595185.1 Nocardioides sp.
CGTCGTGACCGCCCGGGCGCGACGAGCCGTACAGGATCACCTCCGCACATGATCGTGTGGCTCAACGGGGCGTTCGGCGCCGGCAAGACCACCACCAGTCGCAGCCTCGTGGCGCACTCGGGGCTGTTGCGCCAGTTCGACCCCGCATGGGTCGGCTTCATGCTCGCCAACAACCTGGCCGATCACCCGGTGACCGACTTCCAGCAGTACCCGTCCCGGCGCCACCTCGTCCCCGTGGTCGCCGACACGCTCCACGCGCGCATCGACGCCGACCAGGAGGAACCGGAACGCATCCGGCCGTGGCGCCATCGCCACGTCGACGTCTACCAGGATGCGCTCACGTGGCTCAGTCCCGCTGCTGACCTCGTGGTCGACACGGTGGCCCTCGATGCGCCGGCCGCGGCGCGACAGATCCACGCCGCAACCGCCGTGCACCTCTGAGTGCCAGCGACCGGTCATGAGCGCGCGACACCACCAGCTGGAGCCGCAGTCCACGGCCGTCGAGGGCGGCGGCACCACCTGAGAGGGATGAGTGGACAGTGCACCGACCGGGACCGATCACGTCGTCTCGGCGTCGAGCTCCCCGAACCCCTCCTCGACCAGGGTGCGGGCGGTGTCGACCGCTCGCTGCGCGTCGGGCCCGGTGGCCGAGACCGTGATCTCGGTTCCCTTCTCGGTGCCGAGCGTGAGCAGCTCCAGCGAGCTCGCGCCGTCTGCCTCCCTCCCGTTCGCGGCGATCAGGACCTCCGCGTCGAGCCGGCCGAGCGCGGTGGCGAGCTGGGCCGCCGGACGGGCGTGCAGGCCCGTGGGATTGACCAGCGTCAGCGTGACCGACGCGTCCGACGGCTCGGCGCTGCCGTCCCCTTCGGCCGGTCCAGTGACGGGCTCGCCGAGGGCGCGCTGCTTCGGCGTGAGCGCGGACTCCGCCTCCCGCGCCACGGTGGCGAGGTCGGCGCCACCAGCGGCGCGGACGACGGCAGCGACCAGGCCCTCGACCAGGGGCGCCGGGCTCAACCGCACCTCCGTCCCGTCGAGGTCGGCGAGCTCGATCGCCAGCTCGGCGCTCATGACCGCCGAGCCGAGGTCCATCAGCACGAGCACGCCGTCGGGGCTCGCTGCCGCTGTCAGCGCCTCCGCCACCGCGGTGGCGTCGGTGCCGAGTCCGCCGTGCACCCCGGCGGCGACCGACACCGTAGGACCGCCACCGGAGGTCATCTGCGCCGCCAGCTCCACCACCGCGTCGGCCAGGGCACGGCTGTGGGAGACGACCACGATGCCGATCACCGGTGCCCCGTCACGCCACGGCGTCCGCGAGGGCCTCGACCAGCATCGTGGCCGAGGCGGCGCCCGGGTCGGTGTGCCCCTTGCTGCGCTCGCCCAGATAGCTCGCCCTGCCCTTGCGGGCCGTCAGCTCGGTCGTGGCCTCGCGCCCCTGTGCCGCCGCGTCAGCGGCGGCCCGGAGGCCGGCGGTGAGGTCACCACCGTTGCCCACCGAGTCGGCGAGCGCCTCGACGGCCGGCGTCAGGGCGTCGACCATGGTCTTGTCGCCCAGCTCCGCCTTGCCCCGGGCCGCGAGGCCCTCGACCCCCGCCCGGAGCATCCCGAGGACAGCCGTGGCGTCCAGGGTCTCCGCGTCCCCGGCGGCAGCCGAGGCCCGGAGGAAGAAGGTGCCGTAGAGCGGGCCGCTGGCACCGCCCACCGTGCTGACCAGCTTCATCCCCACGGCCTTGAGCATGCTCGCGGCGGTGTCCGGGGCGTCGTCGGCGTCCACGAGCGCCATCACCGCATCCATCCCCCGGGTCAGGTTGGTGCCGTGGTCAGCGTCGCCGATGGCAGCGTCCAGCTCGGTCAGGTAGTCGCGGTGCTGGTGGACCGAGTCGCGGAAGGTGCCCAACCAGGTCACGAGCTGCTCCTGCGTCAGGGACTGGGTCATCTCTCAGGCCCCCCACCGCAGGCCAGGGGTGCTCACCGGGGCGTCCCACAGGCGCAGCATCTCCTCGTCGGCGGCCAGCAGGGTGAGCGAGGCGCCGGCCATGTCGAGCGACGTGATGTAGTTGCCCACCAGGCACCGGGCGACCTCGACACCGGCGTTCGCGAGCAGGTCGGTCACCTCGCCGTACATCAGGTAGAGCTCGATGAGCGGCGTGCCACCCATGCCGTTGAGCAGGGCGATGGTGGGGCCGGAGGTGAAGTCGTGGTCCGCGAGCACCGGGTCGACCAGCTGGCGGGCGATCTCGGACGCACCGGTCAGTCGCTCGCGGTGGCGTCCGGGCTCACCGTGGATGCCGACACCGACCTCGATCTCGTCCTCCGGGAGGTCGAAGGTGGGCCTGCCTGCGGACGGCACCGTGCAGCTGGTCAGCGCGACCCCCATCGAACGGCCCCCGTCGCTCACCCGCTGTGCCAGGCCCTCGACCGCATCGAGGTCCTGACCCTCCTCTGCGGCGGCTCCGACGATCTTCTCCAGCAGCACCGTGACGCCGACGCCTCGGCGACCGGCCGTGAAGGTGGAGTCCTCCACCGCGACGTCGTCGCGGGTGACGACCGTACGGACGTCGACGCCACCGTCGGCCGCGGCCAGCTCGCCGGCCATCTCGAAGTTCATGACGTCGCCGGTGTAGTTCTTCACGATGTGCAGGACGCCCGCGCCTCGGTCGACGCTCGTCGTCGCCTCGGCCATCTGGTCGGGCGTGGGTGAGGTGAACACCTCGCCCGCGCACGCGGCGTCGAGCATGCCCGGCCCGACGAACCCGCCGTGCAACGGCTCGTGTCCCGTACCGCCGCCGGAGATCAGCGCCACCTTCCCGTCGGACTTGGCCTCGGCCCGGTAGATGATCCGGTGCCCGTGGTCCACCCGCAGCTCGGGGTGCGCCGCGGCCACTCCGCGCAGGGACTCGGCCAGCACGTCGGCGGGATCGTTGATGAGCTTCTTCACGACAGGGGCTCCCTCAGCATGGTGGGAAAAGGTGCGGGCGGCGCCGGCACCAGATGATCGAGTCTTGGCCGCAGGCACTCCGCACGTCAAGAGGCGGCACAGACCACTGCGACCCCGGAGCCCCGGGCACGGGTCCTCGGGCTGAGCGAGGGTCTTGACACACGCGACAGCGGCAGTCCCTGGGGTCGTGGAGCCGAGCCGGTGCTGACGCTCTGCCATCGTGGACGGATGAGCGACGCCTTCCCGAGTCCCACCGTTCCTCGCGGCTCACGGACCGAGGTGTTCCTCGGCTACCTCGACTTCTTCCGGGACCGGATCATCTCGACGACGGAAGGGCTCGGTGAGAGTGAGCGTCGCCGCAGCCGGTTGCCGTCAGGCTGGACCCCGCTCGAGCTGGTCAACCACCTCAGGTTCGTCGAGCTGCGCTGGCTCGAGTGGGGCTTCGAGGGCCACGAGGTCGTGGAGCCGTGGGCCGACCAGCGAGCCGGGCGGTGGTACGTCGCACCAGACGAGGACGCCGAGCACCTCGTCGCCGCGCTGAGGGCCCAGGGCGCACGCAGCCGGGCCATCATCGAGGCGAACGACCTGGCCAGCGTCGGTCGACCGGGACCCCGCTGGGACGGCGCCGAACCAGCCACTCTGGAGCGAGTTCTGTTCCACCTGGTGCAGGAGTACGCCCGCCACCTCGGTCACCTGGATCTCGTCGCTGAGCTCAGCGGTGGCCCCGTCGGGGAGTAGCAGCGTGGGGCTGCGGACCTACCGGCCCGTGCCGCGACCACGGCCGTCGACCGGGCGCCGCGATCGTGGACCTCGACCCGTGCCTCGTCGGGGCCACCGTCGACGACGACCCACCGGCGGCTGCGCTTGTGGGAAGCCACTGCCCCGATGAGCGCCTGGCTCGCGACCGGCTGCGCCGGTGTGGCCCTCGTGGCAGGGTGCTGCCGATGGACGACGACGCAGCGAAGGCCAACCTCCACCAGTACCTGAAGCACGAGCGGGAGGCGGTGCTCGCCAAGCTCCACGGGCTCTCCGAGTACGACGTCCGTCGCCCGCTGACCGTCACCGGGACCAATCTGCTGGGCCTGGTCAAGCACCTGGCGACCTGGGAGGCCAGGTACCTCGGCGAGGTCTTCGGCCGCCCGTTCCCCGAACCCCTGTCTCGGTGGGACGTCGAGGCCGAGCTGCTGGCCGACATGTGGGCGGCCGAGCACGAGTCCCGCAGCGACGTCGTCGACCGCTACCGACGCGTGTGGCGCCACAGCGACGCGACGGTGGAGGCGCTCACCCTCGACGCCACGGGCCGCGTCGCCTGGTGGGAGGACGCCGAGGTGTCGCTGTTCACCATCCTCGTCCACCTGCTCGCCGAGACCAGTCGGCACGCGGGCCACGCCGACATCCTGCGCGAAGAGCTCGACGGAGAGGTGGGGACCGACGCGGAGAGCATGGCCGAGAAGGAGCACGACCGAGCCTTCTGGACGGAGCGGCGCGAGGAGATCGAGGCAGCCGCCAGGTCAGCCGGTCGACGGTGACCACCGCGGGCGGTGGCAGCTCCGCTGGGGCGCCCGTGGGACAGTTGGTCCGCGGGCCGGTCGGCGCTCTTGAGATGAAAGTAGGAGCGCAGGAAGTCGTGCACACCCCTGAAGGCTGACGCGAGGGTGACCTTGATGTCGCGCCCAGCTGTAGCCGAGTTCTGGGAAGCCGTGCAGAGAAGCTGCACCGGAGCGTGTGCTCCACTGCCGCTGCCACCCTCGACAGGTGGGTCCTCAGCCCCGTCGCCGTCTCCACTGACCGTGAGCGGATGCCGGGCGGCAACTGGTCCTGAACGAACGGGGCTGGGAGCCCGGCACGCATGTCAAGGACCATATGCTCAACCCTGCTGATCCGGTTGGCTGGCTGTGCGGACTCGAGCGTGGTGACGCGTGTGCCCGCCGACTGCTAAGACCACATCCACCAGTCGTCGAACGTCGCGAACAAAGGAGCAGCTCATGGACCTGACCGAGGCCCTCTCCTGGGCTGGCGGCCGCAAGAACGCCGTACTCATCACCATCCGCAGGGACGGGCGCGCTCAGTCCTCAGACGTTGGATATGCCCTGGATGGCGACAAGTTCGTCA
>JBKJPE010000199.1:0-3043 GCA_046595185.1 Nocardioides sp.
CGTGCGCATGATGTCGATGCCCTTGAAGTGCTCGCGGTCGTTCTCCTCGAAGATCGGCTGTCCCTGCACTGCGTCCTCGTAGGGCAGGGACAGCCGATCTTCGAGGAGAACGACCGCGAGCACTTCAAGGGCATCGACATCATGCGCACGGTGCGCAGCTTCGACCCCTGTCTGCCGTGCGGCGTGCACATGTATCTCGGAGAGGGGCAGAAGCTCGAGCTGATGCACTCGCCGACCCAGTCCGTCAGCGGGTAGCGATGGTCGACGTCGAGGGGACCGAGCACCTCCGGGCCACGGGCGAGCGCATCGATGCCCTGCTCGATGCCAGCGGTGCGGGGGGCGTGGTGGCCCGCGATCGCGCGGAGGAGCTGGTCCGGCTCGTCGCCGACCTGTACGACGCGGGTCTCGAGCGCATCCTCGACCTCACCTACGAGGCTGGGCACCTCACCGACGAGGTCCTGGCCGCGCTGGCCGCTGACGACCTGGTGGCGAGCCTGCTGCTGGTGCACGGCCTGCACCCCTACGACGTGGGCCAGCGCGTCGAGCAGGCACTCGAGAGCGTGCGGCCCTACCTCGGCTCGCACGGCGGTGACGTCGAGCTGCTCGAGGTCGGCGACGACGGCACGGTCCGGCTCCGGCTCTTGGGCAGCTGCGACGGCTGCCCGTCGTCGTCGGTGACCCTCAAGCTGGCCGTCGAGGGAGCGATCGAGGCGGCCGCCCCCGAGATCACCGGGATCGAGGTGGAGGACGCCGAGTCGAGCGGGGTCGAGACGCTGATCCCGGTCTCCTCCCTGCGGTCGCGGCTCGAGGAGACCACGTCGTCCTGGGAGTCGTTGCCCGACATCGGCGGCCTGGCGTCTGGCTCGGTGACGACCGTCGAGGTCGGCGGCTCGAGGGTGCTCATCTGTCGGCTCGGCCACGAGCTGTTCGCCTACGCCGAGCGTTGTGCCCGCTGCGAGGAGTCTCTCGACGGCGCGGCGCTGTCACGCCAGCTGGGTGCCGCGGTGGGCGAGGCAGTTCTGCGCTGCCCTGCCTGCCGTGCGCACTACGACGTACGTCGAGCTGGTGCGTGTCTCGACGACGAGACCCTGCACCTGATCCCCGTCCCCCTGCTCACCGATGGCGGCGTCACCTCGGTGGCGGTCGCGGTCTCGGCATGAGTGCGCCCGGCGGATCCCCGCTCGCCGCGCTCCGCCGGATCACCAGCACCCGGCCGGCCCCGGTCGTGGGGGAGCGCTGCGAGATGTGTGCCGCGACGATCGTCGAGGAGCACCAGCACGTCGTGAACCTGGAGAGCCGGGTGCTGATGTGCACCTGTCGGGGGTGCTACCTGCTGTTCACCGCCGAGCACGCCGAGCTGCGTTATCGCTCGGTGCCCGACCGCTATCTCTCGTTCCCCGACTTCGACTTCGGGGCCCGTGAGTGGGACGAGCTCCAGATCCCGGTCGGGCTGGCGTTCCTGTTCAAGAACTCCGTGCAGGAGCGCATCATCGCCTTCTATCCCGGCCCGGCCGGCGCCACCGAGTCAGAGCTCCCGCTCGACGCCTGGGACCGCGTCGTGGCAGCCAACGCCCAGCTCGACCATCTGCGGGCCGACGTGGAGGCGCTGCTGCTGCGCGGTGCCGACCGGGAGCACCCCGACTACACCGCACATGTCGTCCCGATCGACGCCTGCTACGAGCTGGTCGGCCGGTTGCGGTCACGGTGGCGCGGCTTCGACGGCGGCACCGAGGCGCGCGCGGCGATCGACGACTTCTTCGCGACGGTCCAGCAGCGCAGCAGGCCGGCACCCCCGGCGTCGAGTGTGGTCGGTGCCCGGTGAGCAGCTATGAGTTCTCCGTCGTCGACGTCTTCGCCGAGCCGTACGCCGCCGCGCCGCAGCTCACCGCGCGGTTACGGATCAAGGAGACGAGCGGCGAGACGATCCATGCGATCGCGCTGCGCTGCCAGGTCCGCATCGAGCCCCAGCGCCGTCGTTACGAGCGGGCCGACGAGTCCGGCCTGCGTGCGCTCTTCGGTGACCGGGACCGTTGGGTCGACACCCTCAAGCCCTTCCTGTGGATGCAGTGCAGCTCGATGGTCCAGGGGTTCACCGGCATCACCGAGGTCGACCTGGCGCTGCCGTGCACCTACGACTTCGAGGTCACCGGGTCGCGCTACCTGCACGCCGTCGGCGAGGGGGACATCCCGATCGTGTTCCTGTTCTCGGGCACCGTCTTCACCAAGGGCTCCCACGGGTTCGGCGTGGTGCAGGTGCCCTGGGACTGCGAAGCCTCCTACCTGCTGCCGGTGCAGGTCTGGCAGCAGATGATCGCGTCCTACTACCCGAACACCGGATGGATCCGCCTCGACCACGACGTCCTGACCGCGCTGGCCGAGTTCAAGGCGCAGCACGGTCTGACCACGTGGGAAGAGACGGTCCAGGACCTGCTCGCCACGCGAAGGGTCCAGCCATGAGCGGCCTCGACCACGTACGCGAGATCGCCGACGCGGTCCTCTTCGAGGGTTACCTGCTCTACCCCTACCGGGCCAGCTCGTCGAAGAACCGGTCCCGCTGGCAGTTCGGGGTCCTGGGCCCTCCCCGCGCCTCGGCGGCGAGCTTCGCCGAGGATCCGGACCTGTCCTTGCAGTGCCTGCTCGCTCCCGCCCCGGGCGCCGCCACGGTGACACCGCACCTGCGGTTCCTCCAGCTCCAGGTGCGCTCGGTCGAGCAGGGTGTCGACGGCGACTTCGTGCCGGTCGCCGAGATGACCGTCGACGGACTGTCCGTGCTGAGCTGGGAGGAGGCCGTCGAGTGCGAGCTCGCGCTCCCGCCGTTCGACCTGGGCGGTCCGCCGGTCGTCACCGCGGTCACGATCCCGGGCGGCCAGGAGGTCGAGGCCATCCTGGACGCCGCGGGCGCCGAGGTAGGCCGGATCCTGCGTCGGCGGCTCCCCCTGCAGGCAGACGTCGGCGTGGGCGCCGAGCACGACGACGGGTTCACCCGGCTCACGGTGACGGTGAGCAACACGCACCCCGACGAGGTTCACGGCAAGGACGACGC
>JBKJPE010000166.1:0-5037 GCA_046595185.1 Nocardioides sp.
GTGAACCGATGAGGAGTGACGTGTGAACGCCACCATCGTCCGGCTCGCCAGGTAGGCGAAGACGCTCTCCAGCGACTCGTCGCTGGGGGAGAGGTCGAGCAGGGTCAGGCCGTGCGCCCGCGCCCACTGCGGCAGCCCGACGGCGAAGCTGCCGAGGTCGTCCACCTCGACGTCCAGGCCGTTGTCGGGCCGGAGGCGTACGGCGCGCACCGACGGCTGCGCGATCAGGACCGTGGCCAGGGCGCGGTCGTCGCTGGAGGCGACGGCGTACTGCACCGGGCGGTCGGTCATCAGCCGCCGGATCGCCCCGAAGTCGCCGGACGCGGCGTGCCGACCGGAGACGACGACCTCGATGTGCCGGGCGAGACGCTCGACCTCCTCGAGGATGTGGGAGCTGAAGAGCACCGTGCGCCCCTCGTCGCCGAGCCGGCGCAGCAGGTCCATCAGGTGCATCCGCTGTCGGGGGTCGACGCCGTTGAACGGCTCGTCGAGCAGCAGCAGGGTCGGGTCGTGCACCAGGGCGGCGGCGATCTTGACCCGCTGCCGCATGCCCTTGGAGTACGTGTCCAGGTTGCGGCCGGCGGGCTCGACCATGTCGACCACCCCGAGGATGCGCTCGGTGGCGGCGCCCGGGTCGGCGAGCCCGTGGAGGTCGGCGTTGGCGCGCACGAACTGGCGGCCGGTGAGGTAGCCGAAGCTGAGCTCGCGCTCGGGGACCAGCCCGATCTGCCGGTACGCCTCGGTGTGCCGCCACACCGGTTTCCCGTCCAGCAGGACGGTGCCGGCCGACGGTGCCAGGAAGCCGGTCATCAGCGCCATCAGGGTCGTCTTGCCCGCGCCGTTGGGGCCGAGCAGCCCGGTCACGCCCGGGCTGATCGTCAGCGACACGTCGTTGACGGCGACGACGTTGCCGAACCAGCGCGACACGGAGTCCAGGACCAGCGTGCTCATCGCGAGGCCACCCTCATCAGGCGCCGGACCAGGGCGGCGGTGGTGATGGCCGCGATCAGCACGGCGACGGCGAGGTACGCCACCACCCACCCGCCGGTCGGCGGCGTGAAGACGGTGACTCCGGCGTCCCACGCGTCGGCCAGGCCGCTGTGCAGCGACCACGGCGAGGCCAGCCCGGCCGCGACCCCGACGTCGTCGGCGCCCTCCGAGGAGGCGATCGCCTGGACGGCGGTGACCACGCCGGGCACCACCACCAGGGCGACGATCGAGCCGACGATCGCGAAGCCACGGCGCAGCGACACCGACGAGATCACCCCGGTGATCCCGGCCACCACCATGGTCGTGAGCAGCAGGAGCGCGACAGCCTTGAGCATCGCGGTGGTCTGGTCGGAGACGTCGAGGCCCGCCAGCAGCGCCCCGGCGTAGAGCACGAGCAGGGGCAGCAGCGTGAACACCAGCAGCGCGCTGGTCAGGGAGGCCCACCGGGTCAGGGCGAAGACCGGCGCCGGCAGCGGGCGGGCCAGGTAGAGCACGATCGAGCGGTGGCGCAGGTCGCGGGAGAACAGCACCGGCGCCTGGGCGGCCGCGAAGAGGCTGACCAGCAGCTGCGTCTGCGTCGTGTAGGAGGCGTACCCGATCGGCAGCTCGTCGAGGCTGATCAGCGTCACCACGCCGACGACGATCGCGGCAGGAAGGGTGCACAGGCCGAGCAGCACGAACGGCAGGATCTTGGACCTGCCCGACCGCCCGAGCCCGAAGGCGTGGCGCAGGCCGGTGACGTAGAGCGTGCGCGCGATGGTCGCGGTGCCGTCGCGGGGGCCGTCGTAGCGGCGGTAGCCCAGGTCGTGGATGACGCCGGTGCGCTCAGCCACGGGCCACCTCCTGCTCCTGCGCGGGGCGCTGGAGGAAGACGTCCTCGAGGTGGTGGCGGTCCGGCTGCAGACGCATCAGCCCGAGCCCCAGGTCGGCGGCGGTGTCGCGGACCAGGTCGTGGACGGGCAGCCCGGGCGACGGGTCGATGGCGATGGCGGTGCCCCGCGGGCGGCACGGCAGGCCGGCCGCGGCCAGCGCCTCGCCGAACCGGTCGCGCTCGGTCGTCCCACCGACGACCTCGACGAGCAGGCTGCCCGTCTGCTCGAGGAAGTCGCCGGTCGCACTCGAGCGGAGCAGGTGGCCCGCGTCGAGCACGATGACGTGGTCGCTGACCTGCTCCAGCTCGCCGAGGAGGTGGGAGGTCACCAGCACGGCGATCCCGAAGTCGCCGCCGATGCGGCGCACGAGCCGCAGCATGTCGGTGCGGGCGGCCGGGTCGAGGCCGTTGGTCGGCTCGTCGAGGAAGACCAGGCGCGGGTCGTGGACCAGGGCCTGGGCCAGCTTGGCGCGCTGCTTCATGCCCGTGGAGAAGCCCCCCATCGGCCGGTAGCGCTCCTCGTCGAGCCCCACGTGACGGAGCACGTCCGCCGACCGCTCCCGCGCCGCGGACGCCCCCAGCCCCGACATCCGCGCCATGTGCACCACGAAATCGCTCGCGCTGACGTCCGGTGGCAGGCAGTCGTGCTCGGGCATGTAGCCGACCAGCCGTCGGATCTCCTCGGCGGCGGTGGCGATGTCGTGGCCCAGCACGGTCGCCCGGCCCGCGGTCGGCTCCAGCAGGCCCAGCAGGATCTTGATGAGGGTGGACTTGCCGGCGCCGTTCGCACCGACCAGGCCGGTCACGCCGTCGCCGACCTCGATGTCGAGGTCGGTCAGCGCGTGCACCCGCTCGTAGTGCTTGGTCAGGCCCGCGGTCTCGATGACTTGCCTGCCGTCCTCCGTCACGGACCCGACCCTAGCGACGCCCGCACCCGGGATCGCTCCAGCAGCGCCGATCCGCGCCGATCCGCGTCGACCGCGTCCGGAGGGGGTCGGTCAGCGGCGCCGCTGCGCCTGCCTGGCCTTCACCTTGTCGACCGCCTCGCGGATCCGACGCTGGTTCTCGGGCTTCTGGGCCTCGGTGTAGAGCTTCTTGGCCACGCCGACCGCGGCAGCACTTCTGAACAGCTTCATGGGGCAGGTCTACTGGTGGGGGCCAAGCGACCCGGCCGGTGAGGTCGTCCCGGCCACGGGCTCACGTGCCGATCCTGCCGTCGATCCCCTCGCGGAGCAGGTCGACGTGCCCGCAGTGCTGGGCGTACCCGGTGAGGATGCGCAGCACCAGCCACCGCAGGTCGACGTCCTCGGACCAGTCCAGCGGCCGCGCCGTGTCGTCGAGGTCGTGAGCCGCGACGATCTGGCGAGATGTCGCACACTCCCCGCGCCAGACCTCGAGGTCGGCGGCGAAGTCGGCGTCGGGGGGCGGCTCGAAGTCGAGATCCGGGTCGTCCGCCGTGGCGAAGAGGAACGGCACGTCGCGGCGCTCGAAGTTCTGCTGGAACCACCAGCGCTCCACCCCGGCCAGGTGGCGGCCCAGGCCGTGGAGCGACGCGGTGGACGGCGGCATGGAACGGGTCCGGGCCTGGTCGGGCGTCAGGCCTCGGCACTTCATCTCCACCGTCGCCCGGTAGTGGTCCAGGTACGCCGCGAGCGCCTCCCGCTCGGCGGCGACCCGCGGGATCCGTGGGCGGTCGTCGTCAGACCAGACGGGCGAGAAGTCGCCGTCGGTCAGGCCGGACTCCGGCCGGGCCGTGCCCTCCGCGGGGTGGTGGCTCATGGGCAGACCGTGCTCACGGCGGGCCCCGGTTGTCCAGGCCCCCGCGGGGCAGGTCGCGCACCCGTTGCGACGCCAGGGTGGCCGGCGCCAGGGCGGCGTGTCCGGGTCTCCTGCTGGCGCTCTCGTGCGCGTCTTCCGAGCTCACCACCCAGGCGTGAGTGTGGTCGGCCCCGCTGTGAGCGTCCGAGGCGCGTCGGCCCGTTGCCGGCCGGTCGGGGTCAGCCCGCCTTCCGGTAAGTGCGATGAATCGTCTGCCGCGTCACGCCGAGCATGGTCCCGTTCTCGGCCCAGGTCAGCCCGCTGTGGCGGGCCTTGCGGACCGCGACCTCCTCGCGCCGGGACAGCGTGCGTCTGGCCTCGCAGACCGCAACGAGCTCACCCACCACACCGCCGTCGTCAGCACCCACGGACGTCCTCACGCGTGTCAGCATGTGCTGACAGGTGGTCGGTGTCACGACAGCAGGAGTCCTGTGGTCGAGCCTGCTGACAGGAGCATGACGCGGCCACGGGTGCGACGACCCTCTCTCGACTCATCCACGTGCTGAGGACCCAGCTGAGTAGGAGTGCGGATGCGCGGTCCGACGGCATCGCGGTTGGCTGGCTCCATGACCCTCATTCTTCCGCGTCCCCCACCGGCACGCCTGGCCCGGGCCGGGGTGGTCGGGGGTGTCGCCCTCGTGGTCTTCATCGCCTACGCGGTGCCGTTCTTTGGCCTGCTCGCCTCGCTGTGCCTTCCGTTCGTCACGCACGGCTCTCGACGTCACCTGTGGCCCGACGCCTCGGACAGGTCCTCCATCGTCTGGTCGATCCTGGCCTGGGCAGGCTTGTGGCTGCCAGGCCTCGTGGACTTCTTCACCACGATTCTCGGCGACGCGGGAGTGGAGGTCTCGACCATGTGGCTCGTCCTTCCCCTCTGTGCGCCGACCGGCCCTGGTGCTGTGCTCCTTCCTGCTCTGGTGGCCGCCATGACCGGGCTCGCGGGCCTGCTGAGAACGGTCGTGACGCGAGGCGGGTGGTCGTGGGTGGTCGCGTGCTGGATCGCGCCCTGGGTGCATCACCTGGTCTTCTCCCAGCTCTCCTCGGACTTCATCTGCTAGTGCTCCTCGAGTCGCCCCCGAGGGTCCGAGGACGCCGGTCGAATAGGGCCCAGGCGTCGGGCGACAGCGTCGTGCTGGGCGATCTCGGCCCGGAGCCCGCGCAGGCGTAGGCCCGCCCGTCGAGCAGGGTGTCGGGTCCCCCCGGTCGGGTGGGACCGGTGGCCCGTTGCCACGCCCCGGCCCCGGTACGACGCTGGGGTGTTGCCGGGCCGTCGAGGAAGACGCCATGGAGTGGGTGCTGCTGTGATGGCGGGGGGAGGCGGCCTCGCCGCCCGGCGCTGGTGGGGCCGCAGGACGCGC
>JBKJPE010000171.1:0-11261 GCA_046595185.1 Nocardioides sp.
CGTGCGGTCCATGACGGGCTGGTTGATGCCGCGGTGCCCGTACTTCAGCTTGAAGGTGCCGAAGCCCAGCGCGCGGCCGAAGAGCTGGTTGCCGAAGCAGATCCCGAAGTAGGGCAGGCCCGCACGCAGCGCTCCCTGCAGGAGCTCGACCTGCGCCGTGCTGGCCGCCGGATCACCGGGGCCGTTGGAGAAGAAGAGTCCGTCGGGCGCGACGGCCTGCACGTCCTCGAGGGTGGACGTGGCGGGAAGCACGTGGACCTCGATGCCGCGCTCGCTCATCATGCGGGGCGTGTTGGCCTTGATGCCGAGGTCGATGGCCGCGACCGTGAACCGGCGCTCGCCGCGGGCCGCGACGACGTAGGCCTCAGGGGTGGAGACCTCCTCGCTCAGGTTGGCACCGGCCATCTCGCCGGACTCGAGCACCCGCTCGAGCAGACGCTCGGGGTCGCGCTCGGTGGTCGAGATGCCCACCCGCATCGCGCCGCGCTCGCGGAGGTGGCGGGTGAGGGCGCGGGTGTCGACGCCGGAGATGCCGACGACGCCCTGGTCGCGGAGCTCTTCGCCGAGGCCACGCACGCTGCGCCAGTTGGACGGCACGCGAGCGGGATCGCGCACGACGTAGCCGGCGACCCAGATGCGCGAGGACTCGGGGTCCTCGTCGTTCACCCCGGTGTTGCCGATGTGCGGGGCGGTCATGACGACGACCTGGCGGTGGTAGCTGGGATCGGTCAGCGTCTCCTGATAGCCGGACATGCCGGTGGAGAAGACCGCTTCGCCGAAGGTCTCGCCCTCGGCGCCGTAGGCGTCGCCGTGGAAGGTGCGCCCGTCCTCCAGGACCAGCATCGCCGTGCGGGGCGGGGTCCGGACGGGGGTGGGCGACGGGTCCGCCGCGGGGGCATGCAGGGGCACGCCGTACCTCCTTCTCCGCCTCACGGGACGGATCGTTAAAGGATGTCGAGCGGGGCCGAGCCTAGCAGCGGACGGACCCCCGGCTGTCGACCTCCGCCGCCATCGGCGACGGGCGGGTGCCTACCGGGGCTCGGGTCCGCCGGGGCGCCACGCCGGCCGCACCCGGCCCACCCGGACGCGGGTGGATCCGTCCTCGACGTAGACCTCTGCGGAAGGCGTGCCCGTCGGGAGCACGGTGGCGAACGTGGGCCCTCTCACGGGACCGCCGGAAGCCGTCAGCGACACCGGGACCTGGTCGTCACCCGCCCGGAGGGTCAGCGTCGTGCCGCTCGGCACGCCGAGCGCCACTCCGGTGATCCTCGTCCCGTGTGGGCCTTCGGTGACGCGGATGCGGCGCAGGCGTACGTCCAAGCCCGTCCCGGGCTCCACGTCGGTCGTTGCCCGTTCGAACACCCGGGTCTCGACCAGGGTCGTCCTCGCCCAGTGGAGTACCGCGCTCTCGATCGGCGCGGCGACGTCAGCGACGTCCGGACCTGTCTCCGGCGACCAGGACAGCAGCGCGTCGACCTGAGCGGGCGACCACCCGGACAGTGTGCTGAACCGGGCCCTCCACCCCTCGTCGACCCGGTAGGGCGCGGCCGCGATGTGCTCCACCGGTGACCGCGCGTCGCTCCCCCCGAGTCCGCCGAGATCGGCGTCACTCAGCCCCGGCCACAGGTGCCGGGCTCGCGGCGCCACGCGGTTCACCACGCGCCGCGCCTCGATCTCGGCGGCGCCGAGGGAGGAGTTGTGCGCCGCCCCGTGCGGCCGTCTCATCGCAGCGGGGACACCGAGGTGTGCCAGCACGCCGTCCGCGGTGTCGCTGCCGGCGTAGGGCACCACAGTGACGTCGTCGACGACCCCGCGCAGGTTCGCGAGGGAGGCCAGCGGGTCGAACCACCCGCGCTCCGTGGCGAGGAACTCGTTGCAGGCCAACGCGTTCCGCCGTCGCAGGGTGTACTCGCGGTAGAGGCTGCGGGCGTGCTCCTGCCGGTTGCGCAACGCGATCACCGCCTCGACGTCGGTGCACCCCGCGCGCACGCGCAGAGCGTGGACGACGGCTTCGAGCTGCGGGCGGAACTGCGGTCGGCTCCAGGACTCGGCGGAGAGGATCACCGTGTGGGCGTCACTGGCGTCGATCTCCTCGACCAGGGCGTGGAGGATGCGCTCGAACTCGGCGCGGTCTCGGCCCCACGTGTAGATCAGACGGTTGTGCCGCACCCCGACGTCCGGCTCGTCCGCCAGCAACCCCGCCCGGGGATAGAGGATCCCGGTGCGCGTGAGTTCTGCGTAACCCTCGTGCAACGTCGTCTGGACGGCCGTGGAGCCTGTCTTGAGCGCTCCGCAGTGCAGGACGAGGCGACGTCCGGACGGTGTGGACCTGCGACGTTCTGCGACGACGTCGTCCCACGCCGTGACCACGGCGCCGAACCGCCGGCGTGCCGCCTTCCAGTCGAACGTCCAGACCGGGTTCGGCACCGACCAGCTCGGACCGTAGTTGCTGGTCAGCAGCGCCGACGGGTCCGCCGGCACCGGCAGCCCGTGGCTGCTGGTGACCGGTCGCAGCGCCGAGGACCCGAGGGTTCCGAAGGTGTGCGGGAACACGAAGGCCCGGCCGTCGTCGACCCAGGCCGGGAACAGGTCGACCGCCACGCCCTGCGAGGTGAACATCCGCGCGTGCAACCGGGCGAAGGCCTCGTACTCGGGGTCGATCCGCCCGTCTGCGAGCAGCCTCTCCCGTAGTCGCGACCACTGCTCGGCGCGTTGACGTGCTGTGAGGTCGTCGTCGCGGAGCAGCACGGCCAGGTCGATGTCGTCGTCGTACGCGATCGGGCCGCCGTCGCGGACCAGCCCCAGCAGGCTGCCCGAGATCAGGACCACCTGCGAGCCGTCCGACTCGATCGCCGCGATGAGCTCCGTCACCTCGGCGAGCACCGCGACGAGGTCGTGAGCGGCGACCGGCTTCTGGTACCCGTGCCGGCTCACCACCTCGGAGCCCGTGACTGCGCAGCACTTCTCCCAGAACGCCAGGAAGCGTCTCTCCTGGCCCCGACTCTCTCGCGCCTGCTGCAACGATCGCAGGCGCTCGAAGACCTCGGCGGGGTCGGACCGGGCGGCCAGTGCTTCCAGGATCTCGCGTTCGAGCGCACGCAACCCCCGCCGCGTCCCCCAGTTGTCCACCCGCCGGACCCTACGTGGCCGACGACACACCGCACCACGGCGCTCGCCGACCCTGGACCGGGGACGCCGGACGCCCTGGAGGGTCTGCTCGTCCTGCGGTGGGACGGCGGGGCAGGCTGTCGCGGTCCGTCGACGATGCGATCGTCGGACCTCGTCGGCGTGCCGCAAGGACGGGGGGTCTGCGACCTACGTGCGTGCGCCCCGGGTCGCGACCTCGAACGACCTCGCCACGCACGGCGGTGTCTCCGGCGACGTGCGCCACCGGGAGCTGTGGGACGAGGTGGCCGCGATCGCGGCGGCGCAGGGCGAGTCCGTGCCCCGGCCCGACTGGTTCCCCGGGTCGACCCCTGCCGGGGTCCTGGCGACGACGCTCAGGCCCGCGGACGCCGGGGGGCGGCGCGCCGGGTCGGTGGTGCCGTCCACGGGTCCTCGGGCCAGGGGTGACGGGGGTAGCGCCCGCGCATCTCGGCCCGCACCTGCGGGTACACCTCGTCCCAGAACGACCGCAGGTCGGCGGTGACCGCCAGCGGGCGCTGCGCCGGGGAGAGCAGGTGCAGCAGGAGCGGGACCCGTCCGTCGGCCAGCCGGGGCGAGGCCTCCCAGCCCAGGACCTCCTGCAGCCGGACCGCCAGGACGGGCTGGTCACCGCTGTAGTCCACCCGCACCGCGGACCCGCTGGGCACGACGACCCGCTCCGGGGCCAGCTCGTCGACCCGCCCGGCCTCGGGCCAGGGCAGCAGGCCGCGCAGCGCGGCGACCAGGTCCGTACGCCGGGGGTCGGCGCCCAGCCAGCGCTCGGCGGTGGCGGCCAGGCCGGCGTCCGAGACGTCGGGCCAGGGGGCGCCGAGGGTGCGGTGCAGGAAGGCCAGGCGCCGGCGCAGCGCGCGGGCGGCCTCGCCCCAGGGCAGTGCGTCGAGGCCGTCGCGGGCCAGCCGCTGACCCCAGGCGGTGGCCAGCGCCCCGGGCGGCAGCGCGGTGAGCGGTGCTGCGGCCAGCTCGATCGCCCCGAGCCGGGTCACGCGGCGTGCGGTGACGCGGTCACCCCGCCAGCCCACCTCGTCGCGCTCGTGCCAGCGGGCCGCGGCCGCCTCCAGGGCCAGGTCCTCGGTCAGCGGCGCGGCGGCGCGGACGGTCGCGTCACCGGCCCCGGGACGGCGGTCGAGGTCGGCGACGGCCAGCCACTCCAGCCCGCCCAGGCCCGTCGCGCCGGCGTCGCGGTCCCCCGCGCGGGGCAGGGCGGCGCCGGTGCCGCCGACGGTCAGGTAGGAGGTGCCGCCCGGGCGGCGGCGAGCGACCCGGTCGGGGTGGGCGAGCGCGACGACGAGGCCGACCGCGACGTCGTCGGTCAGTGCGTCAACGGGCCGGGCGGTCGCGCCGCCGACCAGGCCCTCCAGGCGCCGGGCGGTCGCCTTCCACGCCGCCGCCCCGGGACCGCCGCGGCGCACCGCCCGCAGGGCCGCGACCAGGTCGGCACCGGGGGCACGGACGTCCTCGGCCAGCAGGGCCACCACCTCGGCGGCGCGGCGGGCGCCGACCAGGGGCGCGCCGTCGACCAGGGCCCGGGCCAGCCGGGGGTCGGTCGGCACCTGCGCCAGCGCCCGGCCGCGGGCGGTGACGGCCCCGTCGGCGTCGACGGCGCCGAGGTCGGCGAGCGTCGCCCGCGCCGCGGCCAGCGCGGGTGCCGGGGGCGCGTCGAGCAGGGCCAGCCCGGCGCCGTCCGGTGTGCCCCACACGGCGAGCTCGAGGGCGAAGCCGGTGAGGTCCGCGGTCGCCACCTCGGGCTCGGGATGGGCCGGCAGGTGCGGCTCCTCGGACTCCGACCAGCAGCGGTGCACCACCCCGGGCCCCTCGCGGCCGGCCCGGCCGGCGCGCTGGTCGGCGCCGGCCCGGCTGACCCGGACCGTGACCAGCCCGGCCAGCCCGCGGCGGTGGTCGGTGCGCGGCTCGCGCGACAGCCCGGCGTCGACCACGAGGCGTACGCCCGGCACCGTGAGCGAGGACTCGGCGACGGCGGTGGACACGACGACCCGGCGCCTGCGCGGCGCGGTGCCGCCGGCCCCCGGCCCGGCGCCCGGCCCGGCGCCCAGCGCGGCGTCCTGCTCGGCTGCGGGGAGGCGGCCGTGCAGCGGGTGGACGTCGGCCTCGACGGTGCCGCGCAGCCGGCGGACGACGCCGTCGACCTCCCCGGCCCCGGGCAGGAACACCAGCAGGTCGCCTCCGTCGCGCCTCAGTGCCGCCCGGGCGGTGGCGGCGACGTGGTCCAGGAAGGCCGGGGTGGTGCCCCGGTCGTCGAGGCGCCGCACCCCCGCCGGCAGGGGCACCCACCGTCGCTCCACGGGGTGCAGGGCGCCCGGCACGTCGACCACGGCGACCGCCGGCTCCCCGCCGGCCAGGGCGGCGGCGGTACGCCCGGCCTCGACCGTCGCCGACATCGCGACCAGCAGCAGGTCGGGCCGCAGGGCCGACCGCACGTCGACGGTCAGGGCCAGGGCGAGGTCGGCGTCCAGGGCGCGCTCGTGGACCTCGTCCAGGACCACCGCGCCGACACCGGGCAGGTCCGGGTCGCGCTGCAGCCGGCGCAGCAGGATCCCCGTGGTGACGACCTCGACCCGGGTCGCCGGACCGGCGACCCGCTCGCCGCGCACGACGTACCCCACGCTGCGCCCGACCGGCTCGCCGAGCAGGGAGGCCAGGCGGCGGGCGGCCGCGCGGGCGGCGATCCGGCGCGGCTGCGTGACCACGACCCTGCCACCGGTCCCGCCGAGCAGGTCGGCGAGGACGGGCGGGACCAGCGTGGTCTTGCCCGAGCCGGGCGGCGCCTGGAGCACGGCGGCGCCGCGGTCGTGCAGCGCCGCCCTGAGGGCGTCCAGCCCGTGGCGGACGGGGAGGTCGGGCGGGTGGGCGAGGAGCCGCGCGACCGGGTCGCCGGTCACGTCGCCGGCCGCGTCACCGGCCGCGTCACCGATCGGCGCGCTCACCGGGGTCCGGGTCGACCAGCTCCCCGTCCAGCAGGGTGGGTCGGCCCCGCAGGACGGTGGCCCGGACCGCGCCGGTCAGCTCACGGCCGTGCCAGGGGTTGTTGCGGGAGCGGGACAGGGAGGCGTCGCGGTCCACCACGCGGGTCGCGGTCGGGTCGACCAGGGTGAGGTTGGCCGGGGCACCCAGGACCAGCGCCGCGCCGTGGCCGGCGAGGCCGGCGATGGCCGCCGGGGTGGTCGACATGACACGGGCGACGTCGGACCAGGTCATCCGACCGGTGGCCACCATCGTCGTCGCGACGACGGGCAGCGCCGTCTCCAGCCCGACCATGCCGAAGGCGGCGTCGACGAAGGCGTGCTCCTTGTCGTGGCGCGCGTGGGGGGCGTGGTCGGTGGCCACCGCATCGATGGTCCCGTCGGCCAGCGCAGCGCGCAGGGCCTCCACGTCCTCGTCGGGGCGGAGCGGCGGGTTGACCTTGTAGGTCGGGTCGTAGCCGGCCAGCAGGTCGGTGGTCAGCAGCAGGTGGTGCGGGGTCACCTCGGCGGTGACCGCGATCCCTTGCGCCTTGGCCCACCGCAGCACCTCGACGGTGCCGGCGGTGGAGGCGTGGGCGACGTGGACGCGGGACCCGGTGTGCCGGGCGAGCATGACGTCGCGCGCCACGACCACCTCCTCGGCGACGCCGGGCCAGCCGGGCAGGCCGAGCCGTCCGGACAGCTCCCCCTCGTGGCAGCAGGAGGCCGGCCCGGCCAGGTCGGGGTCCTGGGCGTGCTGGCTGACCACGCCGTCGAACGCCTTGACGTACTCCAGCGCCCGCCGCATGACGCGGGGGTTCGCCACGCACCGGCCGTCGTCGGAGAAGACCCGCACCCGCGCCCGCGAGCGCGCCATCAGTCCGAGCTCGGCGAGCTCCTCGCCACCGAGGCCGTGGGTGACCGCACCGACGGGCTGCACGTCGACGAGGCCGGCAGCACGGCCGAGGTCGAGGACCCGTTCGGCGGCCTCCGCGGTGTCGGTGACCGGGCTGGTGTTGGCCATCGCCAGCACGGCGGTGAAGCCGCCGGCCGCCGCGGCCCGGGACCCGGTGAGCACCGTCTCGGCGTCCTCGCGACCTGGCTCGCGCAGGTGGGTGTGCAGGTCGACCAGCCCGGGCAGGGCGACCAGGCCGTCGGCGTCGACCACCTGGGCGTCGCCGGCGGTGAGGGACCCGCGCCCCCCGACCTCGGCGACGACCCCGTCGCGCAGCAGGAGGTCGGTGGTGCGCCCACCGAGCAGGGAGGCGCCACGGACGAGCACGGGACGGACGGGGTCGGGCATCAGGAGTCCTCTCCGGCGAGCAGGTGGTAGAGGATCGCCATCCGCACCGCGACGCCCGCGGAGACCTGGTCGAGGACCAGCGACTGGGCGGCGTCCGCGGCGTCGGCGGCGATCTCCAGGCCGCGGTTCATCGGGCCCGGGTGGCAGATCGGGACGTCGGGACCGAGGACGTCGAGGCGGTCGCGGGTCAGCCCGTACCCGACGGTGTACTCCCGGGCGCTGGGGAAGTAGCCGCCGGCCATCCGCTCGCGCTGGACGCGCAGCATCATCACCGCGTCGGCCCTGGGCAGCACCTCGTCGAGGTCGTAGGACGTGGCGAACCCGGCCTCGCGCGACCAGGAGTCGACCCCGCTGGGCATCAGCGTGGGCGGGGCGACCGCGGTGACCGCCGCCCCCAGCTTGGTCAGGCACTTGACGTTGCTGCGGAAGACGCGGCTGTGGGTGAGGTCGCCGACCAGCACGACGTGGCGCCCCTCGAGGGGGCCCATCCGCTGCTGGAGGGTGTAGGCGTCGAGCAGGGCCTGGCTGGGGTGCTCGTGGGTGCCGTCGCCGGCGTTGATCACCGCGGCGTCGACCCACCCGGCCACCTGCTGCGCGGACCCGCTGGCGCCGTGGCGCATCACGAGCGCGTCGACGCCCATGGCGGCGATGGTCAGCACGGTGTCGCGCAGGCTCTCGCCCTTGGAGGCCGAGCTGCCCTTGCCGGTGATGTTGACCGTGTCGGCCGAGAGCCACTTGCCGGCGATCTCGAAGCTGGACCGGGTCCGGGTGGAGTCCTCGAAGAACAGGTTGATCACGGTGCGACCGCGCAGGGCGGGCAGCTTCTTGACCGGTCGGCGCTGCACGTCGTGCATCTCGGTGGCGGTGGCGAAGAGGGCGGCGATCTCGTCGGCGTCGACGTCGTCGACCGACAGCAGGTGGCGTCGCATCAGTGCTCCTCCCCCGGGCCCGCGATGCGGACCTCGTCGTGGCCGTCGACCTCCTCGAGGTGCACCGTCACCCGCTCGCTGCGCGAGCTGGGCAGGTTCTTGCCGACGTGGTCGGCCCGGATCGGCAGCTGTCGGTGGCCGCGGTCGACGAGCACGGCCAGGCGTACGACGTCGGGGCGGCCGAGGTCGTTCATCGCGTCCAGCGCGGCCCGGACCGTCCGGCCGGAGAACAGCACGTCGTCGACCAGCACGACGGTACGGCCGTCGATGCCACCGGGCGGGACCTGCGTGCGCTGCGGCCCCCGGGTCGGCTGCTGGCGCAGGTCGTCGCGGTAGAAGGTGACGTCGAGCGCGCCGACCGGCACCTCGACGCCCTCGGTCGCCGCGATCCGGTCGGCCACCCGGCGGGCCAGGCCGACGCCGCGGGTCGGGATGCCGAGCAGCACGAGGTCCTGGGGACCCTTGTTGCGCTCGAGGATCTCGTGGGAGATGCGGGTCAGGGCCCGGGAGATGTCGCGGGCGTCCAGCACGACGCGCCCGGCTCCCCCGGGGTGGTCACCAGGGGGCCCGTCGGGGGTCTGCGGGGTGGGCACGATGAGCGCCGGACCTCCTTCTCCGCCTCACGGGACGGCTCGTTAAAGGATGTCGATCGCGGTGACCCTAGCAGCGCCGGCCAGGCCGGATGTAACGCTGGGGCACCTCGTCCGGGGCGGTGTCGCGACGCCGCCCCAGACGGAGTAACCAGCGTTATAGCGGGCGGTGGGGCTCAGGCGTCCGCGACCTCGAGCAGCGCCTTGCCGACCAGGCCCGCCTCGACCGCGTCCTGGGCCGCGGCGACGTCCTCGAGGGCGAAGCGGTGCAGCGGCAGGCCCACCTCCTCGCCCACCCGCAGCGCCCCGTCCAGCACGGCGGCGCTGACGTCGGTCACCGCGAGCGAGAGCAGGGCCGGGTCGAGGGCGTAGAGGATGACGAACTGGTAGCGCAGGTTGCGGCTGAAGGTCTCGCGCAGCGGGAGCGTGAGCTCGGTGCCGCCGTTGTTGGCGTAGACCGCGATCGTGCCGTGCACCCGGGTCACGGCGAGGTCGAGCGCCTGGTTCGGGGCCGGGGCGACCTCGACGACCAGGTCCACGCCGTCCGGCGCGATGCCCAGGATCTCCGCCTCCGCGTCGCCGTGCACGTAGTCGACGACGTGGTGGGCCCCCGCGGCGCGGGCCAGCGCGGCCTTCTCGTCGCTGCTGACCGTGGTGATCACGGTGGCGCCGGCCCAGCGGGCCAGCTGGATCGCGGCGTTGCCGACGGCGCCGGCGCCGCCGGCGACCAGGACGACGTGGTCGTCGAGCGTGCCCGGCGCCAGGCGGTTGACCTCGCCGGAGGTCAGCGCCCGGTGGGCGGTGATCGCCGGCACGCCGAGGGCGGCCCCCAGGTCGTACGACGCGTGCTGCGGCAGGTGCACGACACGGTCGGCCGGCTGCACCGTCTGCTCGACGGCGGTGCCGTACGGGCGTCCGTGCTGGGCCAGGTAGAGCCACACCCGGTCGCCGACGGCGAGGTGCTCCACGTCCTGCCCGACCGCGTCGACGACGCCCGCGCCGTCCTGGCCGGGGGCGACCTCGTCGTGCCCGGTCATCATCCCGGCGCGGAACTTGAAGTCGGTCGGGTTGACCCCCGAGCGCACGACCCGTACCCGGACCTCGCCGGGGCCGGGCTCGGGCACGTCGCGCACGACGGGCTGCAGGACGGAGGACGGACCGGTCTCGGTGTAGACGACTGCGCGCATGGCCGAGACGCTAGCGGCCGCCCGCCCGCACCCCGGTCACCCTCTCGCGCGTCCCGGGGGGCCTACAACGTGTCGGTCATCCCCGCGCACGCCTCCAGCCACGCCCGGCGGGTCTCGCGGGAGAGCTGGGCGTAGGGCACGACCGAGCCGGTGACCAGCGCCGGGTCGTAGGGAACGCGGTAGACCGCACGGGTGCGCTGCTCGTAGACCTCGGTGAGGTCGCGGGCGAGCCGCTCGTCGACCTTGGTCGCGGGGTCGGAGAGGACGGTGATGGTCCTGCGCTTCAGGTCGGCGTAGCCGGCGTCCTGCAGGGCGTCGAGCATCCACAGCCCGCTGTAGCCGGTGTCCTCGCGGACCGTCGTGGTGACCACCAGCAGGTCCGCGGCCTCGGCGGCGGCCAGCCAGTTCTCGGCGCGCATGTTGTTGCCGGTGTCGACCAGCACCACCCGGTAGAACCGCTCCAGCAGACTGTGCACGGCCGCGAAGTCGTCGGCGTGGATGGTCCCGGTGACGTCGGGGCGCTCGTCGGAGGCCAGGACGTCGAAGTGGGCGTCTCCCTGGGACCGGACGAACGCGCCGAGGTCACCGATCCGCGACTGGTAGACGTCGCTGAACCGGCCGAGGTCCTCGAGCAGCTCGCGGGTGGTGTTGCGGTGCTCGCCGCGGATCCCCCGGATGCCCAGGGTGCCGCGGGTCTCGTTGTTGTCCCAGGCCACCACCCCGCCACCGCGCACCGTGCCGAAGGTGTGGCCGGCGGCGAGCACCCCGGTCGTCTTGGCCGCGCCGCCCTTGGGGTTGACGAAGACGATCGTGCGCGGGCCCTCGAAGTCCCGCTGGATCGACATCCGCTGGTGCTCGTGGGCCTGCTCGGCGGTGCCGGCGCGCAGCCGGACCGCGCCGCCGCCGGCCTTGTTGAGCCAGCCGCGCCACCCCCAGGTCGCCGGACCCGGCTCCTGGTCGTGGCGGCGCCGCTCGAGGAAGTCGGTGGCGGTGACGAAGCGGCGCGGCTCGACCGGCTGGTCCGCCGGCTGCTCGGCCGGGGACGGGGCGACCCGACGTCCCCCGGGCACCTCCTGCACCGCGGGTCGCTGCTCGGGGGAGGCGGGCTGCTGAACCCGGCGGCCGGGTGC
>JBKJPE010000230.1:0-28010 GCA_046595185.1 Nocardioides sp.
CGACGATGGCAGAGAATCAGCGAGACGACTGCGCAGACCGGGACCGGTCCGACGGCGAGCGGAACGGCTTCCTACTCCCCGAGCTGGTCGCCCATCTCCGCGAGGGGCGGACCGCTCTTCGGCAGGAGTGGGCGACCCGCATCACCGACGCTCATCTGCTGTCGTCGATGACGTCGCAGGAGGTGTTCTCGGAGGCGACCTCGGTCTACGACAACTACGTCGAGGTCCTCGAGACAGGGAGCGTCGAGGAGCTGCGCCGCTACGCCCGTGACCTCTCCGAACGGATCATCCCCCGGGGCGTCGAGACCCATGAAGTCGTCGGCATCGTGTTGCTGCTGCGCGACGTGCTGGCGCGATCCCTGTTCGAGAAATACCAGAAGGACTTCCGTCTCCTGAACGAGGTGCTCGACGCCTACGAGCCGGCCGCCAACCGCATCGCCAACACAGTAGCGGTGAGCTTCGTGGACGAGCGGGAGCGCGTCATCCGCCAGCAGCAGGACTCCATCCTGGAACTGTCGACCCCCGTGCTTCAGGTGCGGGAACGGCTGTTGATCCTGCCGATCATCGGGGTGCTGGACAACCAGCGAGCGCGTCAGCTGACCGAGCAGCTCCTGCGGGGGATCCGGACCCATCGAGCAAAGGTCGTCGTCATCGACATCACGGGCGTCCCCGACGTCGACGAGTCCGTCGCCAACTCCCTGGTCCAGACCGTCGACGCCTCGAGGCTGATGGGAGCCGAGGTCATCATCACCGGGCTGTCCTCCGACATCGCCCAGACACTGGTTGTCATCGGAGTCGACCTGACCAAGATGCGCACCGTCGGTGACCTGCAGGGCGGCATCGAGGAAGCGGAGCGTCGCCTCGGGTTCAGGGTGATCAGGAACGGCGATGCCGAACACTGAGACCGTCGGCGCGACGGAGCCGCTCCGGGTCTCGATCCTGACCCAGGGGCCGAACCTCATCGTCTCGATCCACACGGCGTTGGACGACTCTCAGATGGTTCGGCTCCAGCGAGATCTCATCGACCAGGTGGGTCGACAACGCTCGCGCGGCATCATCGTCGACCTCTCGACGCTGGACGTGCTCGACTCCTTTGCCGCCAGGACGCTGGCGCAGCTGGCACACGCCGCGCAGCTTCGCGGAGCCGTCACGGTGATCGTCGGCATCTCGCCTGAGATCGCGATCGCCATGACTCACCTCTCCCTCCAGCTGAACTTCTTGCACACCTCGCTCGACCTGGAGGAAGGGCTTGCACTGCTGGGCGAGCTGGCTGCGGCCTCGCAGCACGGGGCTTCGACCGACAGGGGCGACGGCGATCACTGACCAGCTCCGCGCGCTTCGACTGGACTACGCGCCCCCGTTCCTCGCCTATCTCACCAACGAGGACGAGGTGGGGTTGCGGAGCGCCTACGAGCTGGGGCGGGCCGCCATGCGCTCCTCAGTCGGCCTTCTTGATCTGGTGCGCATCCACAACGAGGTCTTCTTCGAGGCGATCGCCACAGCACGCACTCCCGAGTCGGCGCAGGACGTGGCCCGCGCGGCCTCGACGTTCCTGGTCGAGGCACTTTCTTCCTTCGAGATGACCCAACGGGGGTTCATGGCCGTCGGGGCGGGGCTGCACCCGCCCGAGCAGGGGCGGGTTCGCGACCCGTGAGGTCCCGGAAGGCCCCCGCCACCACGATGTAGCGCCGCTCGGATCCCCCCCGCGTCATGTGAGCGCCTCTGGGGAGTCCATCAGGTCATGGCAGCTTTCGAGCGACGTTCGCGGTCCCGGCCGACCAGCGGGGCGGGGGGTTCGCGGCGCGTCCCCGAGCAGTTCATCTCTTGCGGTGCGCTCGACGGACAGGTGGTCCGAGCGTGCACGGTCGTGACGCTGGTCGTGGAGTTGGACCTCGCCGCCGCCTCGCGGCTTCATCAAGACCTTCTCACCACGGCGTCCGCGATCACGGGGCATGTCGTCGTCGACCTGGGCGTGGTCGACTTCACGGACTGCAGCGCCCAGGCAACACTCGAGCGGGCAGTGCTGGAGGCCAGAGACGCGGGCGGTTGTCTTCGGCTCGTGGAGTCGCACCGAACCGCGGCTGAGCTCATCCGGGCTGTGAGCTCGACCGGTTGTTCGGCCTGTGCGTCGGCCTCGACCCCACCATCGGGGCGACCTCCGAGGGGCGGCGTGACACCGACCACTGCTCGTGCACCGGTCCGACCAGCGTCCCGCGGACCAGAACCCGACCGGTCCGGGGCGTCTTCCCTGCGGTCTGCCTCCATGGTGGGCGTCGCGACGTACCTCGTCGCCGGACCCGTGCTCTCGGCGAGGTGGCCGTCGGCAAATCGTCAGCGGGGGTGTCCCCCAACGCCCTCACCGCGCCAGGGGTGAGTCGACCTGGATGTCGAGCCGGGGTCAGCTCGTCTCCAGCTGGTGGGTGCGGGGGGTCAGGACCCGCGGTGGCACCGCAGGTCCCAGTAGTTCCTGCCGTCGGTGTTGCGGTACTGCAGGTCGTCCACGGCGGCCAGCGCCAGGGCCAGTCCGCGGCCGGACTCGGCGTCCTCGCCCGGCATGGTCACCGCGCTGAGGTCCACCCCGGCGGGCTCGCCGTTGTCGGCGAGCGCCGCCGTGAGCTCGGTGGGGCTGACGGCCAGCGTCAGGCGCAGCCGCCGCAGGCCGGGCACGTCGTCGGTGTCGAACGCGTGCTCCACGATGTTGGCGAGCACCTCGACGACGGCGGTCTCGAAGCGGAACCGGTCGCGCCCGGACACGTCGGCGTGCTCGGTGAAGAGGCTCGCCACGAGGTCCTGCGCGGTGTCGATGGCGCCCTCGTGCGCGGCCATCTCGACCTCGAACCGCGTCGTCGCCACGGCGCCGGAGAGGCCAGGGTGGGGCGGGACGGGGTCGGGCAGGGGGTCAGGCAGGGGGTCAGGCATCGAACGCCCCCTCGACCGTGTCGCGGGCACGCAGCACCCGGTCGAGGTTGGTCAGCTCGAAGACGGCGCGGACCGCGGGCGTGGGGCGGGCGACGCGCAGGTCCCCGCCGGCCTGCCGGGTCGACTTGAGCCCGGCGATCAGCGCCCCCAGCCCGGAGGAGTCCAGGAACGTCGTCTCACCCATGTCGACGACGATCCGGTTCGTGCCGTCGGCGACGAGCTCGGTCAGCAGGTCCTTCAGGCGGCGCGCGGAGACCATGTTGAGCCGGCCGCGCGGCGTGACCACCCCGACGCCCTCGCCGGTGGTGTCGACTCCGAACTCGATCATGAGGCTCCCTGGGTCTGGTCGGTGTGCTCGTGGTGCTGCTCGAGGGTGCGGGCGACCTGGTCGGCCCGGCCGGGTGCGTCGCTGCTCCCGGGTGGCGGCGTCGGTCGACCGTGGACGGCCGGGTCGTACCCGCGGTAGCGCACGGCGCCGACGACGACGGAGAAGACGAGGAGGTCGAAGGCGACCCAGAACAGGTTGATGCCGGTGGCGAGCGGCTCGGCCTGGCCCGCCACGAGCCGCACCACGCCGATCACGGCGCCACCCAGGAGGATCCCCATCGCCCACAGCTGCGGCTTGACCAGGTGCCAGGGCAGCCGTGGTTGGGCCTGCCTGGTCTTCGGCGTGACCGCGAAGGCCAGCGACCGGCCGAACCACACGTTGCCGACGGCCGAGGTGACCGATCGGATCCACACGGGGAACAGCGCCAGCGAGTACTGGAGGCCGCGCCAGGTGGGCCGCCCCCGGGCGACCACGAGGAACAGCAGCTGGTTGACGACCAGGAACGGGATCAGGCGCCAGAAGAAGTCGGCGCTGAGGGCCTCGACGGGCAGCACACCGAGGACGAGGTACAGCACGGGCGCGGCGATGTAGGCCAGGGCTGCGAAACCGGCGAGGTAGCTCCACATGGTCCCGAGGTACATCAGCCGCTGGGCCAGGGACAGGCCGTGCTGGGTCAGCGGGTTCTCGCGCAGCAGGACCTGGATGGTGCCCTGTGCCCAGCGCAGTCGCTGGGTCAGCATGCTCTGCAGGTCCTCGGGGGCGAGCCCGACGGCCAGCACCTCGTCGTGGTACGCCGTGTGCCAGCCGAGACCGTGCAGGCGCATGCAGGTGGCCATGTCCTCGGTGACCGAGATGGTCGCCATCGGCATGATGGCCTGCGCCTCGTCCCCGCGGTCGACGTCGACCGCGCGGACCAGCGCCTCGACGGTCTCCACCGCGCCGAGCGGGGAGAAGTCCCGCTGGGACATCGCGCGCAGGGCGTCCTCGTCGATCGTGGCCAGGGCGAGGTCGGGGTCGTCGGCGATGCCCTGGAGCTCGGCGATCACCGCGAGGTCGGCGTGCAGGGCCTCGAGGTCGGCGGACACCAGGCGACGTCGCACGGTGGCGACACGCTCCTGGAAGCGGTAGGTGACGTCGAAGAGGGCCTCGCCCCGGTCGAGCCGGCGCCGGGCCTTGCCGACCTCGTGCTCGATGGCCTCCAGAGCGTCGCGGACCACCTCGTCGTCACCCAGGCCGCGCAGCGCTCGGCGCACCACCGTCCGGGCCGCGCGCAGCGCGCGGTGCACGCCGACCTCGACCTCCCCGACGTAGCGGCTGACGCCGAGGAGCATCAGCGCCTCGCGCCGGATCACGGCGTTGGAGCCGCAGAAGTACGCGGAGTTCCACCCGTCCTTGCTCTGCTGGATGGGTCCGTAGAACAGGGGGGCCTGGCTGCCGAGCGGGTCGTGGTCCGGCACGTTCTCGAACCACTGCGGGGTCTGCACGAGCGCCATCCGCTCGTCGGCGAAGTAGCCCAGGGTGCGGTCCAGGATGTCGGGGGCGGGCACCTGGTCGGCGTCGAGGATCAGCAGGAACTCGCCCTCGGTGGCGAGCAGGGCGTTGTTGAGGTTGCCGGCCTTGGCGTGCCGCGCGTGCCCGGCCCAGTCCGCGCTGCGGGTGATCCAGCCCATGTCGAGCCTGTCCGCCAGCTCGCGCATCTCCTCGCGGCTGCCGTCGTCGAGGATCCAGGTCCGGTGCGGGTAGGCGATCGCGTCCGCGGCGACCGCCGTGCGCTCGACCAGGGCCACCGGCTCGTCGTAGGTGGTGATGAAGACGTCGACCGTGAGGCCCTCCGGCGTCTCCGGCGGCTGCCCGCGCTCGCGCAGGCGCAGCATCCCGAACCCGAAGAGCAGCGAGTCGATCAGGCTGAAGGTCTCGGCCAGCACCAGCGGCAACGCGATCCACCAGAAGGACCAGTTGACCGAGAACAGCCACCGCCAGGCCACGTAGTTCACGCCCAGGACCGCGGTGGCCAGGACGATCGTGCGGATCAGCAGCAGCCGTCGGTTCATGCTCCCCCGTCGAGGCGGACGGGACGGGGCCCGCACATCGGTGGGGTCCGGAAGACCCCCACGGCGGTCACGTCGTCCAGGGGCGTACGGCGCCGGGCCAGCAGACCGATCGAGCCCAGCAGGTCGCTGACGTCCTCGGCGTCGCGGACCATCGCCTCCACCGCCTCCCACCAGCTGAGCGGGTCGTCGAGGAGGTCGAGCAGCCCGTCGCTGAACAGCACCAGACGGTCGCCGGGGGCGAGGTCGAGGTGGTGCTCGGTCCAGTGGTCGTCGGGGAGCACCCCGATCGGCCGGTCGAGGCTCGAGAGCCGGGTGCTGGTGCCGTCGTGGCGGGCGACCAGCGCGAGCCCGGCGCCACCGTCGACGTACCGGGCCGTACCTTCCTCCAGGTCGACGGCCGCCTGGACCAGGGTCACGAAGGACTCGGCACGCTCGAGGTCGGTGTTGACCGAGCGCGCGACCTGCGTGGTCGTCACCCCCAGGTCGACGCCGGCGACCACCGCGGGCGTCGTGCCACGGAGCGCCGCGCGGATGCCGGCCCCCACCAGGGCGGCGCCGGTGCCTTTGCCCATGACGTCGCCGAGCATCACGTGCAGCACGTCGTCGGTCACGCTGTAGTCGTAGAAGTCGCCGCCGACGGCGAGGGCGGGCAGGCACATGCCGGCGACCTCCCACTCCTCGGTGGAGACCGGCAGCACGGGCAGCATCGAGGTCTGCACCTGGCGTGCCTGGCGCATCTCGCTGGACGCGGTGAGCTCCTGCTCGGCCCAGCGTGCGAGGTCGGTCAGGGTGGCCAGCTCCGACTCGTCGAGACGGCGCGGCACGACGTCGGAGACGCACAGGCTGCCCAGGACGTGCCCCATGGGGTCGCGCAGGGGGACGCCGGCGTAGGAGACGATCACCCCGGCCACGATGGCATCCAGGTGGGCGAAGCGGGGGTCTGTGCGGGCGTCCTCGACGACCAGGGTCTCGCCGAGACCCTGGGTGGTGTTGCACAGGGTCTGCACCCGCGCGATGTCCGAGGGCATGCCGGGCGGCAACCCCGTGGAGCTGGGCCACCAGGCCCGGTTGCGGTCGAGCACCGTGATGTAGGCCATCGGCACGGCCAGCGTGCGGCGCGTCAGCCGGGTGATCCGGTCGAAGCGTTCCTGCTGCCCGGAGTCCTCGAGGACCAGGCTGTCCAGCGCACGCTGGCGCTGCTCCTCCGCGGCGCGCATCGCGCGGGCGGACGGGGTCAGCAGGGGGTGCACGTTGTCGCCCGCCGCACGCGGCCCCGGGCCGGTTCGACCGGGGCGTCGCTCGGCGGGCCGCTCGCCCGGGTCGTGCGGGAGGGACTGCGGGGAACCAGGCATGGCGTCCTGTCCTGGGCGCGAGGGGGAGGGGGGTGACCGACCCCGTGGCCGGTCTGGCCCAGTCTCACCGACGAGGTCGGTCCTGGTCATCGGAACACACGAACTCATCGGCTGGCCGTCCCTGGGAGCCATGGCCGCTGTGCTTTGATCGGCTCGTCATGACGTCCCCGACGAGCCCCGCGAGCCACGACGGCCCCGCGGGCACCCCGGCCCCGCCGGCGCCGCGCCGCGTCCTGGTGGTCGACGACCAGGACGACCAGCGCGCGGTGATGCGCACCGTGCTGGTGCGTGCCGGTCTCGACGTCCACACCGCGGTCAGCGGCGAGGAGGCCGTGGAGATGGTGCACCGCCTCGACCCGGACCTGGTCACGCTGGACGTGTCCATGCCGGGCATCGACGGCATCGAGACCTGTCGTCGCATCCGGGACTTCAGCGACGCCTACGTGATCATGGTGACCAGCCGCTCCGACGAGCTCGACCGGCTGCTCGGGCTCGAGGTCGGGGCCGACGACTACCTGGTCAAGCCGTGCTCGCCCCGGGAGCTGGTCGCCCGCGCCTCCGCCCTGCTGAGGCGACCGCGCCACGGCGTGGCCACGGCGGCCATCTGGCCGGAGGCCGCCGCACCGACGTACGACCATGTCGGGCCGGTCGTCGTGCCGGACCACGCGTCTGCGGCCACGGGCCCGCCCGTGGCCACCCCGGACGCCGTCATCGACGCCGGGGGCGGGCTGCTGCTGCACCCGGTGCGGCACGTCGCGCTGCTCGACGGCGACCCGCTGCCACTCACCCCCTCCGAGGTCGACCTGCTCGCCGCCCTCCTGCGGCCCCCGGTGCGGACGTGGTGGCGGGCCGAGCTGGTCCGTGAGGTGTGGCAGGGCGACTTCATGGAGTCCGACTACCTGGTCGACGTGCACGTCGCGTCCCTGCGCCGCAAGCTGCGACGAGCGGCCCCGGGCCGTGAGTGGATCCAGACCGTGGACGGTTCCGGGTACCGGTTCGGGCCGGCCGTCTGAGACCGCCCCCTGCGGCGTGTCGGGTGGTGGATCGGGTGGTGCCGCCCGCCGGTTAGGGTGCTGCCGTGCGGATCGCGATGCTGTCGTACCGCAGCAAGCCCCACTGCGGAGGCCAGGGCGTCTACGTGCGACACCTGAGCCGCGAGCTGACCCGGTTGGGTCATCAGGTGGAGGTCTTCTCGGGCCAGCCCTACCCGGAGCTCGACGAGGACGTGCTGCTGACCAAGGTGCCGAGCCTCGACCTCTACCGCGAGCCGGACCCCTTCCGGGTGCCGCGCCCGCGCGAGCTGCGCGACCTCGTCGACGTCGAGGAGGTCGCCACGATGCTCAGCGGCGGGTTCCCCGAGCCGAAGACCTTCTCCACCCGGGTGGCCCGGCTGCTGCGCGAGCGCACCGGCGACTTCGACGTCGCCCACGACAACCAGGTGCTCGGCTACGGCATGCTCGACGTCGAGGCCGCCGGCCTCCCGCTGGTGACGACCATCCATCACCCGATCACCCTGGACCGCCGCATCGAGCTGGCCGCCGCACCGACCCGCCGACGCCGCCTCACGCTGCGCCGCTGGTACGGCTTCCTACGGATGCAGGCCCGGGTCGCGCGCGCCGCGACGACCGTCGTGGTGCCCTCCCGGGCGTCCCGCGACGACGTGGTCGCCGAGTTCGGCGTCGACCCCGCCCGGGTGCGGGTGTCGTGGCTCGGGGTGGACGACGCGTTCGTGCCGCCGACCACGCCCCGCGTGCCGGGTCGGGTCCTGGCCATGGCCAGCGCGGACGCGCCGCTCAAGGGCGTGCCGGTGCTGCTGGAGGCCTTCGCCAAGCTGCGCACCGAGCGCGACGTCGAGCTGGTGCTGGTCACGCGCCCCGGCGGGCGTACCTCGGACCTGGTCGAGCGGCTCGGCCTCGTCGACTCGGTCCGCTTCGTGCACGACCTCGCCGAGTCCGACCTCGTCGCCCTGATGGGCTCCGCCGAGGTCGCCTGCGTGCCGTCCCTCCACGAGGGCTTCTCCCTGCCCACGGTCGAGCTGATGGCCTGCGGGACGCCGCTGGTGGTCTCCCGGGCCGGCGCCATCCCCGAGGTGGTCGGCACCGACGGGCAGTGCGCCGACCTCGTGCCGCCCGGTGACGCCGAGGCCCTCCGTGCCGCCCTCGCGGCCCTCCTCGACGACCCGGTGCGACGCGAGGTCATGGGTCGCGCGGGTCGGCGTCGGGTCGAGGAGCACTTCAGCTGGCGCGCCGCCGCGGCCTCCCTCGCCGACGTGCTGGCCGAGGCCGTGGCCGCCGGGGCCCCGCCCACCGCCGCGCCGGGACCCACCGACCGGGTGCTGTCCCGCGCCCTGTCACTCACCCGCCCGCGCTCCAGGAGGACGACCCGTGCTCACCGTTGACTTCGACCGGCTCGGGCTGCGCCCGCGTGACCGCGTGCTCGACATGGGCTGCGGCGCGGGCCGGCACGCCTTCGAGATGTACCGCCGCGGGGCCGACGTCGTCGCCCTCGACCAGGACGCCGACGAGCTCGGCGGCGTCGGTGACCTCTTCGCCGCGATGCGCGCGGAGGGAGAGGTGCCCCCGGGCGCCGAGGCCGAGACCAGGGAGGGCGACGCGCTGGCGCTGCCCTTCGCCGACGGCGAGTTCGACCGGGTCGTGGCCGCGGAGGTGCTCGAGCACGTGCCCGACGACCTCGGGGCGATCGCCGAGCTGGTCCGGGTCCTCCGCCCGGGCGGCACGATGGCGGTCTCGGTGCCCCGGTGGCTGCCGGAGGTGATCTGCTGGACGCTCTCGACGGAGTACCACTCCAACCCCGGCGGCCACGTCCGCATCTACTCCGACGCCGAGCTGGTCGGCAAGCTGGAGGACGCCGGGATGGAGCACACCGGGACCGGCCACGCCCACGGCCTGCACTCGCCCTACTGGTGGCTCAAGTGCGCCGTCGGCGTGCGCCGCGACGACCACCCCGTCCCGGCCACCTACCACAAGCTGCTGGTCTGGGAGATCATGAGCCGGCCGCGGGTGCTGCGGTGGGCCGGGGCGGTGCTCGACCCGCTGATCGGCAAGAGCCTGGTGCTCTACCTGACCAAGCCGGACGCGGCCGGGGCGTGACCCCCCAGCACGCGCTGCCGTTCGTCACCGGGGTGCTCGGCCCCGCCGAGGTCGCGGCCACGGCGGCCGCGGTGGCCGCGGTGCAGGAGCCGGACGGCGCGATCCCGTGGAGCGTCGGCGCCCACACCGACACCTGGAACCACGTCGAGTCGGCCATGGGCCTGCTGGTCGGCGGCGAGGTGGAGGCGGCCGAGCGGGCGTACGCCTGGCTGCCTGCGCAGCAGCGCCCGGACGGGTCCTTCCCCTGGAAGGTGGTGGCGGGTGTCGTCGAGGACGACCGTGGCGAGTCCAACATGGCCGCCTACGTCGCCGTCGGCGTGTGGCACCACTGGCTGGTACGCCGGGACCCCTGCCTCGTCGAGGCCATGTGGCCGACGGTGCGGTCGGCACTGGACTGGGTGGTCTCGCGGCAGGTGCCGTTCGGCGGGATCGCCTGGTGCCAGTTCTGGCGGAACGGCGTCGCGGTGACGGGGGAGGACGACGTCAGCGATGCGCTGCTCGCCGGCTCCTCGAGCATCTACCAGTCGCTGCGCGCGGGGGTCGCGCTCGCCGAGCTGCTGGGCGAGCCGCAGCCGGAGTGGGAGCTGGCCGGCGGCCGGCTCGGCCACGCCCTGCGCGAGCACCGGGACCTGTTCCTGGACAAGCGCACGTTCTCCATGGACTGGTACTACCCGGTCCTCGGCGGCGCCGTACGCGGCCCGGCCGCCCGGGCGCTGCTCCACGAGCGGTGGGACGACTTCGTCGTGCCCGGGCTGGGGATCCGCTGCGTCGACACGAACCCCTGGGTGACCGGGGCCGAGACCTGCGAGCTGGTGATGGCCCTGGACGCCGAGGGCGACCAGGCGCGGGCGCGGGACCTGCTGGTCGACATGCAGCACCTGCGCCACTCCTCGGGTGGCTACTTCACCGGCTGGGTCTTCGGCGACGACGTCTACTGGCCGCGGGAGCTCACCGCCTGGACCGGTGCCGCCGTGCTGCTGGCGGTGGACGCCCTGGGAGAGACGTTCGGGCACGCGACGCCGGGCTCGGGGATCATGCGCGGGACCTCGCTGGCACCGCACTTCGCCGAGCTGCTGCTCGAGTGCGGGTGCCAGGACGCCACGGCCGACCGCGGACGCCCTAGCATCGGCGCGTGACCCTGCCCCGGCTCGACGGTGAGGAGCAGCGCGTCCTCGGCGCGCTGCTGGAGAAGCAGCGCACCGTCCCGGCGTCCTACCCGCTGTCCGGGCAGGCGCTGCGCGGCGCCTGCAACCAGACCAGCAGCCGCGACCCGGTCGTCGACTACGCCGACACGGTCGTCGAGCAGGTGACGCGGCGGCTCAAGGACCGAGGGCTGGTGCGGATCGTCTGGTCCGAGAAGGGCCGCCGGACGCTGCGCTACCACCAGCGACTCACCGAGGTCCTCGACCTGGGCGAGGACGAGGCGGCGCTGGTCGCGGTGCTCCTGCTGCGCGGCGCCCAGGCGCCCGGGGAGCTGCGCACCCGAGCGGAGCGTCTCTACGCCTTCGGCGACCGACGTGACGTCGAGGAGGTGCTCGGGCGGCTCGGTGCGCGCGAGGAGCCGCTGGTCCGCGAGCTGGCGCGTCGGCCCGGTCAGCAGGACCGTCGCTGGGTGCACCTGCTCGGCCCGACCGACGAGGGCCCGGAGGCGGTGGCGCCTGTGGTGGAGGAGGTCGTCCTGCCCCCGGGTGGGCCCGAGGCACGCGACGCCCGGGTGCGGGCGTCCTACGACGCGGTCGCGGCCGCGTACGCCGATGCCCTGACCGACGAGCTCGACGACCTGCCCCTCGAGCGGTGGCTGCTGGACCGGGTCGCCGACCATGCCGTGCGAGAGGGCGCCCCCGTGGTCGAGGTCGGCTGCGGGCCCGGTCACGTCACGGCGTACCTGGCGGCGGCCGGCGTGACGGCCCACGGCCTGGACCTGTCACCGGGGATGGTCGGTCAGGCCCGGGCCCGCCATCCGGACGCGACCTTCGAGGTCGGCGACCTCCGGCGCCTCGTACGACCCCGGGACCACGACGGCTGGGCCGCGGTGCTCGGGTGGTACGCCCTGGTGCACTCGGTCCCCGCCGAGCTGCCCACGGCGTTCGAGGCCCTGGTCCGTCCGCTGCGACCGGGCGGCCTGCTCGTGGTCGCCCTGCACGCCGGCTCCGGCCTCGAGCACGCCGGGACCTGGTTCGACCACCCGGTCGACCTCGACTTCGCCCGGCACGACCCCGCCTCCGTCGCGGCGCAGCTCACGGATGCCGGCCTGGTCGACGTCGAGTGGTACCACCGGGGCCCGGTGGTCGCCCGCGGCGAGCGCACCGAGCGCCTCTACCTGCTCGCCCGCCGCCCCGCTGAGTAGCGAGCGCAGCGAGCGGGTCCGGTGGTCGAGGAGCGAGCGCAGCGAGCGTCTCGAGACCAGGCTCGTAGGTCTGGCGTCATGGTCTCGAGGGTCGGGCCCAGCGAGCGGGTCCGGTGGTCGAGGAGCGAGCGCAGCGAGCGTCTCGAGACCAGGTCGGTGGGAGACGTCAGCGCACCGGGTCGCCGGCGCCACCGCGGACGCGCCGCAGCACCCGCAGCGAGCCCAGGGCCTCGACCTCCGCGAAGTCCTCGCTGTGCAGCGCGCGGAGGTAGACCTCGTACGGCGGCCGCCCGCCCTCCGCCGGGTCGGGGAAGACGTCGTGCACCACGAGCAGCCCGTCGGGCTGCAGCCACCGCGCCCACCCGGTGTAGTCGGCGTGCGCGTGCTCGGCCGCGTGGCCGCCGTCGACGAAGACCATCGCCAACGGCGTGACCCACCAGCGCGACACCGTCGCGCTCCGCCCGACCACCGCCACCACCCGGTCCTCGAGCCCGGCGTCGTGCAGCGTGCGACGGAACGTGGGCAGCGTGTCCATCAGGCCGGTGCGGGGGTCGACCAGCGAGGGGTCGTGGTGCTCCCACCCGGCCTGGTTCTCCTCGGACCCACGGTGGTGGTCGACGGTGAAGACGCACGCGTCACCACCCACGGCCCGGGCAGCCGCGCCCAGGAAGATCGCCGACCGGCCGCCGTACGTCCCGATCTCCACCACCGGCCCGTGGGGGAGGCAGGCCAGCGCCGCGCGGTGCAGCAGCAGCCCCTCGTCCTCGGGCATGAACCCGGTCGCCGCGCGGGCGTGGGCGAGCAGGTCCTCGGGCATGTCCGGCACGGGCCGGAGCCTAGGGGCCGCCACCGGTGGCGCCGTCGGCCGGTGTCCGGAGCGGCCGCGACCACGCCGCCTCGCGCCCCGGCTGCCCCGTCGCGACGAACAGCCGCACCTGGTGCGTCGCCGCCAGGACCCGGCCGTCCATGTCGCGCCCGACCCGCGAGGCGGACCGTCGGCGCGTCCAGCCCGCTGACGGTCAGGTCGACGTCGCGCAGGGACACCGTCAGGTCGGCGACGTCGTCAGGTCCCACCTCGCGCAGCCGCACGCGGCTGGAGGTGGTCCGGGGGGCCCGCCCTGCAAGCTCCTCGACGACACCATCGACCGGGGCGCCCAGGAGGCGCTGCGCCGCCGCGGCGGATCGGTGCTCAGGGTGGTCGAGTCGGGCCGGATCGCCGTGGGTGATTCGGTCTAGGAGCTCGGGGCCCCCGTCAGTCCTTGAGCTTCTCGGCGAAGAAGTCCAGCACCCGGTCGACGGCCACCTGCTGGCGCTGCATGGTGACGGTGGAGTGGCCGACCCCGGGGAGGTCGACCCGGAGGAACGCCTCACCCAGCTCGCGGTCGAGGGTGTCGAAGCGGGTGCCGGTCGCGGGGTCCTTGGCGAACTGGAGCCCCAGCACCGAGCACCCGCCGGCCGCGCGCTGCCTGACCGTCGCCAGGTCGGCCGGCGAGAGGTTCAGGTCCGCGGCCCGGCGCCGCCCCACCGGGAAGGGCGCCGAGGGCTGGCACAGCACCGGTGCCGCCACCGCGTCGTCGACCATCATCGCCAGGGCGAAGCCGCCGGTGAAGCACATCCCCAGCGCCCCCACGCCGGGCCCGCCCAGCTCGGCGTGCAGCGCGCGGGCCAGGCTGCGCAGCCAGCCGGCGACCGGCGTCGTCTGACCGGTGGCCAGCGTGGTGAACTCCCGGCTGACGCACACCTGACGGAACGCCTGGGCCACGTGCCCCGGGCCCATGCCGCGGCCCGGGGTGCCGAACAGGTGCGGCAGGACGACGGTGAAGCCGGCGTCCACGACCTCCTTGGCGAAGGCGACCACCTGCGGCGTGATGCCTGGGATCTCGTGGACGACCACGACGCCGGGCCCGCTGCCGCGGCGGTACGTCGGGTGGACCGTCCCCTCGTCGTCGGTGTGGCTGCCGAGGGCCCAGCCCTCCAGGGCTGGCGGCGTCGCGGTGCTGGTCATGGGGGTGAGTATGTCCTGGCTAGCCTCACGGACGTGGCGAAGAACGTACGGGTCCGACTGGTCTACCCCCACCAGCTGTTCGCCGAGCACCTCGACGCCCCGGACGGCACCACGGTCGTCCTGGTCGAGCACGACCTGCTGTTCCGGCAGTACACCTTCCACAGCCACAAGCTGGTCCTGCACCGCGCCTCGATGGCCCGTTTCGCCGCCCGCCTGCGCGACGCCGGCCGCGACGTCGAGCTGGTCGGCAGCGACGTCCGGACCAGCAGCCGCGCCGCCACCGCGCGCGTGCTGGAGCGGCTCGGCGCCACGGAGGTCACGGCGTACGACGTCGTCGACGACTGGCTGTCGGCGGACGTCGAGGCCACCGTGGAGGACCTCGGACTGGTGCTCGGCGGCGACCCGGAGGCCGGCCACACCTGGCTGGACAGCCCCAACTTCCTGGCCACGCGGGAGGAGCTGGCCACCTACTTCGACGGTGCCGGAAAACGGCCGCGAATGCAGCACTTCTACGCCTGGCAGCGTCGCCGCCTCGACGTGCTGGTCGAGGGCGGCGAGCCGGTCGGTGGCAAGTGGTCCTTCGACGAGGACAACCGCAAGAAGCTCCCCAAGAACCACCCCGTGCCCGACGTCGCGCTCTTCGGCGGCGACCGCGACCCCGCCGTCGAGGACGCCGTGGCGTGGGTCGCCGAGCACTTCCCGGACGCCCCCGGCGACCCGGCCGGCTTCGCCTGGCCGACGACGCACGAGGAGGCCGAGCAGGTGCTCGCGCAGTTCCTCGAGGAGCGGTTCACGCAGTTCGGGCCGTACGAGGACGCCGTCTCGACCGAGCACCCGTTCGTCTTCCACGGTCTGCTCACGCCCGGGCTCAACGTCGGGCTGCTGTCCCCGGCACTGGTGCTCGACCGCGCCCTGGCAGCGGCCGAGGAGCGCGATGTCGCCCTGCCCTCGCTCGAGGGGTTCGTCCGCCAGATCATCGGCTGGCGCGAGTACATGCGCGCGACGTACCTCCGCCACGGTCGCGTGATGCGCAGCCGCAACCACCTCGGCCACGCCCGGCCGCTCGCAGAGGGGTGGTGGACCGCCGAGACCGGGCTCGACCCCGTCGACGCGGTCCTGGAGCGGGTGCTCGAGCGCGGGTACGCCCACCACATCGAGCGGCTGATGGTCCTCGGCAACGCGATGTGCCTGTTGCGCGCGGACCCCGACGCGGTCTACGAGTGGTTCATGGAGATGTTCGTCGACGCCTACGACTGGGTGATGGTGCCCAACGTCTACGCGATGAGCCAGTTCGCCTCGGGCGAGATCATCACCACCAAGCCGTACGTCTCGGGCAGCAACTACCTGCGCAAGATGACCGACTTCGGCCCGGGGGAGTGGCGCGAGGACTGGGACGCCCTCTACTGGACCTTCGTGCGCGACCACCTCGACGTGTTCACCCGCAACCCGCGCAGCTCGATGATCGCGCGCTCGTACGAGGGCATGGACCCCGCCAAGAAGGCCGCGCACAGCCGGCGCGCAGCCCCGTGGCTCGAGTGACGCCCCCGCTGACCGGCGGCTGACCGGCGGCTGACCGGCGGCCGACCGCCGCCGGGCGAGGCGCCGTGCGGGGCTACGGTGGAGCCATGAGCTCAGCCGCCGTCCCGGAGCCGGACCGCACCGTCGGCGGACCGCGCCCGTCGTACGAGGTGGACCGCGGTCGACCGTGCCCGGAGCTGTTCGAGGCGTGGCTCGGTGACGCCGGGCGCGACCTTCTCGCCGATGACGCGGCGCCCGGCCAGACCGTCGGGCACGTCGAGGGCGCCCGTGCCTTCCGCGACGTCCTGGGCCGCTTCGCCTCCGGGGTCACCGTGGTCACCGCGGTCCATGACGGCGTGCCGGTCGGGTTGACCTGCCAGTCGTTCTCCAGCGTCTCGCTCGACCCGCCCCTGGTGCTCTTCGTCCCGTCGCGGACCTCGCGCGCCTGGCCGCTGATCCGCGAGACCGGGTCCTTCTGCGTCAACCTGTTGGCCGCCGACCAGGCCTGGGTGTCCAACACGATGGCCAGCAAGGGCGCCGACAAGTTCGCCGAGGTCGAGTGGCGCCCGTCGTCGCGCACCGGCTCCCCGGTGCTGGCCGGCACGCTCGGCCACGTCGACTGCACCGTCGAGGCCGTGCACGGGGCCGGGGACCACGACGTGGTGATCGGGCGGGTGCTGACCCTGGCCGGGGAGGCGCCGGGCGACCCGCTGCTGTTCTACCGGGGGCGCTACCGCACGACCGGCTGACCGGCCGGCCCGGATAGTCCCCGACGAGATCGTTGCGGATTGGCCCCGCGGACGACGATTTCGTGAGGGACTATCCCCGCCGGGCGCGGTCAGTCGCGGGCGGTGAGGACCAGCGGGCCGTCGGCGGTGATCGCCACGGTGTGCTCCATGTGAGCGCCGCGGGAGCCGTCGGCTGCGCGGATCGTCCAGCCGTCGGGGTCGAAGACGATCTCGTCGGTGGTGTGCAGGAACCACGGCTCGATCGCGATCACCAGGCCCTCGCGCAGCTTCAGGCCGCGGCCCGCGCGCCCGTCGTTGGGCACGTGCGGCTCGCCGTGCATGGTCTTGCCGACGCCGTGGCCGCCGAACTGGAGGTTGACGCCCAGCCCGGCGCCGCGGGCGACCTCGCCGATCGCGGCCGAGACGTCGCCGAGCCGGTTGCCCGGCACGGCCTGCGCGATGCCGGCCGCCAAGGCCTGGTCGGTGGTCTCGATCAGGTCGAGGTCCTCCTGGCGCGGTGTCCCCACGACCTGGGAGAAGGCGGAGTCGGCGACCCAGCCCTCGAGGCTGACCGCGAAGTCCACCGAGAGCAGGTCGCCGTCGAGGAGGGTGTAGTCGTGGGGCAGGCCGTGCAGGACCGCGTCGTTGACCGACGTGCACAGCACCTTGCCGAAGGGCGAGGCGCCGAACGACGGGTGGTAGTCGATGTAGCAGGACTCCGCCCCCGCGTCGCGGATCATCCGGTGGGCCAGCGCGTCCAGGTCGAGGAGATTGACGCCGACGTCCGCCTTCTCCGCCAGCGCGGTGATCACCGAGGCCACGAACCGTCCTGCGGGTCGCATCTGCTCGATCTGGGTAGCCGTGCGGAGCTCGATCACGCAGCGAAGCCTACGGGGGGCGCGTCTCTGGCAGGGTGGCGGCCATGAAGCTCGGCCTGCAGCTGGGGTACTGGGGCGCGCAACCGCCCACCGGGGTCGCGGAGCTCGTCGCCGCGGCCGAGGAGACGGGCTTCGACGCCCTCTTCGCCGCCGAGGCCTGGGGCTCCGACGCCTTCACGCCACTGGCGTGGTGGGGCCGCGAGACCAGCCGGTTGCGGCTGGGCACCTCGATCGTGCAGCTGTCGGGGCGTACGCCGACCTCGATCGCGATGCACGTGCTGACCCTGGACCACCTCAGCGGCGGCCGCGTCGTGCTCGGACTCGGCGTCAGCGGGCCCCAGGTCGTCGAGGGCTGGTACGGCCGCCCGTTCGCCAAGCCGCTGGCGCGCACGCGCGAGGTGGTCGACATCGTCCGCCAGGTGCTGGCCCGGCAGGGCCCGGTCGTCAACGACGGCCCGCACCACCCGCTGCCGTACGACGGTGACGACGCCACGGGGACAGGCAGGGCGCTGAAGCCGATCGTGCACCCCCTGCGTGCCGACGTGCCGATCTGGCTCGGTGCCGAGGGGCCGAGGAACGTCGCGCAGACGGCCGAGATCGCCGACGGCTGGATCCCGCTCTTCTACACGCCGAGCAGCGCCCACCTCTACCGCGACTGGCTCGACGAGGGCTTCGCCCGGCCGGGGGCGCGCCGCAGCCGCGCCGACTTCGAGATCGCCGCGTCCTGCCACCTCCAGGTCGTCCGCGACGCCACTGAACGGGACCGCGTCGTGCAGTCCTTGAAGCCCACCGTCGCGCTCTACATGGGCGGGATGGGGGCCAGGGAGCAGAACTTCCACAAGCAGGTGTTCGAACGGATGGGCCACCAGGTGCTGGCCGACGAGGTCCAGGACCTCTACCTGGCCGGGGAGAAGGATCGCGCGGCCGCGCTCGTCCCCGACTCGCTGGTGGACGACCTGCACATCATCGGCGAACCCGGTGAGGTGCGCGAGAAGGTCGCAAGGTGGGAGGAGACCGGCGTGACCACGCTGCTGCTCAGCCTGCGCAGCGCCGACGACGTACGCCGGGTGGCCGACGTGCTGCTGTAGGTCCCGCCCGGGGCCCGGTCGGCGGGCAGGGCCCAGCCGATCACGACGCCCGAGCCCCGGGCGTCACGGCCGGACCCTCGCCCGCGCCTGTGGGGGAGGTCACGCAAGATGGGCGCATGAAACACACGCGACTCGGACGGACCGGCCTGGAGGTGCCCCGCCTGACGGTGGGGTGCATGAGCTGGGGCGACCCGGCGCGGGGCGGGCACCCGTGGGTGCTCGACGAGCCCGCCGCCCGCGAGATCGTCGCTGCGGCGCTGGAGGCCGGCCTGACCTTCTTCGACACCGCCAACGTCTACTCCGGCGGCAGCAGCGAGGAGTTCACCGGCCGCATCCTGCGGGAGGTGGCCGACCGCGACGACTACCTGATCGCGACCAAGGTGCACGGCCGGATGCGGCCCGGGCCCAACGGCGCCGGGCTGTCGCGCAGGGCGATCCTGGCCGAGATCGACCACTCGCTCGCCCGCCTGGGCGTCGACCACGTCGACCTCTTCCAGATCCACCGGTGGGACCCGCAGACACCGATCGAGGAGACGATGGAGGCGCTGCACGACGTCGTCAAGGCAGGCAAGGCGCGCTACCTCGGCGCCTCCTCGATGTGGGCGTGGCAGCTGGCCAAGGCCCAGCACGTCGCCGTGGTCAACGGCTGGACCCCGTTCGTGTCCATGCAGGACCACTACAACCTGCTCTACCGCGAGGAGGAGCGGGAGATGCTGCCGCTCTGCGCCGACCAGGGCCTCGGTGTGCTGCCGTGGAGCCCGCTGGCGCGTGGACGCCTGGCGCGGCCGTGGGACAGCACCACCGCGCGTACCGAGACCGACGAGTTCGGCGCCACGCTCTACCGCGACGAGGACGCCGCCGTCGTCGAGCGTGTCGGGGTGGTCGCCGAGCGTCGGGGCGTCTCCCGCGCTCAGGTCGCGCTGGCCTGGCTGCTGGCCCAGCCGGTGGTGACCTCACCGATCATCGGCATCACCAGGCGAGACCACCTCGACGACGCGCTGGCCGCGGTCGACCTGCGGCTCAGCGACGAGGAGGTCGCCGAGCTGGGGGCGGGGTACGTGCCCCACGAGGTGGTGGGTCACCGCTAGGGCGCTGACACCTCAGTCGGGCGGTTCCGCCAGGTCGTCGCGCGCGGAGTCGTCGAGGGTGAGCGCGGCGCCGTTGATGCACCATCGCTGGCCCGTGGGGGCCGGGCCGTCCGCGAAGACGTGCCCGAGGTGCCCTCCGCAGCGGGTGCAGGCGACCTCGCGGCGGGGGAGCAGCATCGAGAAGTCGTTGCGGACGTGCACGGCGTCCGGGGTCGCGGCGGAGGTGAAGCTGGGCCAGCCAGTCCTGGAGTCGAACTGGTCGTCGGCGCGGAACAGCTCCGCCTCGCAGCCCGCACACCGGTACGCACCCGTCGGGTCAGCAGGTGGGTGCTCGTACGGGCTGGTCCGGGGCGCCTCGGTGCCGGCCCGGCGGAGCACCCGGTAGGCCTCGGGGTCCAGGCTCGCCCGCCACTCGGCGTCGGAACGGACATCCTGGGCCTGGGGTCGCGAGCGGCGCCTGAACATGTCCCCAGCCTAGGCACCGGGTCATGGCGTGACGTCGGCCCGAGACCGACACCGTCTCCTGCACCTAGGCTGGGGCGGTGGGCGAGGTGCTGGACGAGGGGCCGTTCTTCCACGGCACGAAGGCGGACCTGCGGGTGGGGGACCTGCTGACGGCGGGCTTCCGGTCGAACTACCGGCCCGAGGTCGTGATGAACCACGTCTACTTCACCGCGCTGCTCGACGGTGCCGGGCTCGCCGCGGAGCTCGCGGCGGGCGAGGGGGCACCCCGGGTGTACGCCGTCGAGCCGACCGGCGCATTCGAGGACGATCCGAACGTGACCGACAAGAAATTCCCGGGCAACCCCACCCGGTCCTACCGCAGCGCTGAACCACTCCGCGTCGTCGGCGAGGTGACCCGCTGGACGCGGCTGAGTCCTGGGGCGCTGCAGGCGTGGCGCGACCGGCTGGCGGCCATCGACGCGGCGGGCGGCGAGATCGTCAACTGACCCCCACACTGCCGCCGGTCGCCGTCAGGGCCGGTTGAGGCGGGACGGCGTGCTGTCCGCGACGACCGCGCCGCGTCGGCCCAACGGGCGGTCGGGGCCGATGGTGGAGTCGGACCAGGTCTGTCGCTCTGACTCGCCGTTGACGGCCGCCCCGAGCACGACGAGCAGGACGGTGAGCCAGAGCCACAGCATGCTGATCGCGACGCCGGCCAGGGATCCGTACGTCGTCCCGTAGGTGCCGAGGTGCTGCGCGTACGAGAACAGTGCGGCGGACGTCCCTGCCCACAGCACGGTGGCCCCCACGGCTCCCCGGACGGTCCACCGCCACTGCGGGTCCTTGCGGTCCGGGGCGAACCGGTAGAGGAACGCCAGCACCGCGCTCATGAGCACCGCCAGCACCGCCCACGTCGAGATCGCCGCAAGACCGCTGGCCGCACGGGGCATGCCCTGCAGCGCACGCGACCCCACGCCGGAGAGCGCGATCACCGCGCCGAGGAGGAGCGCTCCGCCGAGGACGAACACCAGGCCCAGGAGGGTCCGGCGGGGGAAGGTCCGGGTCTCCCTCTCGTGGTACGCCACGTTCAGTGCGTCGATGAGCGCGACCATCGCCGTCGTCGCGGTCCAGAGCGCCAGGACAAGCCCGACGAGGCCGCGGGCGGTGAGCACCTCGGTGGACGCGGTGGTGATGCTGTTCAGCTGGTCGGCCACGAGCACCTCCATCTGGGGCGGCAGCATCTTGGCGGTGACCGAGAGCTGGTACTGCGCCTGCACCGGGGTGTTCAGGGCGCCGTAGACGGACAGCGCGGTGACCAGCACCGGCGCGATCGACAGGACCGCGAAGAACGCGACGCCCGCGCTGAGGAAGACCAGCCGTGCCTCCACGACGTGGACCACGGCGCGGCGTACGACCTGGCGCCAGCACCGCAGCGACAGGTGCGCGGGGGTGGCGGCGTCTACCCCGGCGGGAGGTCGGTCCTGGCTCAGGGTCACCGCCCTCATCATCCGCCCCGACGGACCGCCTGTCGACGCGGGTGATCGACACCCCGACAACCGCCGGCCTGCGCCGTGGAGTCAGACGATGACGTCCCGCTCGAGCCGGGCGTAACTGCTCTCCATCCCGTCGACCATCCCGGTGCCCAGGATGGCGTCCCGGGTCGCCTCGTCCGGGAAGGTGATGACCACGGCGAGCAGGGTGCCCTCGGGGACCGGGGTGAGCGTGAGCTCGTTGAGGGTGCCGTCGCCCGGCATCCCGATCATCCGTTCGGTGGTCACGGCTCGGTACGGTCGAGTCGATTCCAGGAGCTCGCCCTCGAAGCCGAATCGCTCACCTCCGGTGCCCTCGACCGGCTCCCACTCATAGCGGTACGTGTCGCCGACGCTGGTGGCCACGTCGCAGACCGGCATGGTCCAGCCGTCCGGACCGAGCAGCCACCGTCGCATCAATGCGGCGTCGTGGTGGGCCTGCCACACCTTCTCGACCGGTCCGTGGATCACCCGGGTGATGCGCGCCTGGGTCCCGGACAGGACCTGACAGACCGTGCCGTCCCCGGCGGCGAACGCCGTCAGGTTGGCGAGCACCTCGTCCATCTGGCCCATCGCGGCCCGCAGCCCCTCCTCCATGCCCATCTCGACGAGCTGCTCCAGCTCTTCGAGCGTGGCGAAGTACGTCGTCGTGGTGACGCGCGAACCCGTACCGCGCTCCTCGAACACGAAGTGCATGCGCATCGACGGCATCTGGGTGTCCGGCTCGCCGTCCGGCGAGGCGAAGCCGTCGCGGACCTCGAAGCTCTTGAGCGGGTCGACCGAGATCCACTCCCAGTAGCCACCGTGGCTCTGGCCGTCCGGACCGGTCATCCGGTACGCCGAGCGTCCGCCGGGGGCGGCGTCGTGACGGGTGAACGTCGAGGGGTATCCGGGCGGGCCCCAGAACCGCTCCAGCTGCCGCGGGTCGAGGTACACCTGCCAGAGGCGCTGCAGGTCGGCTGCGAAGTCGGCGACCACGGTCATGGTCAGGGTCTCGGGGTCGCGGGTCACGGACGTGATGGGCATGGCTGCCTCCTGGTCGGGTCGGTCGGTTCAGTCGTCGGCGAGCAGGGAGTCGAGGCGGTCGATCCGCGAGCGCCAGATCTCCTCGTAGCGGTCCAGCAGGGCCTGCGCCTTCTGGACCATCTCGGGGTTGCCGCGGACGATGCGCTCGCGGCCGTGCGGTCGCTTGGTCACGAGACCGGCTCCCTCCAGCACGGCGACGTGCTTCTGGACGGCTGCGAAGGACATGTCGTACGCCGCAGCCAGCTGGGACACCGACGCTTCCCCCGCCATCGTCCGACAGAGGATGTCGCGGCGTGTCGAGTCGGCGAGGGCCCGGAAGACCCGATCCACCTCGGCGTCGGAGAGTGCAAGTCGTACAACCATTTGGTTGCAGATTAGTCCTGACGAGGTCCCCCGTCAAGGGTCCGCCACGGCCCGACCCCTGGTCAGATGCCGTCCTCGGTCAGGGTCGTGGACGGCAGCCAGTCGGCCCCCAGGAGCTGGGCGAGGTCGGTGAGGCCGGTGGTGTCGCCTCCCACGGTGTCGGAGGCCGCGGCGATCCGCTCGACCATCACCTTGCCGACCTGCTCCTCGACCGTGGCCTCGGCGTAGGCGATGTGCCAGGGGGAGACCTGGTGGTCGCGGTGGGTGCGGCCGGTCACCTGTCGTGCGGCGATCCCCGAGAAGCGGGCCTGGTGGAAGACGCCGACGCGCGGCTCGGTGGTCGCCTGGTGGCCGTCAGGGAGGGTCTCGCCGGCGTGCAGGCTGATCGAGGCGACCGTGGTGAACACGCAGACCTTCGCCTGCCCGGTCTGGAACCGGAGCCGCTCGGCCTCGGGGTCGACCCGGTCGCGGCCGTAGATCGTGGCCACGTCGATGCCGGAGTCACGCAGCCGCTCGGCGATCGGGTCGGCGGCGGTCGCGACGAACTCGACCGAGCACGCGACCTGTCGGTCGGCCTGGACCTGTTGTGCGATCCAGGCGACGGTGGAGTCGACCCGGATCAGTCCGGCCTTCTGTCGGAAGCGCAGCAGTGCGGCCCGGCCCTTCGCGACGTTGCGGCCACGCCGTGCGATGTCCATCTCGCGACAGAACTCTCCCCACTCGGCCTCGTAGGCTGCCCGCTCCACCGGTGTGAGGGCCACCGGCATGCCGGAGATCGGCACCGGCCCCCACGGTGCGGCGCGGTGCAGCATCGCCGGGGGCCGCTCGTCGGCGAGCCAGCCGCGCACCAGCGTGAGGTCCGCGGTGCGCTGCCCCGGATCGGTGGTCCAGGTCGCGCTGTGGCGCCCCTGCTCGACGCCGATGCCGTGGCGTTCGAGCGCGGTGGCGAACGCGGCCCCGGGTTGCGCTGCCGAGGTCCAGTCCCGCATCGGCTCGCCGAGCACCTGCGCGTAGGCCGGAGCGAGGTAGGGCAGCTCCAGTGGCGTGTGTCCGGGCGTCGCGGTGGTCGCGATGACGAACGGCGCCTCGTCGTGCGGGCGCCCGTGGCCCGAGATCCGTACCCAGTGCTTCCACCGCTTCGTCGTCGTATGCCGCAGCGCGTGGGCCTCGTCGGCGATGATCACGTCCCACGTGTGGTCGATGACCTTCTCGAGGCGGTCCCAGGTGATGACGACCCATTCGAGACCGCCGTCGCCCAACGCGGTGATGGTGCGGCACCAGTGGCCGATCGTGATCGCGCCGGGCCGGTCGGCCACGACGAGCACCCGTCGCGCGCTGCGGAGGTCTCCCACCGCCGTCGCACCGAGGACCGCGGAGATGGTCTTGCCGACGCCGGGCTCGTCGGCCAGCAGGAACTGCCGTCCGCCCGCTGCGGCGCGCGCCGCGATCGCGTCGGCGGCCTCGAACTGGATCCTGCGGGGCTCGAGCGCGTCTGTCGGTTCGGGGGCGCGCTGCGGGCTGTCGGGGTTGAGGCCGTTCTCGACGAACCGCCCCAGCGTGTACGACCCCGGGGCATAGGGCGCGAGGTTCGCGGGCAGGTCACGCCCGACGTGGAGGTGGGTCTTGACCGCCGGGTGCCAGGCGGCGCCGTCGACCTGGGTCCCGTAGGGGACGTCGAGGACCCAGAGCCGCTCGCCCGGCCCGGCGGCCGGCAACGGCCGCTGTCGCGTCCCGCGGCGGCGTGGTGACGCGCTGCGCCGACGAGCGCTGGAGGGGCGGCGACCCGGCACTTCCAAGACGCTATCGGGGTCTTCTGCTCGAGGAGAGCCGACTCGCCCGCCGCGTGCCTGCGCAGTCAGGCGCGCCGGCCGATCCGCACCGGTCTACTCGTCAGGAGCGGAGGCGTCACCCTCCGCCATCTTCATGGCTCGCAATGCGATCGGCGGTGGGGCATGGAAGTCGAAGGCACGGAACAGGACTGCATGAGCAACGCCCATCTGACGTCCCTGGAGCGCGGTGATCCCGCTGATCATGGGGCGTGGGGGAGGGTGGCCGGGGATGCCGGCAAGGTACTCGCGGTGCGCCTCCAGGGACGTGATCCCTCGTTCCAGCGCCTCCCCCGTGACGTCGACGCCGTGCGTGGGTCGAGAATCGCCCGACACCAGCAACCAGCGCGGCGACCACGGCTCCAGGCCCTCGGCCTCGAGCAGCTCGGGGAACACCCATCGGTTCCCTGCATCTCTCACCGCGTCCAGGGCGGCGAGACCGGCTACCCGATGGTCGGCCTGGTTGAGGCCGGCGACGAACTCCACCTCCCACGAACCCACGAGGACGGCATCTGGCCGACACCTCCTGATCTCGCGGGCGATGTCGCGGCGCAGCTCCAGGGAGTAGACGAGTACGCCGTCCGGGTGGTGCAGGAAGTCGACCTGTGCCACCCCGACAGCCGCCGAACCGGCCAGCTGCTCGCGCACGCGGAGCTCGGCGGTCCGCTCGGGTGTGCTGGCATCCATGCCGGCTTCTCCGCGCGTCAGGAGCAGGTACGCCACCTCGATCCCCTGGCTGGTCCAGGCGGCGACCGCCGAGGAGGTCCCGTACTCCACGTCGTCGGGATGGGCGACGACGCACAGCACACGCTGGAAGGCATCGGTCGGGAACGGCAGCACTCCATCCGCGCTCATCCGCTGAGGCTAGCTGCGCCTGCGGCCGGGCGACACCCTCATCACCCCACGCCATGTGGCGGCGGACGGAGGTCTTCGGAGGCGGCCGCCCCCAAGGCACCTCGCACGCCCCGACCCGCCCGTCGATCCCCTCCCGCACCAGGTCCACGTGCCCGCAGTGCCGCGCGTGCTCCGTGATGATGCGCAGCACCAACCAGCGCGCAGGTCGACGTCGTCGTGCCAGTCGAGCGGGCGCGCCCCTGTCGTCGAGGTCGTGGACGCCGGCGAGGTGGCGGACCAGCCCGTACAGCAGCAGCGTGGACGGGGGACGGAGCGGCTCGTGGCCACCTCCGCGGTCACGCCGCACTTCATCTCGGCCGTCTCCCTGAAGTAGTCCAGGTGGGCCGCGAGCGCCTCGGTTCGCCGGCGACGGGGGGGATGTGGGAGGGGTTGTCGTCGGCCCAGACGGGGGCGACGTCGGCCGCGCTCAGGCCGACTCCGGACCACGATCGTCAGCGGGTCCGCTCATCCGGCCACTCGGGTGGTCAGCAGCGTGACCGTCCGACGCCCAGGATGACCACGGCCGCTTCCTTCTCTCCTACTCCTCGAACTCGACGGTCACCTCAGCGAACCCGAGAGAGGTGAGCAGCGCCTCCAGCGTGTCGCGAGTGCTGGACTCGGCGAGATCGAGCAGATCGCCCTCGCCCGCCACCTGACCGAGCCTGGCGGCCGCCTTCAGCTGCGCCTCACGCTCCAGCTCGGACCCGCGGAACCTCTCGACGAGGCCGGCGTCGGCGTCGGCGACGTAGCTGTCCTCCAGGTCCAGGGCCGGCTCACCGACCTGCGGGGCCGGGAGCGTGACGGTGACGCTCTCGCCGTCGTCCGAGACGACGACGCGGTCCTCGTCGAGGTCGGAGAAGTCGACGAACGCGTCGACCGTCCCCTTGCCCACGTAGAGGACGCGCTCACCGCTGATGAAGTCCGGGACGAAACCGGTGTCCTCCTCGACGTCGACCACGACCTCCAGGTACGCGCTCGCCGCCCGGAAGTCGCTCAGCTCCTCGAGGGAGACGAGGACGGGTTCGCCGGTCCGGTCGGTCGTCGTCGTCTTGAACGGGTTGACCGCCGAGAGGGCCCTGCTGACCTGGTCACCGATGATCCCGGGGACCTGGGACGCACCGAGGAGGAGGACCAGGACGACGACCAGCACGACACCGAGCAGCTTCAGGAGACACCCGTCACCCCCGGTCCTGCTCAGTCCTCGCCGCGCAGGGAGAACGACCGCAGCCGGTCGCCGGCGAGCCACACCCCGCCCGCCGTGACCACGATGCTCGCCAGCACCGCCCACACCAGGTTCGTCGGGTCGGGCAGCTCCGCCGACACCTCGTACCCGATCCGCAGGCCCCACTGCGCGACGCTGAGCCAGGCGACCCCGCTGAGCAGGTTGCCGAGCAGACCCTCCCAGATCAGCACGAACAGCAGCGACACGATCACCGCGTGCCGGGTGAGGGCGGACACGGCGAGGAAGAGCGCGGAGTACGTCGTCCCGGCCACCGCGGCGGCCAGCCCGATCGCGGGGGCCCGGTCACCAGCGCCGGCGACGAGCGCGGAGACGAAGAGCGGGAGCGCGCCGGCCACCAGCGTCGCGACCCAGGCCACGACCCACTTGCTGAGGGCGACGCCGTGCCGACTGATCGGCTTCGAGAGCAGGTACACGATCGAGCCGTCGTCCACCTCCGGACCGAGCACCGACGACGCGGCCAGTACCGCCACCAGCGGCAGCACGATCGGGTAGCCCAGCCCGGGCAGCAGCGGCCACGCCGCCTCGCGGTCGGTCAGCGCCGCGATCAGCACTGTCAGCGCGACCAGCAGCACCGGCAGGGCCAGCAGCAGCCAGAAGCGGCGGCGGCCGAGCAGCGCCTGGGCGGCGAGCCGGACGATGGTGGCGTTCACACGTCACTCCTCATCGGTTCACCAGGTAGGCGAAGACGCTCTCCAGCGACTCGTCGCTGGGGGACATCTCGAGGATGGTGACGTCGTGCTCCCGGGCCAGTCGCGGCAGCCCGACGGCGAAGCTGCCCAGGTCGTCGACCTGCACGTCGAGGTGCTCGCCACGGAGGCTGACGGCCCGCACGGACGCCTCGGCCATCAGGACGGCGGCGAGGGCGCGGTTGTCGCTGGACTGGACGGCGTACTGCACCGGCCGGTCGGTCATCAGCCGGCGGATCGCGCCGAAGTCGCCGGAGGCGGCGTGGCGCCCGGAGACGACGACCTCGATGTGGCGCGCGAGGCGCTCGACCTCCTCGAGGATGTGGGAGCTGAAGAGGATGGTGCGGCCCTCGTCGCCGAGGCGACGCAGCAGGTCCATCAGGTGCATCCCCTCACGGGGGTCGACGCCGTTGAAGGGCTCGTCGAGCAGCAGCACGGACGGGTCGTGGACCAGGGCGGCCGCGATCTTGACGCGTTGCCGCATGCCCTTGGAGTAGGTGTCGAGGCGGCGGCCGGCCGGCTCGATCATGTCGACCACCTCGAGGATGCGCTCGGTGGCCGCCGTCGCGTCGGGCAGGCGGTGGAGG
>JBKJPE010000127.1:0-14090 GCA_046595185.1 Nocardioides sp.
GGTCCTGGTCTCGAGACGCTCGCTCCTCGACCACCGGGGGCGCGCTGCGCTCGCTCCTCGACCGCCCGCTGTGGTCTCGGAACCCGCACGGGCGGTGGCCGACGTCACGCCGCCGCCCTAGGGTGCGCAGCATGACCTCCGAGGGCAGCGCTGCGGGAGCGGTTGACGGCGGGCTCGACGACCCCAAGGACCTCGAGCCGGAGCAGGGGACCCTGGCGCTCGCCGCCGAGGGCGACACCTCCGACCGGGCGGACTGGGAGGCCGCCGCCGCGGCCGTGCTGCGCAAGGCCCGGCGGATGGGGGAGGACGACCCCGACGCGCTGGTCTGGGAGCGACTCGCGCAGCGCACCCTGGACGGCGTCGACGTCCCCCCGCTCGGCACGCCGGAGGACCTCGTCGGCCTCACCACCGCCGGGCGCCCGCAGCGCGCGGGGCCGTGGGACGTGCGCGCCCACCTCCACGTCGCGGCGGGTGGGGAGAAGCAGGCCAACGAGACGCTGCTGCTCGATCTCGAGGGCGGGGTCACCTCGCTGTGGCTGACGGTGCCCGACGGTGCCGACCTCGCGCCGCTGCTCGACGGCGTCCTGCTCGACGTCGCCCCGGTCGTCCTCGACGCCCCGACCTCGCCGGTCGCCACCGCCGAGGCGCTCCTCGCCCATGCCGCAGCCCTCCCCGCCGACCCTGCCGGGCCGCAGGGCGGCCTCGCCGCCGGCACCAACCTCGGCGTCGCGGGCACGGCGCCCGACGATGATCTGGTGGCCGTGGCCCGCCTGGCGCACCAGCACGGCCTGCTCGGCGTCGTCGTCGACGCCACCGACGCCCACGACCGCGGGGCCTCCGACGCCCAGGAGCTCGGCCGATCCCTCCAGCTGGGGGCGCGGGTGCTGCGCGTGCTCACCGCTGCCGGCCTCGACGTCGACCAGGCGGCCGCGCTGATCGAGCACCGCCTCGCCGCCACCGACGAGCAGCTCCTCACCATCGCCAAGCTCCGTGCCGCCCGCCGCCTGTGGGACCGCGTCCTCGAGCTCAGCGGGGCGTCCGAGGAGACCCGGGCCGTCGGCCAGCGCCAGCACGTGGTGACCAGCCGGCCGATGATGAGCCGCTACGACCCCTACGTGAACGTCCTGCGCACCACCGTGGCCGCCTTCTCCGCCGGTGTCGGCGGGGCCGACGCCGTCACGGTGCTGCCCTTCGACAGCCCGCTGGGCCGCCCCGAGACCCTCGGGCGCCGGATCGCGCGCAACACCAGCCACCTGCTGGTCTCGGAGAGCCACGTCGCCCGGGTCGCCGACCCCGCGGGCGGTGCGTACGCCGTCGAGCGCCTCACCGACGACCTGGCCGCGGCCGCCTGGGAGGTCCTCGGCCGTCTCGACGACGCCGCCGACCCCGACGCCGAGCTCGACGCCCTGGTCGCCGCCACCGCGGCCGAGCGCGACGAGCAGGTCGCGACCCGCAGCCGTCCGATCACCGGGTTGACCGAGTTCCCCGCCGTCGACGAGGAGCTCCCGCGGCGTGAGCCCGACGGTGCCTGGGACGACGTGCGGCCCTGGGGCCACGCCTTCGAGGCGCTGCGCGACGAGCCGGCCACCGGCCGCGTCTTCCTGGCCACCCTCGGCCCGGTCGCCACGCACACCGCGCGTGCCACCTTCGCCACCAACCTGCTCACCGCCGGCGGTATCGGCGTCGACGTGGCCGGCGCGACCGACGGCGTCGAGGCGCTGCTGGTGGCCTACGACGGCCAGTCCGTCGCCTGCCTGGCCGGCGCCGACCCGGTCTACGCCGACTGGGGCGCCGCCGCGGTCACCGCGCTGCGCGAGGCCGGCGCCACCCGCGTCGTGGTCGCCGGGAAGCCCCGTGACCTCGGGGTCGACGACTCCTGCGCGGTCGGGGTCGACGCCCTCGCCTTCCTCACCCGGACCAGAGAGGTGCTCGCATGAGCGTCCCCGAATCCTTCGCCGGTCTGCCCCTGGGCACGTCGGGCGGTCTCGAGACACTCGCCGGGGCTCGCTCCTCGACCAGCGGTGCCGCCGGTGCCGGCTCCTCGACCGACGGTGCCGCCGGTGCCGGTTCCTCGACCGACGGGTGGACCGCACCCGAGGGCATCGAGATCAAGCCGCTCTACACCGGTGTCGACCTCGACGGCCTCGACGCGCTGGACACCTGGCCCGGGCTGAGCCCGTTCCTGCGCGGGCCGTACCCGACGATGTACACGACCCAGCCGTGGACCGTGCGCCAGTACGCCGGGTTCTCCACCGCGGAGGCGTCCAACGCCTTCTACCGCCGCAACCTCGCGGCCGGCCAGAAGGGACTGTCGGTCGCCTTCGACCTCGCCACCCACCGGGGATACGACTCCGACCACCCGCGGGTGCGCGGTGACGTCGGGATGGCCGGGGTCGCCATCGACTCGATCTACGACGCCCGGCAGCTCTTCGACGGCATCCCGCTAGACGAGATGTCGGTGTCGATGACGATGAACGGCGCGGTGCTGCCGGTGATGGCGCTCTACGTCGCCGCGGCCGAGGAGCAGGGGGTGACGCCGGCCCAGCTCTCGGGGACCATCCAGAACGACATCCTCAAGGAGTTCATGGTCCGCAACACCTACATCTACCCGCCCTCGCCGAGCATGCGGATCATCTCCGACATCTTCCGCTACACCGCCGAGGAGATGCCGCGGTTCAACTCCATCTCGATCTCCGGGTACCACATCCAGGAGGCCGGGGCCACGGCCGACCTGGAGCTGGCGTACACGCTCGCCGACGGCGTGGAGTACCTCCGGGCCGGGCTCGACGCCGGGCTCGACGTCGACCGCTTCGCCCCCCGGCTCTCGTTCTTCTGGGCCATCGGGATGAACTTCTTCATGGAGGTCGCCAAGCTCCGGGCCGCCCGGGCGCTGTGGGCACGCCTCGTGCGCGAGTTCGAGCCGCAGAACCCCAAGTCGCTCAGCCTGCGCACCCACTCCCAGACCTCCGGCTGGAGCCTCACCGCCCAGGACGTCTTCAACAACGTCGGGCGCACCTGCCTCGAGGCGATGGCGGCCACCCAGGGCCACACCCAGTCGCTGCACACCAACGCCCTGGACGAGGCGATCGCGCTGCCCAGCGACTTCTCGGCCCGGATCGCGCGCAACACCCAGCTGCTGCTGCAGCAGGAGTCCGGGACCACCGGCACCATCGACCCGTGGGCCGGCTCCTACTACGTCGAGCGGCTCACCCACGACCTCGCCGAGCGCGCCTGGGCCCACATCACCGAGGCCGAGCAGGCCGGCGGCATGGCCGCGGCCATCGAGCAGGGCATCCCCAAGATGCGCATCGAGGAGGCCGCCGCGCGCACCCAGGCGCGGATCGACTCCGGGCGCCAGAAGGTGATCGGGATCAACACCTTCCGGCTCCCGACCGAGGACAAGCTCGACGTGCTGCGTGTCGACAACGATGACGTCTACCGCCAGCAGATCGCCAAGCTCGAGCGGCTGCGGGAGGAGCGCCACGACGACGACGTGCAGCGCACCCTCGAGGCGCTGACCAACGCCGCCGACCGAGGGGCGGAGAACGGCTCGATGGACGGCAACCTGCTCGCCCTGGCCGTCGACGCGGCCCGGGCCAAGGCCACCGTCGGGGAGATCTCGGACGCGCTGGAGAAGGTGTACGGGCGGCACCAGGCGACCATCCGTACGATCAGCGGCGTGTTCCGCGACGAGTCCGCCGGCCACGGCTCCGAGGAGGGCTCGTCGCTGGTCCGCCAGGTCCTCGACGCCACCGCGGAGTTCGACGAGGCCGAGGGTCGGCGCCCCCGGATCCTGGTGGCCAAGATGGGTCAGGACGGTCACGACCGCGGCCAGAAGGTCGTCGTGTCGGCCTTCGCCGACATGGGATTCGACGTCGACGTCGGGCCGTTGTTCTCCACGCCCGAGGAGGTCGCCCAGCAGGCCGTCGACGCCGACGTGCACATCGTGGGCGTCTCGTCCCTGGCCGCCGGCCACCTCGCGCTGCTGCCGGCGCTGAAGGCGGCGCTGAGCGAGCAGGGCCGCCCCGACGTGATGATCGTGATCGGTGGGGTGATCCCGCCCGACGACGTCCCGCGCCTGCGCGAGATGGGCGCGGCCGCGGTCTTCCTGCCCGGCACCGTGATCGCCGAGTCGGCGCTCGACCTGCTGGCGCGCCTGCGCGAGCAGCTCGGGCACTGACCGCCGTGCCGGGACCGCGGTCGTGAGGCCCGGGGTCGACGAACTGGTCGCGGGCGTGCTGGCCGGCCGTCGCGCACAGGTGTCGCAGGCGATCACGCTGGTGGAGTCGTCGCGGCCCGCGCACCGGGCGCAGGCGCAGGAGCTGATGACCGCGCTCACCGACCGCGACGACGCCGGCGTGACCAGCCCGGCCGTCCGGGTCGGCGTCTCCGGGGTGCCGGGCGTGGGCAAGTCGACCTTCATCGAGGCGCTCGGCGCGCGGCTGACCTCGGACGGCCACCGCGTCGGCGTACTTGCCGTCGACCCCTCCAGCGTCCGCACCGGCGGCTCGGTCCTCGGCGACAAGACCCGGATGCCGCACCTCGCGGTGGACCGCGACGCCTACATCCGCCCCTCGCCCGCGGCCGGCACCCTCGGCGGGGTCGCCCGGGCGACGGTGCAGGCGATGGCGGTGCTGGAGGCGGCGGCGTACGACGTGGTCCTGGTCGAGACGGTCGGCGTCGGGCAGTCCGAGGTGACCGTGGCCGGGATGGTCGACACTTTCCTGTTCCTCACCCTGGCCCGCACCGGCGACCAGCTGCAGGGCATCAAGAAGGGCATCCTGGAGATCGCCGACGTGATCGCGGTCAACAAGGCCGACGGCGACCGGGAGGGCGAGGCCCGCGCCGCGGCCCGCGAGCTGGCCGGGGCGTTGCGCTTCGTGCGGGGCCACGGGGAGTGGGCGCCGCCGGTCGTCACCTGCTCGGGGCTGCACGACGTCGGCGTCGAGGACCTCTGGGCGCGGGTGCACGACCACCGTGGGTTCCTGGGGCCCGACGGCCTGGCCGCCAAGAGGGCCGGGCAGCAGCTGGACTTCACCTGGGCGCTGGTGCGCGACGAGCTCGACCAGCGGCTGCGGCACTCCGCCGGGGTCCGCGCCGTGCGCGACGAGGTGCGCGCCGAGGTCCTCGACGGCAGCCTGCCGGCGACGGTCGCGGCAGACCGGATCCTGGCGGCGTACGACGAGGGCGTCGGGCAGCGGCGGTAGCCTGGCCGTCCCATGCCGCTGCCCGCCGATCCCGTCCACCTCGCCCACCTCGTCGCCGACGTCGTCACCAAGTACGACGACGAGCTGCGTGACCTGCGTCGGGACCTGCACGCCCACCCCGAGCTGTCCCGGGCCGAGCGGCGCACGACGGCGCTGGTCGCCGACCGGCTGACCCGCACCGGCTGGCAGGTGCGGGTGCTGCCCGGCTCCGGCCTGGTCGCCGACCTCGGGCCCGCCGACCCGCACGAGCCGGCCGGCGGCCCCGGGCCGGTGGTCGCGCTGCGAGCCGACATGGACGCCCTGCCCCTGCAGGACCTCACCACCGACCCGTGGGCCAGCACCGTCCCCGGGGTCGCGCACGCCTGCGGCCACGACGTGCACACCACCGCCCTGCTCGGCGCCGCGCTGGCCCTCGACGAGGTGCACGCCCGGGGGCTGCTGCCCGGCCGGGTGCGGTTGTTCTTCCAGCCGGCGGAGGAGGTCATGCCCGGCGGCGCGCTCGACCTGATCGGCCAGGGCGCGCTCGAGGACGTCGAGCAGGTCTTCGCGCTGCACTGCGACCCCGCCGTCGACCTCGGCCAGGTCGGGCTGCGGCACGGTGCGCTGACCAGCGCCGCCGACAAGGTCGAGGTGCGCCTCGAGGGTCCCGGCGGGCACACCTCGCGCCCGCACCTCACCGGCGACCTCGTGTTCGCGCTGGCCAAGGTGACCACCGAGCTGCCCGCGGTGCTCTCCCGGCGGATGGACCCCCGCTCGGGCGTCAGCGTCGTGTGGGGCGTGGTCGCCGCCGGCTCCGCGCCCAACGTCATCCCCGACCGCGGCAAGGTCGCCGGCACCGTGCGGATCCTCGACGCCGACGCCTGGGCCGACTGCGAGCAGGTCGTGCGCGACGCGGTCCGCGACCTCGTCGCGCCGTACGGCGTCACCGCCCACGTCGACTACCTGCGCGGGGTGCCGCCCGTGGTCAACGACCCCCGCGCCAACCACGTCCTCTCGGCCGCCGTCTCCGACGTGCTGGGCGAGGAGTGCCGGGTGGTGGCCGGTCAGAGCATGGGCGGGGAGGACTTCGGCTGGTACCTCGACGAGGTGCCGGGCGCGATGATGCGGCTCGGCACGCGGACCCCGGGCGGGCCGACCTACGACCTGCACCAGGGAAACCTGCGCGTCGACGAGCGGGCGGTGGGCGTGGGGGCCCGGCTGATGGCGCAGACCGCGCTCCGCGCGCACCTCGACGTCGACCACACCGCCTCCTGACAGGCCCTGTCCGGGCGCGTCCCGGGCCGGGCCGGGACCTCCGTCCCAGGAGCTCGTGACCGTCGTGTTCCGCCTCGGTAACGATCGGCGTGGGCGGTCGGTCGCGCCGTGCACACCCTTTAGGGTTCCCGGTGGCCGTCGTCCAACCGGGGACGCGCCCACTCAGCAACCGAGGAGGCGTCTTGCGACGCAGCAGCACCACGCTGGCAGCCCTTTTCTCCGCCAGCATCCTGGCCCTGACCGCGTGCGGCGGCGGTGACGACACCGCGTCGGACTCCGGCAGCGAGAGCGAGGGCGGTTCGTCCTCCGGCGTCAAGGTCGGCCTCGCCTACGACGTGGGCGGTCGCGGTGACCAGTCCTTCAACGACTCCGCGGCGGCCGGTCTCGACCGGGCCGTCGAGGAGTACGGCATGGAGCCGCAGGAGTCGGCCGCCGAGGACGGCGAGTCCGAGTCCGCCCGGGAGGAGCGCCTGCGCACCTTCGTCGAGGCCGGCTTCGACCCGGTCATCGCGGTCGGGTTCGCCTACGAGTCCGCGGTGGCCAAGGTCTCCGAGGAGTACCCCGAGGCGCACTTCGCCATCATCGACAGCGAGACCGTGGAGGCCGACAACGTCGCCAACCTGGTCTTCGCCGAGGAGCAGGGCTCGTTCCTGGTCGGCGCGGCCGCGGCCCTGAAGACGGAGACCGACAACGTCGGCTTCGTCGGCGGCGTCGAGACCCCGCTGATCCAGAAGTTCGAGGCCGGCTACATCGCCGGTGCCGAGGCGGTCAACCCCGACATCGAGGTCCAGTCGACCTACCTGACGCAGATCCCGGACTTCTCCGGCTTCGCCGACCCGGCCCGCGGCAAGACCGCGGCCGAGGGCATGTTCGACGGCGGCGCCGACATCGTCTACCACGCGGCCGGCGGCTCCGGCGGTGGCGTGTTCGAGGCGGCCTCGGAGTCTGAGAACCTCGCCATCGGCGTCGACTCCGACCAGTACGAGACGGCCGACCCGTCCGTGCAGGACGTGATCATGACCTCGATGCTCAAGAACGTCGACGTCGCGGTCTTCGAGTACCTCACCGCGGTCGACGGCGGCGAGTTCCCCGCCGGCATCACCCGCTACGACCTCGCGGTCGACGGCGTGGGCTACTCGACGTCCGGCGGTCAGGTCGACGACGTCACCGACCAGCTCGAGGACTTCAAGCAGCAGATCATCGACGGCGACATCGAGGTGCCGACCGCTCCCTGACGGGTCCGGTGGTCGCTCCGCGCAGCACCACCGTCACCAGCGACCGGGGTCGCGGGCGCCTCGCGCCCGCGGCCCCGTGCCGCGTCCCGGCGGCGCTCGACGTCACCGCGGTGACGTAGCCTCGCACCGCTCCACCTCGTCCCACCCGGCCCAGGAGGTCCACGCCGTCGTGACCCAGACGCCCAGCACCGCCCCCGGCGGCCCGAGCGCCCCGGACCCCTCCGTCGAGGCCACGGCGCCGCTCGCGGTGCGCCTGCGCGGCATCGGCAAGCGCTTCCCGGGGGTCGTCGCCAACGACGACGTCAACATCGACGTGCGCCGCGGGACCATCCACGCGATTGTGGGCGAGAACGGCGCCGGCAAGTCGACGCTGATGAAGATCCTGTACGGCGTGCAGTCCCCCGACGCGGGCACCATCGAGATCGACGGGTCGCAGGTCAGGCTGTCCTCCCCGGCGGACGCGATCAAGGCCGGCGTCGGGATGGTCTTCCAGCACTTCATGCTGGCCGACAACCTGACCGTGCTCGAGAACGTCGTGCTCGGTGCCGAGAAGCAGCACGGCATCGGGCGCAAGGCCCGCGCCGAGGTGCAGCGCATCTCCGACGCCTACGGCCTGGGCATCGAACCCGACCTGCTGGTCGAGGAGCTCGGTGTCGGCTCCCGCCAGCGCGTCGAGATCCTCAAGGTCCTCTACCGCGGCGCGCGCACGATCATCCTCGACGAGCCGACCGCCGTCCTGGTGCCCCAGGAGGTCGACGAGCTGTTCGGCAACCTCCAGGAGCTGAAGAAGGAGGGCCTGGCCGTCCTCTTCATCTCGCACAAGCTCGACGAGGTGCTCTCCGTGGCCGACGAGATCACGGTGGTCCGGCGCGGCACGACCGTGCGTACCGTCCTGCCCGCCGAGGTCACCTCACGCCAGCTCGCCGAGCTGATGGTCGGCTCCGAGCTGCCCTCGCCCGGGATCTCGGAGAAGGCGACCTCCACCCGCACGCAGCTCTCGATCAGCGGACTCACGCTGCACGACGCGCTGGGGCGCGCCCTGCTGGAGGACGTCTCCCTCAAGATCCGCCGTGGCGAGATCCTGGGCATCGCCGGCGTCGAGGGCAACGGCCAGGCCGAGCTCGTCGAGGCCATCATGGGCATGCGCCCGGGCGCCACCGGGTCCATCGAGCTCAGCGACCAGGACCTGTCCCCGATGTCGACGCTGCGCCGCCGCGAGGCCGGGATCGGCTACATCCCCGCGGACCGGCAAAGACACGGGCTGCTGCTCGACTCCCCGCTGTGGGAGAACCGCGTGCTGGGCCACCAGTCCCGCGCCCCGAGCGCCTCGGGGCGCCTGATCAGCCGGCGCGCGGCCCGGGCCGACACCCAGCGCATCATCGAGGAGTACGACGTGCGCACCCCCGGCGCCGACGTGCCGGCCCGCGCGCTCTCCGGGGGCAACCAGCAGAAGCTGATCGTGGGCCGCGAGATGAGCGGCGACCCGATCCTGCTGATCGCCGCCCACCCCACCCGGGGCGTCGACGTCGGCGCGCAGGCCGCCATCTGGAACCATATCCGCGAGGCCCGCGCCGGGGGGCTCTCGGTGCTGCTCATCTCCGCCGACCTCGACGAGCTGATCGGGCTCTCCGACCGGATCGAGGTCATCCTGCGCGGTCGCCTGGTCGGCTCCTTCGACCCCGGCGACGTGACGCCCGAGCAGCTCGGCTCGGCCATGACCGGCGCCGGGAGCGCGGCATGAGCCGGGTCCTGCGCGCGCTGCTGGGCCTGCTGGCGCCCGCGCTGGCCCTGGTCGCGGCCTTCGCGATCACCAGCCTGGTCCTGCTCAGTGCCGGCGACCCGGTCGCGGAGGTCTGGGCGGAGATCCTCCAGGTCCCCGAGACCCGCAACGTCGCCAACATCGTCAACCAGGCCTGTGTGCTCTACCTCTCCGGTCTCGCGGTCGCGGTGGCCTTCCGGATGAACCTGTTCAACATCGGCGTCGACGGGCAGTACCGGATCGCGGCGTTCGTCGGAGCGGTCGTCGCCGGTGAGGCGTGGCTCCCGGGCTACCTCAACACCGCGCTGGCCATCGTCTGCGCCATGGCCGTCGGCGCCCTGTGGGCCGGCATCGCCGGGGTGCTGCGCGCCACCCGTGGGGTCAGCGAGGTCATCTCCACCATCATGTTGAACTTCATCTCCACCAGCGTCGTGGCCTACCTCCTGCGCGAGGCCGCTGTCCGCGAGGAGGGCAGCAACACCATCGGCACCAAGGAGGTCCCCGAGGGCAGCAGGATCGGGGCCATCCCCCTGGCCGGCGCCGACGCCGGTCCCGGCGTGGAGATCTACGGCTTCGTGGTGCTCGCGGCCGTGGCCGGGCTGGCGTACTGGTTCGTGATGAGCCGGACCCGCTTCGGCTTCGACCTGCGCGCCACCGGGCAGTCCACCACCGCGGCGGTGGCCAGCGGCATCAACGTGCGTCGGATGACGATCATCACGATGATGCTCTCGGGCGCCCTGGCCGGCCTCGTGGGCCTGCCGATCCTCTTCGGCGAGGCCTACAGCTACGGCTCGACCTTCCAGTCCGGGCTCGGCTTCGCCGGCATCGCCATCGCGCTGCTGGGCCGCAACAACCCGATCGGGATCGCCCTGGCCGCGCTGCTCTTCGCGTTCCTGGAGGAACAGTCCAACCCGCTGCAGATCCTGGTCGGCGTCTCCCCGGAGATCGTGGCCATCACCCAGGGCGTGATCGTGCTGACCGTCGTCATCTCCTACGAGGTCGTCCGACGCTTCCTGACCCGCCGCGAGCAGAGCCGCGTGGCGAAGGCGGAGCGCCCGGCCGGACCCGAGGACCCCGCCCCGACCCAGCACCAGGAGGCCCGGGCATGAGCGTCGCCACCGACCCCGTCGCCCCGACACCCGCACCCGCACCCGCGGCCAGGAGGCGGCGCCGGCTGCGGCCGGCGTACTGGTGGCTGCTGGGCATCGTGGGCTCCCTCGCCCTGTTGTCGCTGCTCGAGCGGGTCACCGGCGCCGACGACCTGACCTCGGCCGGCACGGTCGGGGCGACCCTGATCGCCACGATGCCGATCATGCTGGCCGCGCTCGGCGGGCTGTGGGCCGAGCGGGCCGGCGTCGTCAACATCGGGCTCGAGGGCATGATGATCCTCGGCACCTTCGGGGCCGGGTACTTCGCCTTCACCTACGGACCGTGGATCGGCATCCTCGGCTCGGTCGCGCTCGGTGTGGTCGGCGGTCTGGTGCACGCGCTGGCCACCGTCGTCTTCGGCGTCGACCACATCATCTCCGGCGTCGCGATCAACATCATCGCGCTCGGTGCCGTGCAGTACCTCGCCGCGCTGACCTTCACCGGCGTCGAGGGCGGGGGGCCGACCCAGTCGCCGAAGATCGGCGACGTCCCCACGGTCTCGTTCCCGGCCCTCAGCGACCGGCTGGGCGAGGTCGAGGGGCGCAACCTCTTCCTCGTCTCCGAGCTGGCCGCCGTCGCCCGTGCGCTGGTGACCAACCTGTCGGTGCTGGTGCTGATCGCGCTGGCGCTGGTGGTGCTGTCCTACGTCGTGCTGTGGCGCACCCCGTTCGGCCTGCGGCTGCGCTCGTGCGGCGAGAGCCCGGCGGCCGCGGAGTCCCTCGGCGTGGCGGTGATGCGCTACAAGTTCGTCGCCGTGCTGATCTCCGGCGGACTCGCCGGGCTGGCCGGCGGCTTCCTGGCCATGGTGGCCTCGAGCAACTACCGCGAGGGCCAGACCGGCGGGCGCGGCTACATCGGCCTGGCCGCGATGATCTTCGGCAACTGGCGCCCCGGCGGGCTGCTGGCCGGGTCCGGGCTGTTCGGCTACACCGAGACCCTCGGCCTGCGCCAGGGCGGCACCTCGGTGCGCGCCCTGCTGCTGCTGGTCTCGCTGCTGGCGATCGCCTTCGCGGTCTGGCAGGTGCGCCGCACCAACTTCGTCACCGCCGCAGTGGTCCTGGTCGTCGGTGCCGCGGTCGGCGCGGTCTACGTCTCGATCGACCAGGTGCCCGGCGACTTCACCCGGATGACGCCGTACGTCATCACGCTGCTGGTCCTGGCCTTCGCCAGCCAACGGCTCCGGATGCCCGCCGCCGACGGCCAGGTCTATCGCAAGGGCAGCGCGGGATGAGCCTCGACTTCGACTGGGAGGCCCTGCGCGCCGAGGCCCGGGAGGCCATGGAGCACGCCTACGCGCCCTACTCCGGCTACCGCGTCGGGGCCGCTGCGCTGGTGGCCGACGGCCGCGTCGTGTCCGGCTGCAACGTGGAGAACGCGGCGTACGGCGTCGCGCTGTGCGCCGAGTGCGGGCTCGTCAGCGACCTGCACCGCGGCGGCGGCGGCCGGCTGACCCACTTCGTGTGCGTCGACGGCGAGGGCGCGGTGATCATGCCCTGCGGGCGGTGCCGCCAGCTGCTGTCCGAGAACGGCGGGCCCGGCCTGCTGCTGCAGACGGTCTCGGGGGTCAGGCGGATGGACGAGGTGCTGCCGGATGCGTTCGGTCCCGACGACCTCGGCTGACCTCACCGATCCCGGCTTCCTCGCCGACCCGTACCCCGTGCTGGCCTCGCTGCGCGAGCAGGGCCCGGTGCTGCGCCACCAGCCGACGGGGCGCTGGCTGGTCCTGGACCACGCCGGGGTCGGTCGGGCGCTGCGCGACCGGCGGCTGGGCCGGGTCTGGCGCGACCGCGAGCCGCGCGACGCGCTGGCACCCTTCAACCTGCTGCACCGCCACCAGATGATGGAGAACGAGCCGCCCGACCACACGCGGCTGCGGCGACCGGTGGCCGCGGCCTTCAACCGCGGTCACGTCGAGCGGCTGCGCCCTCGGGTGCGGGAGCTGGCGACGACGCTGCTGGACGAGGTGGCCGGAGCCGCCGTGACCGACGCCGGCTTCGACGTCGTGGGGGAGTACGCCGAGCCGCTCCCGGTGCTCGTCATCGCCGAGCTGCTCGGCGTCCCGGCCTCCCACGCTCCCGACCTGCGCGCGTGGTCGCAGGCCATCGTGCGGATGTACGAGACCTCCCCGTCGGGGGAGGTCGTGGGCGCCGCGGTGGCCGCGGCCGCCGACTTCGCCGCGCTGGTCGCCGACCTGGCCGACCTGCGCCGCCGGCGTCCGGCCGACGACCTGGTCAGCGACCTGGTCGCGACCGCGCTCTCGCCCGCCGAGGTCGTCGCGTCCGCGGTGCTGCTGCTCAACGCCGGCCACGAGGCCTCGGTGAACGTCCTCGGCAACGGCCTGGTGGCCCTCCTGCGCGCCGGGCTCTGGCCGGTGGCGCCCGGCGCCGCCCCCGCGGCGGTCGAGGAGATGCTGCGCTTCGACGCCGCCCTGCAGCTCTTCGAGCGCACCGCCATCACCGACGTCGAGCTGGCCGGCGGTCACGTCGTGTCCGAGGGCAGCACGGTGGCGCTGCTGCTGGGCTCGGCCAACCGGGACCCTGCGGTGTTCGCCGACGCCGACGCGATCGACCCCACCCGCGACCCCAACCCGCACGTGTCCTTCGGCGCCGGGGTGCACTTCTGCCTCGGGGCGCCGCTGGCGCGCATGGAGCTCGCCGAGTCGGTGGCCCTCCTGGCGACCCGGCTGCCGACGCTCGCCCTGGCGGCGGAGCCCGTACGCCGCCCGACCTTCGTGCTCCGGGGCTACGAGCAGGTGCGGGTGCGGGACGGCGGTCCGGCCGACGGTAGGTTCCCCGCGTGAGTCACCAGCCGCACGACGCCGTCGAGGTCATCACCACCAAGCGCGACGGGGGCCGTCTCTCCGACAGCCAGGTCGACTGGGTGGTCGACGCCTACACCCGCGGCGTGGTCGCCGACGAGCAGATGGCCGCGCTGGCGATGGCGATCCTGCTCAACGGGATGGAGCGTGCCGAGATCGCGCGCTGGACCGCGGCCATGATCGCCTCGGGCGAGCGGATGGACTTCTCCTCGCTGTCCCGCCCGACCGCCGACAAGCACTCCACCGGCGGCGTCGGCGACAAGATCACCCTCCCGCTGGCCCCGCTGGTCGCCGCGTGCGGGGTGGCCGTGCCGCAGCTCTCCGGGCGCGGCCTGGGCCACACCGGCGGCACCCTCGACAAGCTCGAGGCGATCCCCGGGTGGCGCGCGGGCCTGAGCAACGCCGAGATGATGATCCAGCTCGAGGAGGTCGGTGCCGTGATCTGCCAGGCCGGCTCCGGTCTCGCCCCGGCGGACCGCAAGCTCTACGCGCTGCGCGATGTCACAGGAACCGTCGAGGCCATCCCGCTGATCGCCTCCTCGATCATGAGCAAGAAGATCGCCGAGGGGACCGGCTCGCTGGTGCTCGACGTGAAGTGCGGGACCGGGGCCTTCATGAAGAACGAGGCCCGGGCGCGCGAGCTCGCCGAGACCATGGTCGCCCTGGGC
>JBKJPE010000219.1:0-9953 GCA_046595185.1 Nocardioides sp.
TCGAGGAGGTACATCACCTCGTAGGACGGCCCGTCCTCACGCAGGTCGGCGCCGGCGGCCGGCACGGCCGCCCCCGGCCCGGGGGCCGCGACGGGCACCGGGATCCGGGGCCCGCGCGGCGGGCGCGGCGGCCGACGCCCGGTGGAGGCGGTCTCGGCGGCGTCGAGCAGCACGCACAGGCCGCGTCCGCCGGCGTCGACCACCCCGGCGCGCGCGAGCACCTCGAGCTGCTCGGGGGTGCGGGCCAGGGCGGCGCGGGCTGCGGCGGCGGCAGCGGTCACCACCTCGCCGGCCCGTGCCGCAGGGTCGGTGGCCCGCGCGACCGCGGCGTCCGCGGCGGCCCGGGCGACGCTCAGCATGGTGCCCTCGACCGGCACGGCCACTGCGGCGTACGCCGCCTCGGCGGCACCCGCCAGCGCCTCGGCCATCACCACCGCGCCCCGCTCGTCGGGCAGCGCGCGACCGATCCGACGCACCACCTCGCCGAGCATCTGGCTCAGCACCACCCCGGAGTTGCCCCGGGCACCGAGCAGCGCACCACGGGCCAGGGCCGCCAGGGCCGCCTCACGACCCGCGTCGGCCTCGCGGGACGCCGTCAGCGCGTCCCGGGCCGCCGACACCGTCAGGTGCAGGTTGGTGCCGGTGTCGCCGTCGGGCACCGGGAAGACGTTGAGGGCGTCGATCTCCTCGCGCGCCGCCCCCAGGGCGTCGGTGGCGAGGTCGACGAAGCGCGCGAGCGTGCGCAGCGCGATCGTGCCCTCGAGCGGGATCTCTTCCATGGCGGTGGCCAGCGTAGGGTGGGGCACCGACGGCCGCGGCGCCCGGCCACCGGCCGGTCCGACGCCGTTTCGACGCCCGGCGGGTCCTCGGATACGCTAGGGCGGTTGCCCGGAGTCGGGCTCACGCACTTCTCACCGAACGTTCAGGAGACAAACCCGTGGCTGCCGTCTGCGACCTCTGCGACAAGAAGCCGACCTTCGGCAACAACCGCCCCTGGTCGCGCAAGATCACCAAGCGCCGGTTCGACCCCAACATCCAGCGGGTCCGGGCCACCGTCAACGGGACCCCGAAGCGCCTCAACGTCTGCACCCGCTGCATCAAGGCCGGCAAGGTCACCCGCTGACCCTGCTGCTCCACCGAGGCCGCCCCCGACGCTGTCGGGAGGCGGCCTTCGTGCGTGCGGGGCGCTCCGGTGCTCGAGGTCGGCGGCGCGCTGGAGACGTCCCTCTCCCTCCGGGGCCAGCGCCACCGCCGGCGCGCGGGCCCGTGCGACGGGGCCCCGTCAGAAGTGCGTCCACCCCGTGACGCCCTCGTAGCCAGCCCCGTCGACGGTGACCTCGCCGGGCGTGCCACCCGCGAGCACCTCCCCCACGACCGTCCAACCGTCGGGGACCCGCCCGGGCGGGAAGGTCGCCAGCAGGCCGTGGTCGTCGCCACCGCCGAGCACGAACGACAGGGGCTCGGCACCCAGCGCCGCCCCGACCGTGACCAGCGGCTCCGCCACCTCCAGCGTCGCGGCACGCACGTCGATGGCGACCCCGGAGCTGACGGCGAGGTGGCCGACCTCGGCCAGCAGGCCGTCGGAGACGTCGATCATCGAGGTGGCGCCGGCCTCGGCGGCGGCGGGCCCGGCGTCGTACGGCGGCTCGGGCCGGCGGTAGGCGTCGACCAGGACCCGGGGCGAGCGGAAACCGCGGCTGAGCACGGTCAGGCCGCCGGCGGCCCAGCCCTGCCGCCCGGTCAGCGCCAGGAGGTCGCCCGGCCCCGCGCCAGAGCGCAGCACCGGCGACTGCGCGCAGGCCCCGAGCACGGTCACGGCGACCACGACCTGGTCGGCGCGCGTGAGGTCGCCGCCCACGATGCTTGCCCCGACCAGGCCGCACTCCTCGGCGAAGCCCGTGGCGAGGTCGAGCGCCCAGCTCGCCGGGAGGTCGGCGGGTGCGGCCAGGCCGATGGTCAGCGAGGTGGCCCGGCCGCCCATGGCGTTGACGTCGGAGATGTTCTGGGCCGCCGCGCGGTGGCCGACGTCGGCGCCGGAGACCCAGTCGCGCCGGAAGTGTCGGCCCTCCACCATCAGGTCGGTGGAGACCACGACGTGCCCGGTGCGGACGCGCAGCACCGCGGCGTCGTCGCCCGGGCCGACCAGGACGTGCTCGCCCTGGGCGAAGAGCGCGGTGAGCTCGGAGATCAGTCCGAACTCCCCGACGTCGGCGAGCGTGGCGTCAGCGGGAAGGGCCATGACCCCCATCCCACCAGAGGCCGCTGCGCGGTAGGTTGACCCGGGTCGCCACTCGCGTGGCCGACCCGTCGCGGCTCCCGGGGCCACGACGACCCACCCGTCTCAACGAGGAGATCCCCATGGTCGTCCAGGCCTACATCCTGATCCAGACCGACGTCGGCAAGGCCGCCGAGGTGGCCCTCGCCATCGCGCAGGTCAAGGGTGTCACCCTCGCCGAGGACGTCACGGGCCCCTACGACGTGATCGTGCGCGCCGAGGCCCGCAACGTCGACGAGCTCGGCAAGCTCGTCGTCTCCCGGGTGCAGAACCTCGACGGCATCACGCGCACCCTCACCTGCCCCGTCGTCCACATCTGACCCGCCCCTCCGAGGTGAGCAGGACCCGCCGGCACCGCCTCCCCTGCCTCATCGGTGCCGCCGTGGCCGGCGTTCTGGCCCTGGGCGGGTGCTCCGGACCGGTGGAGGTCCCGGCCACCGAGCTCGACCCCGGCCAGCAGGCCGCCTGCGAGGCGCTCGTGGGTGAGCTCCCGGACCGGCTCGAGGACATCGGCGAGGAGGGCCTGGCCCGCGTCGAGGTCGACCCGGGCGACGCTCCGGCGGCGGCGTACGGCGACCCGGCGGTGGTCGTCACGTGCGGGGTGGCGCGACCCCCGGCGTACGACAGGTTCGCCGAGTGCCAGGAGATCAACGGCGTCGGGTGGTTCGTGCCTGAGGACCAGATCGGCGACGAGCCGGTCGAGGTGACCCTGACCGCGGTCGGCTACCGCCCGCGCGTGCAGGTCGTCGTGCCGGCGGAGTACTGGCCCATGGGCACGCCGTCCGTCACCGCGGCGCTGGCCGGGCCGGTGGAGGACCGCGTGACGCTGGTCGACCGCTGCCGCTGACACGCCGGCGGGACGGCCCTCAGCGCAGGCCCGTGCCGCGGGCGAGCGCGAGCCGGATCAACCGGTCGACCAGGGCCGGGTAGTCGACCCCGGTCGCCGCCCACATCCGCGGGAACATCGAGGTCGGGGTGAAGCCCGGCATGGTGTTGATCTCGTTGACGACCAGGGACCCGTCGGGCATCACGAAGAAGTCGACCCGGGCCAGGCCCTCGCAGCCGACGGCGGCGAAGGCCCGCGCGGACAGCTCCTGGACCCGGGCGGTGAGCGCGGGGTCGAGGTCGGCGGGGATCTCGAGGCGGGTGGACTGCTCGGGGAGGTACTTGGCCTCGAAGTCGTAGAAGTCGTGGTCGTCGCCGACGAGCACCTCGGCCGGCACGCTGGTCTCGGGAGCGGAACCGGCCTCCGTGCCGTCACCGGGCAGCCGTTCCAGCACGCCGCACTCGATCTCGCGGGCCCCCTCGGCGGCCAGCTCGACCAGCACCTTCGGGTCGTGCTCGAACGCGCCCTCCAGCGCCCGGCCGACCGGGTCGGCGTCGCCGGCGTCGCCGACCTTGCTGATGCCCATGCTCGACCCACCCCGGGCGGGCTTGACGAAGACCGCGCGGCGCGGGCCGGGCCCGTCGTCGGCGACCCCGAGCACGCGGCCCAGCACCTCGTCGGGGTCGGTCTCCCAGGCGGCGCGGGTGATCGTGACGCTCGGCATCACCGGCAGCCCGGCGTCGCGCAGCACGACCTTCAGGAACGCCTTGTCCATGCCCACGGCCGAGGCCAGCACGCCCGCGCCGACGTAACGGACGCCGGCCATCTCGAGCATCCCCTGGAGGGTGCCGTCCTCGCCCCAGGGCCCGTGCAGCAGCGGGAAGACCAGGTCGACCTCACCGAGCTCGCGCGGTGGTGCCCCGGCGTCGGTGACGACCAGCCCGGCGCGCCCGTCGGGTCCTCCCCCGGGGGCCAGGCTGAGTGAGGCCCGGTCGGCGTCGACGCGGGGCAGGGCGTCGGGCGTGGTGATCCGCAACCGCTCGGGGTCGCCGGACTCCAGGACCCACCGACCGTCGCGAGCGATGCCGACCGGGACCACGTCGTAGGACTCCGGGTCGATCGCCGCCAGCACGCTGCCGGCGGTGACGCAGGAGATCGCGTGCTCGCTGGAGCGCCCGCCGAAGACGACAGCGACCCGCGGCTTGGCGACCTGGCGGGGCGAAGGGGGCTCCGGGCTCATCGTCTCGACCCTAGCGTTCCTAGGATCGGGGGATGCCCGACGACTCGCCCCTGCCCGAGCCCGCTGACCGCCCGCTCCACCCGGCCACGCTGGCGGTGACGGCCGGCCGCCCGAAGGACGACCCCGACGCCCCGCTGAACGAGCCGCTGACCATGGCCTCGACCTACGTCGCGGGCGGCGACCGGGAGTACGGCCGCTACGGCAACCCCACCTGGCAGGCCTTCGAGGCCGCGCTCGGGGCGCTCGAGGGTGGCCGTTGCCTGGCCTTCTCGTCCGGGATGGCGGCCGTGTCGACCGTCCTGGACCTGGTGGGGCAGGACGGCCGCGTGGTGATGCCCCGGCACGCCTACCTCGGCAGCGTGGCCTACCTCGGCGACCTCGAGGCCCGGGGCCGCGCCCGCAGCGTGCTGGTGGACATGACCGACCTGGAGGCCACCCGCGCCGCCTGCGATGACGCCGCGCTGGTGTGGGTGGAGTCCCCCACCAACCCCGCCCTCGAGATCACCGACATCCGGGCAGTGACCGAGGCCGCGCACGCCGCCGGGGCCTCCGTCGTCGCCGACAACACCTTCGCCACGCCGGTCCTGCGTCGTCCGCTCGAGGACGGCGTCGACCTCGTCCTGCACTCCGCGACGAAGTACCTCGCCGGCCACAGCGACGCCCTGCTCGGCGCCGTGGTCACCCGCGACGACGACCTCTTCGACGTGCTCAAGAAGCGACGCGACCTCGCCGGCGCGGTCCCGGGCACCTTGGAGGCGTGGCTGGCCCTGCGTGGCATGCGCACGCTGCACCTGCGCGTCGAGCGGGCCCAGGCCAACGCCCAGGTGCTGGTGGACCGCCTCCGCGAGCACCCCGCCGTCGAGGACGTGCGCTACCCCGGCTTCGGCGGCATCGTCTCGATCGTCCTGGCCCAGGGCGAGACGGCTGCCGACCTGCTGCCGCGCAAGACCCGGCTGTGGGTGCACGCGACCTCCCTCGGCGGGGTCGAGTCCACCCTGGAGCGGCGTCGCCGCTGGAAGGGCGAGGCCCCCACCATCCCGGAGGGGCTGGTCCGGCTCTCGGTGGGCATCGAGGCCGTGGAGGACCTGTGGGACGACCTCCGCCGGTGCCTGGACGGGCTCGTCTGAGCAGCCCGACGTATTCTGGTCATCCTCGCACCGGAGATTCTCACCTCCCCACCCGGGACCTTGCATCTTTCTCCTCGGTCGACCCGGGAGAAATGGGGGTTTCACGTGCCGGCACCGCTCACTCCGCTCCGCGACGACTCCTTGCTCGGGGTCGATCGCGTCAATGTCGCGTCCCGGGTCGCCCTGGCTGCTCAGGATGGCCAGGCTGACCGCCGGTGGCGGTCACAGCCAGGCCGCGGTGGGTGCCGCGCTGCGCGCCACGGGCGTACGCACCCACGCCCGCCCGATGTCCGAGGTCGAGAACGGCAAGGTCCGGCACGGCCGCATCATCGACGGCTACGAGCGCGCCCTCGGTCTGCGCGATGGCCAGCTGCGCGCCCCGGTCGACGTGCTGTGCCGATCGTTGCCCGGCGGGCCGCCGGACCGTGACGACGCGGGTCGGGCCGTCGGGGGCGAGCTCCTGTCCGTCGACGAGCTGGGCCGCAGCGTCGGCACGGCCTGCGTCACCCGGTACGAGCCGCTCAGCCTGGTGCGCGCGAGCTCGTACGGCCACCTCGTGCTGGCCGCCGCACGCCGGGCCGTGGCCGACCCGCACGCCCAGGTCCTCGTCGACGCGGTGACGGCGACGGCCGACCGGCCCACCCCGGAGGTCCTCGGCTGGACCGCCGAGCTGCTGGCCGACCACCGCCCGATGGCCGTGCGCGCTAGCTGCCACGCCCTGGTGTAGATGGCCGCGACCGGAGGCGGTCGACCCGAGGACTGGGACGTCGCCGTGGAGCCGCTCGTCGCCGCCTACGAGCGTGTCGCGGCACGCGGCGACGCCCACTGGCACCGCACACTGTCCGGCGTGGTGGCCTCGCTCCCTGACCGCCCGGCGGCCGCTGCCGCGCCGCGGTTGTCCCGTCCCCCCGCTCCCGCGCCCACGCGGGCCGCTCTCGGGGAGCGCACCCCAGGCGGACCGCCGGTGGCGCACCGCCACCGAGCTGGCCGAACGGATCGCGGAGCCCGACAACCTCCCCCGACCGGCCGCTGCTGACCAGGGTGCTCTTCGAGGTCTGAACGACCACCGTCCGCGCCACCGCGTCACCTCGACGATGCTGCTCGCGGCGGTCCCCCTCGCCGACCGCGTGGTCGACGTGCTGCACGACCACGCGGTGCGGGAGGCCTCCGACCGCGACCGGGTCACCCTCCTCCACCGCCTCGCACAGATGGCTCCGAACCCCACCCTGGGCTCGATGCCGGCGCTCGCCGCGGGGGACGTGGACGACGTCTCGGCGCGCGCGGTACTGCTCGCGCACCGTGGCCTCCGGGTCGGCCGCGACGTGCTGGACACCTGATGGATCGTGGTCCGCACGGGCGGCGCGCGCTCGACGCCGCCGGGATGACGCAGGACCCCTGGCTGGGCGAGGTGGTGGACGACGACGCCTACTCCGAGGCCGTCCGCGGGGCGGCCCGGTGGTGGCAGGAGCGCGACGGGCTGGTCGACGACCTGCGCGGACCGCGCTGAGACCGGCGGCGTCAGTCGGTCTCCGCCTTCGGGTCGCGGTTGATGAAGGCCCCCATCATGTCGACCGGCGTGGTGCGCCCGGCGACGACGGCGTCGACCTGGTCGGCGATCGGGGCGTCCACGCCCCAGCTGCGGGCCAGGGCCAGCAGGGATGAGCACGACTTGGCTCCCTCGGCCACCTGGCGGGACGATGCCAGGATCTCCTCGGCCGACATCCCCTGGCCGAGCCTCTCCCCGAAGGTGCGGTTGCGGGAGAGCGGCGAGGAGCAGGTGGCCACCAGGTCCCCCAGCCCGGCCAGACCCATCAGGGTCAGCGGGTTGGCTCCCATCCGCGTGGCCAGCCGCGCGGTCTCCGCCAGGCCCCGGGTGATCAGGGAGGCGGTGGTGTTGTCACCGAAACCCAGCCCGACGGCCATGCCCACGCACAGCGCGACCACGTTCTTGTAGGCGCCGCCGATCTCGCAGCCGACGACGTCGAGGCTGGTGTAGGGCCGGAAGGCGGCGGTGTGGCACCGGGCCTGCAGACGGCGCGCGACGTCCTCGTCGGCGCAGGCGATCACGGAGGCCGCGGGCTCCCGTCGCGCGATCTCCTTGGCCAGGTTGGGGCCGCTGAGCACACCGATGCGGTCCGGGCCGGCTCCGGTCACCTCGGCGATGACCTCGCTCATCCGCTTGACGCTGCCGAGCTCGACACCCTTCATCAGCGACAGGAACACGGCGTCGTCAGGCACGTGGGGCGCCCACCCGGCCAGGTTCTCGCGCAGGCTCTGCGACGGCGTGGCCAGCACCACGACCTCGGCACCCCGCAGCGCGAGGGCCGCGTCGGAGGTGGCGCTCACACCACGGGGCAGCTCGACGCCCGGCAGGTAGTCGGCGTTCTCGCGGTCGCGCTCGATGGCCTCCGCCTGCTCGGGTCGACGGCACCAGAGCACGACCTCGTTGCCGGCGTCGGCGAGCACGATCGAGAAGGCGGTGCCCCACGACCCCGCGCTGAACACCGCGACCCTGCCGTGGCTACCGCCCGGTGCGGCGTCGGTCGTCACGAGGACCCGTCCTCACGGCTGCGACCGGCGCGGTGCCGTCTCAGGTCGTAGCGCTCCGCAGGCGGCTGCTCACCACGGATGTCGGCCACGAGGCCGGTGATCGCGGTCATGATCTCCTCGGTGGTCCGTGCGACCCGCGCCGCCGTCACCGGCCCCTCGGTGAGGTGTGCGAGGTCCAGGGGTGGCCCCACCTTCATGGTGATCAGCTTGCGCGGCAGCAGGTCGGGCTTGCGGGCGTAGGGCGCCAGCACGTCCTGGGGACCCCACTGGCCGACCGGGACGACCGGGCAGCCGGTCTCGAGCGCGATCCGCGCCGCACCGGACTTGCCGGTCATCGGCCACAGGTCGGGGTCGCGGGTGATCGTGCCCTCCGGGTAGACGACCAGGCACTCGCCGGCGCGGACGGCGGTGACCGCGGCGGCGTACGCCCCGAGGGCGTTGATGCTCGCGCGCTCCACGGGGATCTGACCTGCCGAGCGGAGGAACGCGCCGAGCGCCCGGTTGCGGAACAGGCCGGACTTGGCGAGGTAGCGCGGGATCCGGCCGTGGTCGTAGACCAGCAGCGCGGACGTGAGCGGGTCGATGTGCGAGAGGTGGTTGACGACGACCACGCAGCCACCGGTGGCCGGGATGTTCTCGCCGTCGACCCACCGACGCCGGGTCAGGGAGAGCAGGACCGGCTTGACGAGGATCACGATGACGGAGAAGGCCCACCCTCGTCGCTGCTGCAGCTTGCGGACGCTCACGTGCTCCCTTCCTCTCCGCCCCGGCAGGGCGCGGACCGGCGTCCCGGTCGCGACGCAGGCTACCGCCGCGGGCTGCGGCACGGACGCCCGACGCGGCGGCGGTGCACTGCGGGGCCGGACCCGACCTGAGAGGATCGTCGCGATGGCCTCCCACGACCCGCCCGACGAGCCCGCATCCTTCGTGGCGATCGTGCCCGTCAAGCCCCCACGGGTGGGCAAGTCCCGCCTGGGCGACGTGGATGACGTCCGTCGCCGCGACCTGGCCGGGGCGTTCGCCCTCGACACCGTCACGGCCGCCGTCGCGTGCCCCGAGGTGGCCGAGGTCCTGGTGGTGACCGACGACGCCGCGTTCTCCCGCGACCTGGTGGCCCTGGGCTGCGCGAGCATGCCCGACGGCGACACGCACGACCTGAACGCCACCCTCCAGCAGGCAGCCCTCGAGGCGCGGCGGCGCTGGCCGTACCTCCAGCCGGTGGCGATCTGCGCCGACCTCCCGGCCCTGCGCCCCGACGACCTCGGTGCGGCGTTGCGCGAGTCCGTCAGGGGCGGGGCGTGGTTCGTCCCCGATGCCGACGGTGTCGGCACCACGCTCTACACCGCCCCGTACGACGGGTTCGCCCCGCGCTTCGGGATCGCGTCCCGCCTCGCGCACCAGGCGTCGGGGGCACAGGAGGTCGGCAGCGACCTGGCTTCCCTGCGCTGCGACGTCGACGACCTCGCGGGCCTGCGGGCCGCGCTGTCCCTCGGCGTCGGCACCCACACCGCGGCGGTGGCCGCCCCGCTCGCCTGAGCGGGCGGGGCGACCCGACGATCAGCTGGAGGAGCCCGCGCCGTCCGAGGAGGACCCGCCGCCGCTCGAGCTGCCCGAGGACGTGCCCCCGGACGAGCCGGTGGTCGACGAACCGGTGGTCGATGAGCCGGTGCTGCCCGAGCCCCCCGACGAGCCGCCGCTGCCTGACGAGCCGCTGCTGGTCCCGGAGCCCGCGGACGACCCGGTGGAGGACGAGCCCGTGGAGCTGCTGGTCGTCTTCTGTGCCGGCACCGGAGCCGGCTCCGGAGCCGCAGCCTTCTCCGCCGCCGCCGGAGCCGCGGTCTTCTTCGCCGCCGCCGGAGCCGCGGTCTTCTTCGCCGCCGCCGGAGCCGCGGTCTTCTTCGCCGGAGCCGCCGTCGACACCGCGGTCTTCTTCGC
>JBKJPE010000055.1:0-4042 GCA_046595185.1 Nocardioides sp.
ATCCCGCTGTTCATGTTCGCGATCCTGTTCGGGCTCTCCATGGACTACGAGGTCTTCCTGCTGTCGCGGGTGCGCGAGGAGTACCGCCGCCACGGCGACAACACCCGCGCGGTCATCCAGGGGATCGCCGGCACCGGGCGCACCATCACTGCGGCTGCGCTGATCATGGTGGCGGTCTTCTCGGGCTTCGTCCTGGGCAGTGACCCGGTCGTGAAGATGATGGGAGTGGGACTGGCCACGGCCATCCTCCTCGACGCCACCGTCGTACGCCTGATGCTCGTCCCGGCCACCATGAGGCTCCTCGGTGACGCGAACTGGTGGCTGCCGCGGTGGCTGGACCGGTTGCTGCCGGAACTGGACCCCGCGCTCGCGGAGGAGCCGGTGGAGGCACGGTCAGGTCGACCGGCGTTGGCGTCCCAGGGCCGGCAGTGACCGGGTGGGGATCGACGGCCGGGTTCGAGGCCGACCCTCACGCCACCGACAAAGCTCCCCGGGAACCCGACGCAGCTCTGGTCGACCGCCGTCCACGTGGTCACCCGTCACCCCACCGACCTCGACGTCGCCGGCCCCTGGCGGACGGCTGCGGCGGCGACCGCGCGTACGATGCCGGAGCCGCCCCCGATGGGTGGCGCCACAACTGGACACCAGCGCGGCGACGCCGAATCCTGCCCGCCACCGCTGATCCCCACGACACACCACGGGCAGGGGCGGGGGACCCAGGTTCCACGCGGCCGCCGACACCCGTCCCCGACGGGACGGCGGTCACTCGGGGCGAAGCCACTACGGTGGCGGGGCACCTTTCAGCTCCAGCCCGACAGCTCACCTCGCAGGCGCGGGAAGGAACCGGCCCATGCCTGCGATCCACGCTGCCCCTGTCGCCCTACGCCTGCTCGTCTCAGCCCTCGGCTCCCTGGCGCTCGGCGCCGGGCTGCTCACCGCGGTCGCGCCGGCCGCCGAGGCCCACCACGGCGCGACCCGGTGGGAGTGCCTCGCCCACTACGAGTCGACCCACCGGTGGCACGTCGACACCGGCAACGGGCACTACGGGGGCCTCCAGTTCTCGTTGTCGACCTGGCGCTACTACGGCGGCCCGAGCTACTCGGAGAACGTCTACCCCCACGAGGCCACGCGCAGGGAGCAGATCAGGATCGCCAAGCGCGTCGCGTGGCGCGGGTGGAAGGACCGGCAGCCGCAGGGCGGCGGGTCGGCCTGGCCGAACACCTGGAACCGCTGCTCCTGACCTGCGGGGCCGGTCCCGCAGGCCCGTACGTCGTCACGACGAGGGCCCGGCGCACGCGACCGACCCACGATCGCCCCCGTCAGTCGGTGTGCGCGGCAGCAGTCGCCTCGAGCGCCTTCCCGAACGCCGGGATCTCCTCGGCCAGCCGGGACAGGTCCTCGTTGGTGAAGTGCACGACCTCGAGCTCGGAGGTCGAGACCACCGCGGCGGTGCGCAACCGCTTCTGCAGCACACCGATCTCGCCGATCAGGTCCCCGGCGCCGACAGTGGCCACGACCGCGCCCTTGCGCCGCACCTCGGCGGTGCCGGCGAGGATGACGTACGCCTTGTCGGCCGGGGTGGTCTCGGCCATCAGCGACCACTGTGCCGGCAGGTGCACCAGGCGGCCCGCCTTGCCGACCTTGTCCAGGTCGCGCCGGGAGAGGTCCGCAAAGCTCGGCACCCGCGTCAGTCGGGCGGTCAGGTCGTCGCTCTTGGCCATGGCGTGATCCTAGGAGACGCGGCTCAGACCTGCTCGCCGTCCTGGGGCACGATGTGCACGGCCGCCTCCTCGGCGCCGGCGGCGGCCCCGTCGATGCCGGCGTCGTCGCCGACCATGGCCTGCTCGAGGTCCGCGCCGCCACCCTGGTCGGGGTCGACCAGGCGGCCCGCGCGCTCGTCGCCGACCTCGCCGTCGTCGATGTCGGTGACGTCCTCGGCGGCTGCCGCCTCGTACGGGTCGGGCTCGGGCACCTCCTGCTCGAGGCGCTCCTCGAAGGACTCGCCCTCGAGCACCTCGGCAGTGGTCGTGCCGTGCCGCATGTTGCCCGACAGCTTCTCGGGCGGGGAGTAGCCGCGGTCGAGCTCGTCCGCGACCTCGCCCTCCGACCCGGCCAGGGCGTCCTCGCGGGAGAGCTGGTCGCCGGCGTAGATGTCTCCGTCTTGGCTCATGTTCGTCACGGTACGCACCCCCGCGCCGCTCCGGGAGGGTGAGCACCCGGCGCGACCCTTGACTTAAGTTCGAGAGTCGTACTTAATGGTCTGGTGACGCTCGTCCTGGGGATCGACTCCTCCACCCAGTCCACCAAGGCCGTCCTCGTGGACGCCGCCGACGGCCGGGTCGTCGACGAGAGGTCCGCGCCGCACCCGGCCGGCACCGAGGTCGATCCACGCGCCTGGCTGGCCGCGGTCGACCACGCCACGGACGGCCTGCTCGAGCGGGCCGACGCCGTCGCGGTCGGCGGGCAGCAGCACGGCATGGTCGCCCTCGGTGAGGACGGCGAGCCGGTGCGCGACGCCCTGCTGTGGAACGACACCCGCTCCGCCGGCACCGCCCGCGACCTCGTCGAGGAGATGGGCGGCCCCCAGGCCTGCGCCGACGCGGTCGGCAGCGTGCTGGTGGCCTCCTTCACCGCCGCCAAGCTTCGCTGGCTGCGCGACCACGAGCCCGAGGCCGCCGCCCGCGTACGCCGGGTGCTGCTGCCCCACGACTACGTCTCGCTCCACCTCGCCGCCGCCGGCACCGAGCCGTTCACCGACCGCGGCGACGCCTCGGGCACCGGCTACCTCCACACCGCCGCCGGCACCTGGCGACCCGACCTCGCCGCCGCCGCGGTCGGCCACGAGGTCGCGCTGCCCCGCCTGGTCGCGCCAGGCGAGGCCGCGGCGACCACACGTACCGGTGCCCTGCTCGGCGGCGGCACCGGCGACAACATGGCCGCCGCCCTCGGGATGGGCCTGGCCACCGGTGACGTCCTCGTCTCCCTCGGTACCTCCGGCGTCGCCTCCTGCGTGAGCGCCACGCCGGTGGCCGACGGCAGCGGGGTCGTCACCGGATTCGCCGACGCCGCCGGCGGCTTCCTGCCCATGGTCACCACGATGAACGCCGCCCGCATCCTCGACCTGCAGGCCGCCTGGCTCGGCGTCGACCACGACGAGCTGGCGCGGCTGGCGCTGTCCTCGGACCCCGGCGCGGGCGGGGTGACCCTCTCGCCCTACTACGGCGGCGAGCGCTCGCCGGACCGTCCCGCCGCCACCGGCACCTGGACCGGCCTGCGCGACACCACCACCCGCGCCGACCTCGCCCGCGCGGCCGTCGAAGCGCTCCTCTGCTCGCTGGCCGAGGCCGTCGAGCGACTGGTCGCCGAGACCGGCCAGGCGCCCGCGCGGTTGCTGATGGTCGGCGGCGCCACCCGCAGTCCCGCCGTGCAGGCGCTCGCCCCGGCCCTGCTCGGCCACGACGTGTCGCTGCCGCCGGCGGGGGAGTACGTCGCCCTCGGCGCCGCCCGCCAGGCCGCCTGGGCCCTGGCCGGCACCGCTGCCCCGCCCGCGTGGCCGGCCGGACCGACCACCGTGGTCACCGCCGACGACGCCGCGCGTGCCGCGGCCCCGGCGGTGCGGGCGGCGTACGACGACCTGCGCGAGCGCACCGCCCCCTGGTCCTGACCGACCCCACCTCCACGACACCCGACGCCCGCACCGACCGAGAGGCAGCCCCATGAGCATCCCCACCCCGACCCCCGAGGACCACTTCTCCTTCGGGCTGTGGACCGTCGGCTGGCAGGGCCGCGACCCCTTCGGCGAGGCCACCCGCCCCCCGATGGACCCGGTGCACGCGCTGGAGAGGCTCGCGGAGCTGGGGGCGTACGGCGTGAACTTCCACGACGACGACCTGGTCCCGTTCGGCTCCGACGACGCGACCCGCGACGGCATCCTGGACCGCTTCCGCCAGGGTCTGGCCGACACCGGTCTCGTGGTCACCACCGCCACCACCAACCTGTTCACCCACCCGGTCTTCAAGGACGGCGGGTTCACCTCCAACGA
>JBKJPE010000072.1:0-14286 GCA_046595185.1 Nocardioides sp.
CTAGGGCGTGTTGGTAAAGGTCGTCACCTTGCCCAGATGAGCGCGGCGGCGAGGGTGATCCCGGCGAGGTAGGAGCGCGCTGTCTTGTCGCTGCGGGTCGCGATGCCTCGCCATTGCTTGAGCCGGTTGAAGCAGCGTTCAACGACGTTGCGGCCCTTGTAGGCTTCGGGGTCGAAGCTGCGTGGGCGCCCACCGCGCGAGCCCCGCCGTGCTCGTCCTTCCTTTTGGTCCTCCCGTTCGGGGATGGTGACCTTGACGCCTCGGTCGGTGAGGAACCGGCGGTTCGCTGCCGAGGTGTAGGCCTTGTCGGCGAGCACGCGATCTGGGCGGCAGCGAGGGCGTCCGGGGCCGCCGTCGTTGACGCTGATGGTGTTCAGCACGGTGGTGAAGAACGAGGTGTCGGCAGCGTTCCCGCCGGTGAGGACCAGTCCCAGTGGTCTGCCCTTGCCGTCGGTGGCGAGGTGGATCTTGCAGGTCATCCCGCCCCTGGAGCGGCCGATTGCGTGGTCAGGCGGCTCCGGGTCGCTGAGTTTGCTGTAGTTCGATCCTGCCCCCTGTGTCCCGCGTGAGGCTCGCGCCGTGCTGGTGGACGCGGGTGATCGTGGAGTCGACAGAAACACTCCAGTCGACCTCGCCAGATGCTGCCGAGGAGGTCTGCACCGTGGCCAGAACCCGGGCCCAGGTCCCATCCACAGACCAGCAGGAGAACCGCTGGTAGATCGAGTTCCACTGCCCGAACCGCTCGGGCACATCGCGCCATGGAGCGCCGGTGCGGAACCGCCAGGCGATCCCTTCGACAGTGGACCGCATGTTCATCATCGGCCGGCCGGTGGCCTTGGGTGTGGGGAACAGCGGTTCGAGCACCGCCCATGTCTGATCCGAGATTTCTTGTCTGGCAACCATCAGTCAAGCCTGGATGCCGGCGCTCCCCGAATCGTTTACCAACACGCCCTAGGAACCACTGATGGCCATGAACGTCCATGAGCGTCCATGAACGTCCGTGGGCTGACCTGGGCGTTCGACGGGGCCGACCAACTCAACCCTCCAGTTGTCGCGGGTTGGGTGGCTCTTCACAATCCGGGGTGTAGTCGGGGTCTGAACCCTCCGGACTCGAGCAGGCTCCTGGCGATGTAGTTGGTGGTCCAGGCGCGGACGAGCCGACCGATGTCGCGGGCGAAGTAGACCAGGACCGCGCCGATCGCCCCGACCTGGATGACGGCGGTGAAGCCGACCACCGCGGCGTCGGTGACGTCGAGGCCCATCAACCCCTCGGCGATCTTGAGGTGGCCCGTCGATGACACGGGGAGGCCCTCGGTGAGCCCCTCGACGACGCCCAGAACGAGGGCCTGCCGCATCGAGATGTCGTTCATCGGTGTGCCCGCCCGAGTCCGGTGGCGTGGTGACGATCCCAGGCTCGCTGCACGGCCCGGGCGGTGACGTTGCAGGTCAGTGCGACCAGCACCCCGAGCAGTGCTCCGCCGACGACGTCGCTGGGGAAGTGGACCCCGAGGAAGACCCGGTCGGCCGAGACGACGACGGCACCGCCGATGGCGGCGACCATCAGGGGTCGCCGCCACCGTCTCGGTATCTCCTGGTCCCAGCACAGGAGGACCACTGCGGCTGCCAGGACCCATGCCGCGGTCGCGTGCCCCGAGGGGAAGCTCGGATCGCTCAGCACCGTGATCGGGTCGGGCCACACCGGGCGGGGCCGATCGACGAGCACCTTGATGCCGGGGGCGGCCACGACACTGACCAGGGCCGCCGCGAGCACCCAGGTGGCCGACAGCCGGCGCCGGCTCACCCAAAGCAGCACCGCACCCACCAGCAGGGCGACCCGGGGGAGGTCGGGTCGCTGAGCCGAGGCATCGAACGACCACGATCCCCGCAGAAGGTCGTGGCTCTGCGTCAGCCGGTACGCCGGTCGGCCGAGAGCCTGGTCGAGCCCGACCAGCCAGCGAGGCTCGATGAGCACCAGGACCACCAGCACCAAGAACAGCAGTGCCACCCCGAGCGCAGCGAACTGCCGGCGCCGGTCCCGGCGCCGGTCTGAGGCAGCCGCGTGGTTGACCGTCGTCGTCGCGCCCGCACTCACGAGATGCGCTCGGTGCCCGCCACAGCGGCCGCGGGAAGGAAGGTCGAGGTGGTGGTCATGGACGCGACGCTAGGGAGGGCCACCTGCGGACAACCTGACCACTGGCCGCTGGTCTTCGGTGCCCGGCCGGGAAGGCGGCAGGTGGTCGCCCGCACGGTGCCGGGTTGGCCGAAGCTGCGGTGGGGATCGTGCGCCTGCTGTCTACCCAGCTTCGCGCCTCGACCTGCCAATGGCCGCCGTACCTGAGCCTGGAGGTCATGGTCGGCAACCTCGCCGAGCAGAGCCGAGCCGTCGATGCCTAGGCAGCAGACCGGGGCCGGCGCCCAGGGCATGGGGGAGATGACGGAGACGCTGGACCGGGCAGCACGCCTCGTCAACCAAAGGGCCGGCGACCTGCAGCTCACCCGCCCGGAGGTGAGAGCCGACGTCGACGCGGCCCGGGTCCGGGTCATGCGCAGCCTCTGGGTCGGGGCGGACACCGGCACCGTCGCCTTGCAGTTGCGCGGCCGCGAACTGGCTGCCGGCGCACACGGTCGACCTGTCCCGACGAGTGCCACCCGGATGCCCTTCGTCGTAGCGCCGGTGGCGTCCTGGGTGCGGCGGCTCGAGGGCTGCGAACGAGCCGCGGCCGAATACTTGGTGCGGGCTGGGGGTCACCTGCCGGAGGAATCACGAGATCGTGTCGACCAGGTCGACCCGGACCGAGTTTCCCGCGCCGTGGCGTCCTGGGACGTCCTTGCTCACCGGATGGTGGGTCGTCGCCCGAGCCAGGCCGACCTGACCTTGGTGGCGCGTACGCAGGCAGACATCGCACGCGCTCACGTGCTCCTGTCGGACCGTACGCCAGACGCAGCGGCGCCGCAGCGCGGAGCCGGCGATGGCCGGGGGAGTGGTGTGTCCCTCGGTTCCACTGATGCCCTTGGTGCGCTGGAGAACTCCCAGCGTGCCTGGGGGGCGGTCGCGGCCCGGTGGAAGGACCTCGCCCCGCCGGGTGCGGCACCGACGGTGGTGCTGTTGCAAGCGGCCGCTGAGTTGCGAGCCGCGATGTCGCAGACCACGACGACGGTAGGTGCCCCCATGCTCGCCGCACCCGCGGCGGCTGTCCTCAGTGCTGTCGTGACGCGTGCCGCTGCGGACCTTGCTCCGGAGGTCGCGGTCCACGCTGCTCGGCTCGACCTTGGTGGCCCTGCCCGCGCTCTGGCGCGTCGCCTACGTGAGGAGCCAGACCTCCGCCAGGTGCATGATCGACGGGGGGCGCTCGGACCGGCCCGCGACACCGTTTGGGTGTCGCCTGTGGACATCGTGGCGAACCGGGTGGTGCCGCTGCCGCGCCCGCTGGTCGAGGGGCTTCGGCGAGCCTCCACCGACATGGTCGGCGCCTCAGCGCGGGCTGCGATGCGTGTCGAGGTGGCCCAGGTGCAAGCCGCGGGCCTTGCAGGAAGCTCTCGGAAGCCTGCCGAGGGACGACCGACCCAGGTCGACGTTGCCGTCCGAGGTGGGGCACGGCCCAGCCCAGCGCGCTATCGATGATTGCGTCCCTCGGGGCGCGCACCGCCGGCGTTGGGGGCCTGGCGCGCTCCGAGGGGACGTTCATTTAAGTGTGTTCGGACACCAGCCCCGTAGCATCGCATCCCGGGCCCTGGAGAGCGGGGCTGAGTTGGTGAAAGTGCTGAGGATCGTCGGCGCACTGCTGCTGGGCACTGCCGGCGCCTCGATCTGTGCGGTGTTGTGACAACGGTGGGCCGGTGGGACCTGCCAGTGGCCGCCGATGCAACTACCCGCAGAAGGACAGTTCCAATCTCTACCCAGCTTTCGACCCCTGGATGCCACCAGGCAACGCCGCCGAGTTGGCCGGGGTCCCAAGCAATGCACCCTCGGCCCCGGGGTCAAGGAGTAGCAGGTACTACTCCGGTCAGGCCGACCGGAGTAGAGCAGGTCAGAGGCCGCACCTACCGGTGGTGGGCGCGGCCTCTTGTGTCGGCGCGCATCGGCGCCGGCGAAGTGGCGGGGGGTTGTGAGGCGTGGGCCGCACCCCGGGTAGGGGGAGCCCGGGGTGCGGCGGTCGTGGGGCCGGTCGGTCAGGACGTCCGCTCAGCGGAGGTTAGGCGCAGCTGGGGCAGGACGTCCGCGCCGCTCCTGGTGGGTGAACCAGGCGACGGCGACGAGGATGACGACGAGGAACAAGGCGCTGGTGCCGTTGGTGCCGAGCCCGAGACCGCCGTCGGTCGTGCCGGCGGTGAGGAGGTCGCCGAGGGAGGCTCCGAGCGGCCGGGTCAGGACGTAGGCGGTCCAGAAGGCCAGCACGGCGCCGAGGCCGCCCTTCCAGTACCCCAGGCTGACCAGGGCGATGGCGAGGCCGAAGATGCCGGCGCTGGGAAGGTAGCCGAGCGAGAGGCCATCGGAGACGAGGTCGCCGGCGGAGGTGCCGAGGGCGAAGGTGCTCAGGATCGCGGCCCAGTAGAAACACTCGCGTCGCGGTGTGGTGATGGCGTGGATGGACAGGGTGTGCTCGGTGCGCCACCAGACGGTGAAGGTGACGGCCAGCGCGACGGCGAAGACGCCGGTGGTGGTCCACAGGCTCACCCCGAGGTTGTCGACGAGGTTGTCGGAGACCAGGGTGCCGACGACGCTGACCAGGACGACGGTGAGCCAGTAGACCCAGGGCACGTAGCGGTCGCGTCGCAGTTGCATCGTCAGTGCCCCGACCAGCAGGACCGTCATGACCAGGCTGGTCAGGCTGAGCCCCAGTCCCAGGTTGCCGGCGAGGAAGTCGGCGGCGGTCTCCCCGACGGTCGTGGAGAGGATCTTGACGACCCAGAACAGTCCGGTGACCTCGGGGACCTTGTTGAGCATCACCCGAGCGGCGCTGGAGGTGCCGCGTGAAAGGCGTGCGGGCCAGGGAGCATGTGTCGTCATCGGTGGAGGCCTTCCTGGCGGAGGTGGGTGTCGTCGACCATCGCGGCTGCTGCCTGCCGCCGACCTGACCGCTGTGCGGGGTCGTGGCGGTGGGCAGGACGACCGTCGACCTCGTGGTGGCCGCGGGGACCGGCCGGGAGGAAAAGGACCCCCGGCGGGCGGGTCTCGGGAGGACGACGGTGCAGAGCGGGAGCAGCGCTGCGGGTGCCAGGTTGATGAGAAGTGGACGAAGGCAGCTGTCATGCGGTGACGCTAAGAGCGTGAGGCTGCCCATGACCTGACCGTGCGCGTGTCGTGCGGTCAGGGGGCGGGCTGGATCCGCCCCGGGAGCCTCGCGACGAAGGTCGCGCCGCCCAGCTCGGAGACCGCGGCGAGCTGCAGCTCGCCACCGGCGCTCCGGGCGACCCGCCGGGCCAGGGGAAGCCCCAACCCGTTGCTGTCGTGGGTCGAGAACCCGGGCTCGAAGATGTCTGCGGCCGCGGCGGGTGGTACGCCGGGCCCGTCGTCGGAGACGTTCACCTGCACCTGGCCGCCGCCGACGTCCGCGCGGACCTCGACGTGCCGAGCGACCCGCACCGCGTTGCTAATGACGGGCGACAGGACCCGGACGGCCAGCTGGTGCGGCAGGTCCAGGGCCGCGCTCGCAGGGACGTCGACGAGGACCTGTTCGCCGGGCGCCAGGTGGTCCAGGACGTCGTCCAGCACCTCGACCAGGGAGCACGCCGCCCCGCGGGTGACGTGGCTGGTGCGTGCCAGGTCGAGCAGGCTGGCGACGGTGGTTCCCATGTCGCGACAGGTCTTCTGGATCTGCTCGAGGTCGTGGCGCAGATCAGCGTCGAGGTCGGTCCGCATCGCCATCAGGTCGGCGGTGGCCTGGATCGTGGTCAGCGGGGTGCGCAGCTCGTGGGCCAGCTCCGCGCTCAGTCTCTGCTCGGCGTGGATGGTCGAGCGGACCCGGTCCAGGAGGCTGTCGAGGGTCGCGCCGAGCGCACGGATTTCGTTGCCGGGTGGTCCGAGGTCGAAGCGTCGGTCGAGGTCGTGGGCGCTCCAGTCGGCCGCCGTGGCCGCCATCCGGGCGACCGGTGCGAGCGCGCGTCGGCTGGCCCACGCCGCGAGGGCGGTGGCCAGGACGACGATGACCGCCCCGGCGCTGAGGGAGACCAGCAGCGCGGTGCGCTCGTCGTTCTCGTACGGCCCGACCGGCTCGGCCAGGACGACCACGCCCTGAGTATCTGCGGACGTGGTGAACGGGCGGGCCAGTACGACGTAGGCGTCTTCGACCTCGCGGGTCTGCGTGTCCGGAGCGGTGGAGAGGTCGGAGAAGACGTCCTGCTGGGCCGGTGGGACGTTGCCTGCGACCAGGTCACCGGCCTGGTCGTAGACCGCGACCCCCGGGTCCAGGTCGGAGTCGGGGACCCTCAGAGCACCCGCGGTGGAAGAGGAGTCGGCAGCGTTCACGACCACCTCGGCGCGGTCCTGGAGCACGCGGTCGATCGCGCTGGTGGACGCCCCGGCCAGGACCACCTGCACGACCACGACCAGGGCGAGCGCCACGAGTGATCCGAGGACGGCGGTGGACACGACCAGCTGACGACGGAACGTACCGACGTCCGAGCCGTCGTCACGACGCCAGCTCCACCGTCGGCGCGCGACGGGCTCGAGTGGCGGTGCGTGCGTGCTCACGCGACCCGGTACCCCACTCCGCGCACCGTCTCGATCCCGGTGGGGGAGTCGATGGACTCGAGCTTGGTACGGATGCGCCGGATGAAGCTGTCGACGGTGTTCTCCGCGACGACGGAGCCGTCGGGCCAGGCAGCGGCGACGACGGTGCGTCGGCGGACCACCTGGCCGGGGCGTGAGGTGATGGCGGCGAGCATTCGGAACTCGGTCGGGGTGAGCAGGACCTCCCTGGTCGCGGTGCGGGCGGCGTGGGCGACGGGGTCGAGGACCAACCCGCCGGCCGGGCCGGCGGTCCGTGTCCCGCGGTCGGCAAGGACGTCGACGCGGGCGAGGAGCTCGCGCAGGTCAAACGGCTTGACCATGTAGTCGTCCCCGCCGGAGGCGAAGCCCTGGAGCTTGTCCTGGGTGGCTCCCAGTGCGGTGAGGAAAAGGACGGGGGCGTGTTGGCCGGCGGACTTCAGCGCCTGTACGACGTCGCGGCCGTCGGTGTCGGGCAGCCCGACGTCCATCACGACCACCTCTACCGCGCTGTCGGTGCCGAGCAGGCGTAGTGCCTCGGCGCCGTCGTGCGCGGCGACGACGTCGTGGCCGCCGGCGCGCAGACCGCGGACGAGCAAGGACCGGATGGCGTCGTCGTCCTCGCAGACTCCCACCGTCGCCATCGGATCAGTCCCCCGCTGAGGAGGGCGCTGCGCTGACCTGGTCGGACCAGACGGCCTTCGCGCCGGAGTCGCCGACGCGATAGACCTGGACCGCGCAGGCCAGGGAGGCGAGGACGGCCAGGACGGCCACGGCGGTGGTGGCGCGCGCAGGGCTCCGGCTCGTGTCCGTGCCGGTCCCGGCCACGTCGGCGTTGCGGGAGCGGTCGCGGCGGGCGAGGACGACCAGGACCAGCGCAAGGATTAGCACGGGCAGGGCGAACCAGAGCAGCTGGTCCCCGAGTGCGGCGTGCTCGCCGGGGTCGCCGACCCGCTTTTCAAGTGCCTCTCCGCTCGAGGTGGAGATCGGGACCAGGGCGGCGGCGACGGCCGCTACCGCGACGACCAGCGGGCCGTACGAGATCCGCCAGGACGGCCGGACCGCGAGGGCGATGGTGCCGAGGATGGCCAGGGGGAGGAGGACCACGACGGCGTGGACCACGAGCGGGTGGACGGGCAGGCCGCTGATTAGGTCGAACACGGTGTGGGGCTCCTTCGGCGCGGTGAAGGGCAAGGTTGGCCCGCCGGACCTGCCACCAACCTGACTGTAGTCGGCGCCTGTTCCGGCGGTCAGGTCACGCGCAGGTGCCGCGTCCTAGCTTCGGTGGATGCGATCCCTCCCCGCGCCCGTCAAGGTAGCCCTCTTTTCGCCGCCGGCCTTGTCGCGCTGACCCGGGTGCGGCGCGCCCGTACCAGCGACCCCACCGGCACCCGCCCCGAACGCGCCGCCCGCGTATGCCGGGACGATGGCGGGCGCGACGGTCGAGCTCGTCGCGGTCGGTGACATCGCCTGCGAGCCGGGCGAGGCCACGACGCCGACGACCTGCCAGCAGCAGGCCACCGCCGACCTGACCTCGCGCCTGGATCCCGACCGGGTCCTCGCGCTCGGCGACCTGCAGTACGAGAACGGCACCGTGGCCTCGTTCGCTGCTTCCTGGGCAGAGAGCTGGGGTCGGTTCTCGGACCGGCTGCTGGCGGTGCCGGACAACCACGAGTACAACACCGCGGGGGAAGCCGGGTACTGGGAGTAACTCGGGGCGCCCACTCATGCGGTGGTCGAGCTCGGGAGCTGGCGGGTCTACCTGGTGGACTCCAACTGCGAGCAGTACGCGTGTGCCGAGCAGATCGACTGGCTCAGCGCCGACCTTGCCGCGCACCCCGCCGCGTGCGCCGCGGTCGCGATGCACCACCCCCGGTGGTCCTCCGGGGCCCACGGGCCCCAACTGTTCCTCCAACCACTGTGGGACACGGTGGTCGACTCGGGTGTCGCCGTCGCGCTTTCCTCGCACGACCACGACTACGAACGGTTCGCCCGCCTGGACGGCACCGGTCACCCCGCCACTGGGTCGGGTGCCGCCGCCGGGACCCGACAGTTCGTGATCGGAACCGGCGGCCAGTCGTTCTACGACACGCGCGAGCAGCGGACCGGGTCGGAGTTCCTCCAGAACGACCACTTTGGGGTCCTGGACCTGACCCTGAGAGACGGCGGATACGACTGGTCCTACGTCGACACCGCCCTGGAGGTTCTCGACACGGGCACCGACACCTGCAGCAGCTGACGAGGGAGGAGGCAGCCGCACCTTGGTGAGGTCATGGCTCCATCAGGAGCGAGACCGGGCAGGTCGGGCCGACCCTGGTGTCCGAGGTGACGGCGAGCTCCACGGTGCGGGCTCCGGCCGGCACGGGCGAGGGCAGCGGCAGCATGGCAGTGGTCTCCTCGGCGGGGTCGACCGGGACGGTCCCCAGTGGTCGGTCGTCAGCGGTCACGGCGATAGTGCCCGAGCACCCGTCGTTGCTGGTCACGCAGGTCACGGTGACGGAGCCGTCTCTCTCGGCACTCGGGGTCAGGGTCGTGGTGGTGCCGTTGGGGGCGGGAGGAAGGTCGTGCCGGTGGGGGTGTCGTCGTCCGTGGGGTCGAAGCACCTGTCGAACTCGAAGACCGGGTTGTCGACCTCGCGGCTTCGGGTGTCGTTCATCGTGAGGAAGCCGGTCAGCTCGCTGGGGGCGCTGACGGTGTAGCAGGCGTTGCTACGGACGTTGAGCTCGAGCTTCCCGGAATCCATCGACGGTTGCCGTGTGAGCACCGACCCTGCATGACGGCGGGTTTTGTGCTCCCACGGTGGGGCGATTGCAGCGGTGGAGTCGCGTGAGGGCCCGAGGTGGCGCCGCCGCGCTCGCGACCTCAACCACCTACCGGTAGCGGTGCACAGCTGAGGGCTCGGCGATCCGGCAGGGAGATCCACTCGCGAGGTGGGTGAGTCGTCTGGGGGCTCGTGGGGTCTTGCGACAGCGCCGGGTTCGACGTGTCGGGTGGCGAACGCACCGGTCTGATCCTGCCCCGTGTCCTGAGCGGACTGGTCCGGTCACCTGCGCCGTGAGGTAGCCCTTCGGCAGTCAGGTTGCCGGCAGGCCGCCGGGATCACGATCCCTTCAACCGATGCAACACGACGTGAAGGGAACATCACATGAGCGCCACTACTCGAGGGATGACGGGGGACCGTCGAGCTGTCGCGAAGGCGATGCTCAACAAGGTCCCTGAGGTCACCTTGTTCTTCTGGATCGTCAAGATCCTGGCCACCACAGTGGGCGAGACCGCCGCGGATTTCCTGGCCACCAATCTTAACCTCGGCCTCACCGTCACCAGCCTGATCATGGCCGGCCTGCTGGCAGTGGTGTTAACGGTCCAGTTTCGCACCCGCCGCTATGTGCCCTCGGTGTATTGGTTGGCGGTGGTGCTGATCAGCATCGTCGGGACCCTGATCACCGACAACCTCGTGGACAACCTGGGAGTCAGCCTGGTCACCGCCACTGTCGTGTTCGCCGCCGCCCTGGCCGCCACCTTCGCAGCGTGGTACGCCAAGGAGGGGACGTTGTCGATCCACACCATCGTCACCTCCCGTCGTGAGGGTTTCTACTGGTTGGCGATCCTGTTCACGTTCGCGCTCGGCACCGCCGCCGGCGACCTGGTCGCCGAGGGACTCGCTCTCGGGTTCGGCGTCTCGGCCCTGCTGTTCGGGGTGCTGATCGGCGCGATCACGCTGTCCTACTTCAAGTTCGGCGCCAACGCCGTGCTGGCCTTCTGGGCCGCCTACATCCTGACCCGCCCCCTGGGCGCCTCGATCGGCGACCTGCTCTCCCAGCCGACCAGTGCCGGTGGTCTGGGCCTGGGCACCACTGTCACCAGCGGACTGTTCCTGGCCACCATCCTCGCGGTGGTGGTCGGTTTCGCCCGGGGCGAGAAGCGCCGGCAGCTCTCCGAGGCCGACGCCGACCCCCGGGCCGTGACCGCCTGAGCAGGCCCGCCTGAGGCGGCAGCCACGGTGGGGCGGGTCGGGATCTTCGGACCGGCCCACCCCGCACACCACCGCACCGGGGTGACCCCATCCTGAATCGCCAGAGAGAGGAGACAGTGAGATGACGACGACCCTGGCCCACCCGGCCCTCACCCCCGAGTCCGCGCGGGCCAGGGGACGTCGAACCCCCTCACGGACGGTGAGTGAAGGCGGACTGCTCACGGCGGTCGTCGCCGGCGCCGCGGCCGTCCTGGAGTTGTGGTGGCACGACACGACCATCCTGGCCGGCCTGGGGGAGTGGCTGACCGCGGCCGGGACGGCTCACCGGTCTGCTCGGCGGCTACGCGGTCGCGGTCATCCTGCTGCTGATGAGCAGGGCCCCGTGGATCGATCACGGGCTCGGCTCGGACACGTTGGCACGCCATGGGCGGCCGGTACTCGCTCAGCCTGCTGGTGGCTCACGCAGCCTTGATCGCCTGGGGTTACGCCGTCACCGCCCGGACCCGGTTCCTCGCGGAGGTCTCGACCCTGGTGGTCGCGGTCCCGAACGTCCTGCTGGCCACCATCGGGTTCGGCCTGCTCGTCATGGTCGGGGTCATCTCGGCCCGCACCGTGCGCCGCCGGGTCAGCTACGAGACGTGGTACCTGATCCACCTGCTCACCTACCTTGCTGTGGCGCTGAGCTTCCCGCACGTGCTCACCGCCGGCGCCGACTTCCAGACCGGCTGGGCCAAGGCCGCCTGGATCGCCCTGTACGCCGCGGTCGGCGCCGCGCTGCTGTGGTACCGGTGGCTGGTCCCGGTCCGCGACGCCCTTCGGTACCGGTTGCGGGTTGCCTCGGTCACCACCGAAGCACCCGGCGTAGTCGCCGTAGAGCGACGTCCCCCCGGCATGCCATTGCGAGGCCACCACACCGGCGTCGGTGTGGCTGGAGGACCACGCCCGGCCAGGTGACACGGCCACCGTCCTCTACGGCGGCCCCGACATCCTCCAGGCCGCCGGCCTGACCAGCCGCTATCCCGAGCTGTGGAGCCTCCCGGTGCGGGTCCGCGACCCTCGCCTGGCCGAGCTGCGGGCTGTGATCTCCGGTGACCAGCCCCCGACGTGGCTTCTTGCCACCTCTCCCGACCTGAGCACGTGGAGCATCAAGTCCAGGTCCGCCGCCGCCGTGCTCGCTGCACGCTACGAACCCGTGGACACCGTCGACGGGTTCACCGCCTACCGCCTACGCCCCGACGCTCCGAATTTCCCTACCGCCGCGCACCACCTAGCCCAGGAGACATCATGACTGAGCACCCGGAGTCGATCGTCGTGATCCCGACCTACGACGAGGCAGACAACATCGGCAGGCTGATCGACCGGGTCCGGCAGGCCGCTCCCGGGGTCGACCTCCTCGTCGTGGACGACAACAGCCCGGACGGCACCGCCGCTCTCGTCGAGTCCCGTCCGGACTACCTCGACCGCGTCTTCCTCCTGAGGCACGGCGAGAAGGCCGGTCTCGGAGCCGCCTACCGCGCCGGCTTCCACTGGGCCCTGAACTGGCACTACGACCTCATCGTCCAGATGGATGCCGACCTCTCCCACCCACCGGAGCGGATCCCCGCCCTGATCGCCGCCCTGGAGGATGCCGACGTGGCGATCGGCTCGCGCTACGTCCCCGGCGGTGGCACCTCGGACTGGCCGTGGCGCCGACGCCTGATCTCGCGAGCCGGCAACACCTACGTCCGCCTCGTCCTGGACCTGACCGTCCACGACACCACCGCCGGCTTCAAGGCCTTCCGACGCAGCGCCCTGGAGAGGATCGGCGCCACCGAAGCAGCCTCCGAGGGCTACTGCTTCCAGATCGAGAACACGTGGCGCGCCGACCGCCTTGGACTCCGGCTCCTCGAGGTGCCGATCACCTTCAGCGACCGCACCCACGGCACCTCGAAGATGTCGAGCGCCATCGTCTCCGAGGCACTACGCCGGGTCCTGTGGTGACGCTGGCACGAAGCACACACGGTCCTCACGCACGCGCTCCACCACCCGAGGACGACCCATGCCGCAACCTGACCTTGCCCACCGCTCCGGCCTGGTCAGCTGCTTCCGGCGACGCCTCACAGGGGGAGGTGTGCGACTTCCTCCTCGTCGGTGGCGTGGGGTTCGTGGTCGACGCGTCTGCTTCAACCTCCTGCGGTCCACATCGCCCTGGGACACCGCCGACCCCGCCTTCGCCCGGACCTGAGCAGGCAGCACAGCTGCTGGCCGCGGTGGCCGAGAACCTGGGGCGCTTCAAGATGGTGCTGTAACGGTCGGTACTTGGGTGTGTGCGAGGGTCCGGGTATGGAAGCACCCGCCTCGCCTCGTGCGGTCGCGATGGCGGACGCGCTCTCGCTCCCGGCTGTGACGGGTGATGCCGTGCTCCTGGGGTTGGCCATCATCGTTGGCGGTTGGGGACTGAGCCGCATTGTCCGATGGTTGACGAGCCGTGTCCTCCGCTGGCGTGGCCGCTCGCGGAGTGCCAGCACTATTTTCGGGTCACTCGGCGCGGGCGTGGTAGTCCTGCTCTCCCTGGCTGCCGCTCTCACCGTGGTCTTCCCGAGCGTGCGGCCGGTCAACGCGCTGGGCGGTATCGGGGTCCTGTCCATTGCAGCTGGTATCGCCTTCCAGACCGTGCTTGGCAACATGTTCGCGGGGCTCGTCATACTCGCTCGAGATACCTTCCGCGTCGGGGACCAGATCGCTGTGGGGGAGGTGGCGGGCGCGGTGACCGAGATCAACCTGACCAGCACCGTCCTGCGCACTTTCGAGGGCCGCAAGGCGCTGATCCCCAACTCGGTCGTCCACTCCGACGTCGTCACCGTCCAGACCGGTTTCGAGCAGGTCCGCTCTACCGTGGCCCTCGATATCGATGACCGCAGCGACCTCGGGCTCGCTGTTCGTGCGGCTGAGCTGGCAATGCTGGAGGTGCCTGCGGTGCTGGACGAGCCTGCGCCGCAGGCGTTGCTCCAGGGGGTGGGCTCGGCGACTGTCCGGATGGATCTGCGGTTCTGGTCCGGCTCACGCCAGATGGAGACGCGGGTGGCACAGCACGAAGTCATCGTGGCGGTGCTGCGCGCCCTGGCGGAGGCCGAGGTGGCAACCGGCTCGGATGTTCTGGTGGTCGAAGGCGGACCACGGCTGCTCACCGCGCTCGAGCGCGGAGCGGCGGTCTCAGTCCCGGACTCGGGTGCGGAATAGTTCCCACAACCGTTGGCGCGATCCGCGCAACATCCCCCTCAGCAGGTAAGGCGGTGCCAGTAAACCGTGAGCATATGGTCCTACTTGAGAGGCAGTTTCTGGTTCCTCCCCGCTCTGATGTGTGTGGGGGCGGCGGTGCTTGCCGAGGGTCTGCTCGTCGTGGATGGACGACTATCCGATGGGGACCTCGGCGTGCTGGACTTCCTCATCACCCGCGTCGGAGAGTCGGGCAGCCGGGACCTGCTGGGAGCCATCGCCGGCTCGATGCTCACGGTGGCGTCGACAACCTTCTCGATCACCATCGCGGTGCTCGCGCTGGCGTCCTCGACGTACGGACCGCGGCTGGTCCGCAATTTCATGTCCGACCGGGGCAACCAGTTCGTGCTGG
>JBKJPE010000185.1:0-16289 GCA_046595185.1 Nocardioides sp.
GGCTTGGTCCGTGAGCCTGCCAAGCCGACGAGCCAGTCAAACTTGAATGTGTCGTGGATTGTCGGCGCGGACATCCTGAACGCTGACCCTGCGGACTGGTCGTCTGACGAGCAACGAATCGCCGAGGAGATGCTGGCTCGGCGGCATCATGTGCCGCTCCTGTAGCCGCTTCGCGGCGAAGGCAGTCAGGCTGCGCCGGTCAGGGTTCTGACGGCAACACACCCCATCGGCTTTGCGGAGCGTGCCGGCACCGGAAACGGCTACTGGTGACGTCGACGCCTTGCCGAGCAGTGCTCTCAGCCGTCCCGCAGGGGATCCTCCTGCGGCACGCTCCGCGCGTCGGCCCCCAAGCAGTGGCGAAGGCGGCGCCTCGCGGTCGCTGTATCGAGTTACCTAGCCGCAGTTCCTGCTTGCCGATCACCGAGTCGTGCGTCCGACTTGTGCAGTTGGCGGAGGTCTACGTCGCTGTAGGGGCCAGCTTTCACGCGCATGTCAGCCGGACACATCGAGGAAGGTGGCTCCGTGGCGTTTGCACCCCTGGCGGATGCGTGAAGAGTCGAAGCCGGTCATTGGCACGGGGCAGGGCCGGGCGCGGTTGTGCGAGCCGCGAGGGCCTAGAACGAACCCGTCTGCCCTCAATCTGCCCTCAATCTGCCCTCACCAGGATCGTGAGAGACCACGATGAGTGCGAACCGACAAGCAACGCCGAGGCGCTGTTTATGCAGGTGAGAGCAAGTTTTCGGTAAAAAGTGACGAACGTCCGAAACCACAGCCAACGTTCCGCTTCAACGTGTAAAGGCCGAGGCCGGAGGCCATCGATGGCCGTTCTGCCCGCACAGCGACCTCAGGGCTGTTGCTGCGACTCCTCGCGACTGTTCGCCGAGAGTTCCTTCGGCCAGGACTCGACGTGCCGATCCGGCCGGGTCGCGCTTCGTGTCACGACGGGCTCGCGGAGCGATCCCGGTACGGGACCCTGGTGCTGTGGCGTCTTGGACCTGTCGTGGCGTTCGGCGAGTCGCGGCGAGGCTTGCTGCACCTCGCCGGCGCCGGACTGCACGACGATCACGACCACGACGAGGTCGGTCCCCCGGGTCAGACGCGCCAGGAGAGCGACCGGGAAGCGCCTCCTGAGGGCCTGATGACAGCGGGTTGCGCAAGGCTCGGGCAGGTAGACGGATCCGTCCGGCCTTGGGCACCCTAGGATGAGGCCGGGGCCAAGAGCGGTGGGCACGGGTGTCACGTGGCGCATGATGGTGTGACGGGCACCGGTGTCCAGGAGCTCCAGCCCGGACACGGACCGGTCGAGCGCTTGGTGACATCCGACAGCGGAGCTCGGATCGCCGATCACTCGCCCCACGCTGGACAGCCCGCACCGCAGGTCGACCCGTAGGCAGCCGCCACCGCTCCGTGCAGGACCTCCGGGTCCGTCGTGCCCTGCGGCCGACGAGGGCGGTCTAGTCCGGTCGGGGTCGACCCGACGAGGTCGGACCGTTCGTGCTCGGGAGGCGGCGGAGGACGCCACACTGGGCGGGCACCGAGGGGGCATGCGGTGGCAACCGGCACGTGCTCCCGCGGGCAGCGTGCTTCCCAGGGGAGAGGGTGTCTCGATGGTCTCGGAGAGCGCGCGCCTGCTCGAGCTGGCGAGCTTCGCGGTGCTCGACACACCGCCCGAGCGGGCCTTCGACGAGCTGGCAGCGGCAGCGGCCGAGGTCGCCGCCTGCCCGACCGCACTGGTGAGCCTGGTCGAGGTGGATCGTCAGTGGTTCAAGGCCCACCACGGCCTGGACGCGACCGAGACACCACGCGACGAGTCGATCTGCGAGCACGTGGTCCGGACGGACGCACCGCTGGTGGTCCCCGACGCGCGGGCCGACCCGCGGTTCGCCGGCCTCCCAGGGGTCGCCGGAGCGCTGGCGGTCCGGTTCTACGCCGGCTTCCCGCTCAGGACCTCCACCGGTGCCGTGCTGGGCACGCTCTGCGTGGTGGACCAGGCGGCACGACCCCAGGGACTGAGCGACACGCAGACCCGTCTGCTGACGGTCCTGGCCTCCCAGGTCATGACGCAGCTGGAGCTCCGGCGGTCGCTGGGCGAGCGGGACACGGCGGTGCGCGAGCTCCGCCGTGTCGGCTCGCGCCACCGCTCGTTGGCCGAGCACGCGACGGACGTGGTCAGCCAGCACGCGTGCGACGGCACCACCGTCTACGTGTCCCCCTCGGTGCGGTCGGTGCTGGGCTACGACCCGGCCGCCGAGGTGGGTACGGCCGCACCGGCACGGATCCACCCCGACGACCGAGCCCGCATGGGGGAGGCACTGGCTGCGGTCGTGTCGGGCTGCCCGGCGACGGTCTCGGTGCGGTCGCTCCACGCCGACGGGTCGTACCGCCACCTCGAGATCCAGCTGTCACCGATCCCCGACGCCCAGGGGTCCACCGCCGAGATCCACTCGGTGGCGCGTGACGTCAGCGAGCGGATCGCCATCCAGGAACGCCTGCGCCTCTCCGAGCGTCGCTACCGGGTCCTCTTCGACGCGAGCCCCGTCGGTCAGGTGGAGCTGTCGCCGGACGGGGTCGTCCGGGCGGTCAACCGCGCCTTCGTCGATCTCCTCGGCCTGCCGGACCCGACGGTGCTCCTGGGCCGCACGCCGGACTGGGCCACCGCCGAGCAGGACCACCCCGCGCAGCGGCAGACGCTGCGGCTGGCAGCCGCGTCCCCGGGCGAGGTGCTCCACAGCGAGCGGACGGTCTTCCACCTCGACGGCACGTCCGTCGAGATCGCAGGCACCCTCGTGGGCGTGCCGGGCGAGGACGGTGCCACCGCGGTGCTGATCGGCAGCGCCACCGACGTCACCGAGCGCAACCGCGTCCAGCGCCGGCTCACGGAGCTCGCCACCGAGCTAGCGACCGCGCGCGACGAGGCGGTACGCCGCAACGCCCTGACCGACACCGTGCTGGAGACCGTCGGCGTCGGGATCGTCGCGTGCGACGCGGAGGGCCGCCTGACCCTGTTCAACCGGTCCACCCGTGAGTTCCACGGCATCCCGGCCGACCCCGAGGTCGATCCGGCCGACTGGGCGGACCGCTACGCGTTGTACGCGGAGGACGGCCGGACCGCCCTCAGCCGCGAGCAGGTCCCGCTGTTCAGGGCCCTGAAGGAGGGCAGCGTCGACGACGCCGTGATCGTGATCTCCCCCGACGGGCTCCCGGCCCGGGTGGTGCGCTGCGACGGTCGGTCCCTGCGCGACCCGTCGGGGCGGTTGCTCGGCGCGGTGGTCGTCATGAGCGACATCACGCAGGCCCGGGCGGCTGCCCGGGCACTCGCCGAGCAGGGCGACTTCACCCGGGCGCTGCTGGAGACCGCCCACACCGCGATCTGGTCGTGCGACACGACCGGCAGGCCCACGTCGGTCAACGCCACCGCGCGCAGCGTGCTCGGCTGGCCCCGGCTCGAGGAGCTGGTCGGGCTCCACGACTCGGGCCGGCTCGACACCCTCGCCGAGGCCGTGGAGATCTTGCGACCCGACGGACAGCCGCTCACCGCCGAGGAGCGCCCGCTGCAGCGGGCGCTGGGCGGGGAGGACACCGGCGAGATGGAGGTCGTGCTCGCGGCCCCCGGCCGCGCGCGCCGGGTGCTGCTGCTCCGCGCCAGCCCCTTGAGCGACGGGCAGGGCCACATCAGCGGAGCGGTCCTGACCGGTCACGACGTCAGCGACCTACGAGCCTCCGAGGCCAGGTTCCGAGCGGCCTTCCACGACGGTCCTACCCCTCTCGCGCGGCTCGACCGGCAGGGTGTCGTGCTCGAGGTCAACCCCGCCCTCAGCCGCCTCCTGCACCAGCCGGACGACGCCGCGGCGGGCCACGCGCTCGTCGAGCACGTCGTCGACGACGACAGGCGTCGGCTGCGTCGCGTCCTCGCCGGTTCGGGCACCGGCGCCGACCCCGTCGAGGTGCGCCTCCTGCGCGCCGGGTCGTCTCCCGTCTGGTGCGAGCTGGCGACGACCGTCACCGCCGACAGCGACGGCACCGTCGTCGTGCTCGCCCAGCTGCTCGACGTGTCTGCCCGCAAGAGCCAGGAGCTCGTGCTGGAGGAGGCCGCGCGACGCGACCCGCTGACCGGTCTGGACAACCGCGGACTGCTCCACCACCGCATCCAGACCGTGCTGGACGCCGCGCCGGACGTGACGGCCGGGCTCCTGTTCCTGGACCTCGACGACTTCAAGACCGTCAACGACCGGCACGGGCACGAAGCCGGTGACGCCGTCCTGGTCGAGGTGGCCGCCCGGCTCCTCGCCGCCGTGAGGCCCGACGACTGCGTCCTCCGGCTGGGTGGCGACGAGTTTGTCGTGGTCTGCTGCCTCCCCCCGCACCGCCCCGACGGGCCGCTGCAGGTGTTGGCAGACCGCCTGGAGCGGGCGGTCGCCGAGCCGGTCGCGTTCCGTGACGTGACGCTGCGGGTCGGCGGCAGTGTCGGTACGGCCGTCGCCACCGCGGGTCAGACCCCGGCCCAGCTGGTCGAGGTTGCCGACCAGGCGATGTACCGGCGCAAGCAGAGCCGGCGGACACCGGGCGGCCCGCTGGGCGACGCCGGTCCGCTGCCGGCGGCCGCGGGCCGCTGAGCCCGGGCGACCTCGGCCGCCCCCGCAGCGACGGGGGTGGGCGGTATCGTCGACGCCGCGCGATCCCCGCCGGCAGCGACGCGTCCGGCCCACCGAGAGAGGCACCTCATGCACCTGGGCGTCGACAGCTTCGTCTCCTCCGTCACCGACCCGACCACCGGTCACGTGGTCGGGCCCGCCGAGCGGATGGAGCACCTGCTGGAGGAGATCGTCCTGGCGGAGCGGGTCGGGCTCTACTCCTTCGGGATCGGCGAGCACCACCGCAGCGAGTACTACGACTCCGCCCCGCAGATCATCCTGGCCGCCGCGGCGGCGCGGACCGAGCGGATCCGGCTCGGCAGCGCGGTCAAGGTGCTCAGCGCCGACGACCCCGTACGCGTGTTCCAGCAGTTCGCCACGCTCGACCTGATCGCTCGGGGCCGCATCGACCTCGTCGTGGGCCGCGGCTCCTTCACCGAGGCGTTCCCGCTCTTCGGCCTCGACCTCGCCGACTACGACTCGCTGTTCACCGAGAAGCTCGAGCTGCTGCTGCGGCTGCGCGACCAGGTCGAGGTGACCTGGTCCGGTCGGCACCGCCCGCCGCTGGTGCGCCAGAGCGTCTTCCCCCGCCCGGTCCAGGACCCGCTGCCGGTGTGGGTCGGCGTGGGCGGCACGCCCGAGTCCTTCGCGCGCGCCGGGCTCCTGGGGCTGCCGCTGATGATCGCGATCATCGGCGGGGAGCCGCGCCAGTTCGCGCCGCTGGTCGACCTCTACCGCCGGGCCGGCGCCCAGGCCGGTCACGCCCCGGAGAAGCTCCAGGTCGGCCTGCACGTCTTCGGCTACGTCGCGGAGAGCACCCGGGCGGCCGCCGACACCATCTACCCGGGCTGGAACGAGATGTTCACCAAGATCTCCGCGGAGCGAGGGTTCCGTCGGCCCACCCGGGAGCAGTTCGACGCCACGTCGGGCCCCGACGGCGCGTTCTTCATGGGCGACCCGCAGACCGTGGCCGACAAGATCCTGCGGGTCTCCGACCAGCTGGGCGGGGTCGACCGTCTGTCGCTGCAGATGACCAACCCGCGTCTGTCCCACCAGGACCTGCTGCGCGGCATCGAGCTGCTCGGCGCCGAGGTCTCCCCGCTCGTGGCGGGCTGAGGACCCCTCAGACGACGGGGGTGAAGTGCTCCACGACCGGGAACGGGTCGTAGAAGTGGTGCAGCAGCGCCCGCCAGCGCTCGTACGCCGCGGACCTCCGGAAGCCCTCGTCGTGATCGGCGACGCTGTCCCACTCCACCAGCAGCAGGTAGGTGGACGGGCGCTCCACCCCGCGGCTGACCGAGACGGACCGGAAGCCGACCGCTGCGGAGATGAGGGGGACGGCCTCGACCAGCGCGGCCTCGAAGGCCGCCTCCTGGCCGGGGCGGACGGGCAGCAGCGCGTGCTCGACGATCACCGGCGGCACCCTACGGCGCGGCTGCTCCCGATCAGGCCGTCGGCGGCGGCACACACCGGGGTGGTCCGGGGCACCCGTACGTTCAGGGCATGAGCCACGCCGTCGTCGTCGGGAGCGGCCCGAACGGCCTGGCGGCCGCGATCCGCCTGGCCCGGGCGGGCATGGCGGTCACCGTCCTGGAGCGGGCCGACGTCCCAGGTGGCGGGGTGCGCACCTCCGAGCTGACCCTGCCCGGCGTGCTCCACGACGACTGCTCCGCCTTCCACCCGATGGGGGTGCTGTCGCCGTTCCTGTCCACGCTGGGCCTCGAGCGGTACGGCCTCACCTGGCGGTGGCCGGAGATCGACCTGGCCCACCCCCTCGACGACGGTCGGGCCGGGCTGCTGTCGCGTCACATGGCCACCACCGTGGCCTCGCTCGGCGCCGACGGAGCGCGGTGGGAGCGGCTTTTCGGGCCCCTGGCACGCGACTTCGAGCACGTCGCCGCCGAGACGATGGGCCCGGTGCTGCACCTGCCGCGCCACCCGGTCGCGCTGGTCCGCTTCGGTCTCGGCGCCGCCCTGCCGGCCACGGTGCTGGCCCGGGCCTTCCGCGACGAGCCCGCACGGTCGCTGCTGATGGGCATCGCCGCCCACGCCTTCAACCGGCTCGACACCCCGCTCAGCAGCGCGGTCGGGCTGCTCCTCGGCGCGGCCGGGCACCGGGCCGGCTGGCCGGTCGCCGAGGGCGGCAGCCAGGCGATCGCCACCGCGATGATCTCCCTGCTGGAGAGTCTCGGCGGCCGCGTGGTGACCGGCGCCGACGTGACCGACCTCGACCAGCTGCGCGGGCTCGCCGGCCTGGGCGCCGAGCAGCCCGCCGCCGTGGTGCTGGACACCTCGCCCGACGCCGCGGTGCGCATCCTGGGCGACCGGATGCCCGGCGGCGTGCGCCGCCAGCTCGGCCGGTTCCGCTACGGTCCGTCGGCGTTCAAGGTCGACGTCGCCGTGGAGGGGGGCGTCCCGTGGACCAACCGCGACGCCCGCAGGGCCGGGACGCTGCACCTCGGGGGCACGGCGGCCGAGGTCGCTGCGACCGAGGGTGCGGTGGCCCGGGGCGTCATGCCCGAGCGGCCGTTCGTCCTCGTCGGGCAGCAGCACCTCGCCGACCCCACCCGCTCGCAGGGCGACGTCCACCCGCTGTGGCTCTACGCCCACGTCCCGCACGCCTACGACCGCGACGCGACCGAGGCGACCCTGGGCCAGGTGGAGCGGTTCGCGCCGGGGTTCCGCGAACGCGTCGTCGCCGTCCACACCCGGGACCCTGCGGCGCTGGAGGCACACGACCCCAACTACGTCGGCGGCGACATCGGCGTGGGGGCCAACACGCTGCGCCAGCTGGTGCTGCGACCACGGCCCGCGCTCGACCCGTACTCCCTGGGGGTGCGCGGGGTCGTCCTGTGCTCCTCGGCCACGCCCCCGGGCGGCGGCGTGCACGGCATGTGCGGCCACGGGGCGGCCGGGTCGGTGCTGCGCCAGCTCGGGTGAGCACCCCGGGGCGTGCTCTAGGGTCGCGGTAGTGACGGACGTCACGCCGACCTCGGAGGTCCCACGATGCGCCTGCGCCGCCGCACCCCCCGTCCTGCCCGCGCCCTCGCCACCCGGACCCTGGCCACCGCGGCGGTCGCCGCGATGGCGCTGTCGCTGGGTCCCGCCTCTGTCGCCGCGGCCCCGGGCGGGTCACCCGGCCCGCGGGGCGACGAGCCGCTGCCCGGCTACACGGTGCTGAACCCGCCTTTGGCCCCCCTGGCCGTCGACGGTGCGACCACCCGGGTCGAGCAGGGCACGCGAGCGCACGCGGGCTACGTGATCGAGGTGCCGCCGGACTGGAACGGCGAGCTGGTGATGTGGGCCCACGGCTACCGCGGGACGGGCTCCGAGCTGACCGTCGACCCGCCCGGCTACGGCCTGCGCCGCACCTTCGCCGAGCAGGGGTACGCGTGGGCGGCCTCGAGCTACGCACGCAACGACTACGACGTGGCCACCGGCGTCACCACCACCCGCGACCTGGCGCGCTACGCCGGCCGGGTGCTCGGCCGGTCGCCGGAGCGCACCTACCTGACCGGGGTGTCCATGGGCGGGCACGTGATTGGCCGCTCGCTGGAGGAGTACCCCGCGGCCTACGACGGGGCCCTGCCGATGTGCGGCGTCCTGGGCGACCAGGAGCTCTTCGACTACTTCCTCGACTACAACCTGGTGGCGCAGACGCTGGCCGACCGGGAGGTCTACCCGGCGCCCGCCGACTACCTGATCGACGACGTCCCGGTGATCCAGGAGCGCCTGGGCCTCGCCGGCCTCGCGCCCGGACAGCCGCTGACGAACGAGCGCGGTCGGCAGCTGCGGGCGGTGACCACCGAGCGGAGCGGCGGTCCGCGGCCGGGCTCGGACCCGGCCTTCGCGGTCTGGAAGGACTTCCTCTTCACTCTCTACACCCCTGACGACGGGGGTCGGCTGGCCCGGAACGCCGGGCGGCTGGCCACCAACGTCGGCACCGACTACACCCCGGACGCCCCGGTCGACCTCGACGCGCTCGTGCGTCGGGTGGCGCCGACCGACCCGGTCTCTCGGCGCACCGACCTGCTGACCGCGGTCCCGCGGATCGACGGCGAGCCCCGGGTGCCGGTGCTGACCCTCCACGGGCTCGGCGACCTGTTCGTGCCGTTCTCGATGGAGCAGGTCTACGCCCGCGAGGTCCGGGCGGCGGGCCGCTCGGACCTGCTGGTCCAGCGGGCCGTCCGGGCCGCGGGCCACTGCGAGTTCACCCCCGTCGAGGTCGGTGCCGCCTGGGACGACCTGACCGACTGGGTGGAGTCACGGCGGGGCCGCGGCAACGGCCTCGGTGGCGGCCGTTCCTACGCCGACCGGCCGGCCGGCGACGACGTGCTGACCCGGGCGACGGTCGCCGACCCGGCGTACGGGTGCCGCTTCACCGACCCGACCGGGTACGCCTCCCCGCCGCTGTACCCGACGCGGGGGCTCTACCCGCGCTGCCCGGCTGGCTGAACGGCCGGCTGAGCAGGCGGCTGTGCAGCGAGGTTGGCCATCAGGCGCTGCAGGGCGTCCTGCACCGACCCTCGCTCGTCCGCGTCGAGCCCGACCGCCTCGATGATCGCGCAGTGCACGTCGTCGACGATCGTGCGCAGCCGGTCCCCGGCGGCGGTCAACGCGACCCGCACGGCGCGACCGTCCTCGGTCGAGCGCACGCGGTTGAGCAGCCCGCGGTCCTCGAGGCGGCGCAGCAGCGGGGTCAAGGTGGCGTGGTCGAGACGGAGGGTCGCAGCGAGGTCCTTGATCTGCACGTCGTCGGCCTGCCACAGCGCCACCAGCACGAGGTACTGGGGGTACGTCAGGGCGTGGTCGGCCAGGACCGGGCGGTAGGCCGCCGTCAGCGCACGGGAGGCGGCGTAGAGGTCGAAGCACAGCATCGACTCGAGACCGGCCGTCGGTCCGTCCGCCATGGCACGCTCCCGGTGGTGGTGCAGCATTCAATCGTCCGCTACTGTCTTGCGCACACGATACCTTACGAAGGAGTGAACAGGATGCCTACACGCACCGCACGCACGGCCTGGAACGGCGGGCTCGAGGACGGGTCCGGCCAGGTCGAGCTCTCCAGCTCCAAGGTCGGCACCTACGACGTGTCCTTCCCCAAGCGCGCGGCCGACGAGGCCGGCGGCACCACCAGCCCCGAGGAGCTCATCGCCGCAGCGCACTCCTCCTGTTACGCCATGCAGCTCTCGGCGTTCATCGCCCAGGCCGGCGGCACCCCGCGGTCGCTGGACGTCAAGGCCGACGTGTCGCTCGGCCCGGACTCGGGCGACGGCGGGTTCCGTCTCACCGGGATCACCCTCACGGTCCGCGGCGAGGTCGAGGGCCTCGACGAGGCCGGCTTCACCCAGGCCGCCGAGGCCGCCAAGACCGGTTGCCCGGTCAGCAAGGCACTGACCGGTGTCGAGATCACCCTGGACGCCGCCCTCCAGGGCTGAGCCACCCCACGATCCACCGGCCCGGTCGGGACCTGCGAGCCCGGCCGGGCCGGTGCAGCACGTCCTTGTCCCGCCGATCCTCGAGGTCTGGCCCCTGGGGGTGTGTCGGCGAGGCGCAGCGAGCGCTCCGATGGGGGGTTCCATACGGAGGGAGCACCACCATGAGTGCCATCAGCCAGATCGCCAGCCGGGTCCTCGGCGGCGGACGCCGCACCGGGACCACCGCACGACCCACCACCGGCGCCGCACCCGGTGGCACCACCGGCGGGTCCAGCAAGGACGCCGCCATCGGGCGGGGGGTGCGCGGCCTGCTCGGCAAGGTCCGACGCTGAGCGTGCGCACCCTGACGCCGGCGCTCTCATGATCGTCGGCGACACTGTTCTAGATCACTCGGCAGGCATCCGCCCAGGGACTCAACCTGGACCGGGTGCCTGCCGATGATTCTGCTGATCTGCGTCTCGGAAACCCCCGAAACCTGGCGCTTGTCTCGCTCCCACGTCAGGATGTACCCATGAAGCGCACGCCCGGCGGCTCGAGCTCCTCGAACCGCTTCCCCGGTCACGTCACCCTGCGGCTACGGCGTCTCGCCGTGGCCGCCGTGGGCGGGGCCGTCGTCGTCGTGACCGCCACCAGCCAGGTGGGAGCGGACACCGTGACCGTGGTCCCGGCTGCCGCACCCGCTGCGGACACGGCAGGCACCGCGAGCACCGACTACTGGGCCGCGCCGACCGAGCTGCCGCAGCCGGCGACCCTGAGCGCGGCGAAGCCCGCCGTGGAGCGCGCCGCACGCGCGCTGGCCGGCCGGGACTCCGCGCGCACCGTCGCCGCCATCAGCGCCCCGGGCGAGGCCGACCTCACCGACATCCCCGCCCCCGCCCTGGCGGCCTACCAGCGCGCCGCTGCCGTCATCGACGAGGCCATGCCCAGCTGCGCCCTGGACTGGGAGCTGCTCGCCGCGATCGGACGGGTCGAGTCCGACCACGGTCGCGTCGGTGGCGGTGCCCTCTCCGCCCGCGGGGTCGCGGAGCCGGCCATCATCGGGGTGGCGCTGACCGGCGGAGACGGCACCCGCCAGATCACCGACAGCGACGCCGGTGCACTCGACGGCGACCGCGTCTTCGACCGCGCCGTCGGGCCCATGCAGTTCATCCCCACGACCTGGTCGGTCGTCGGTGTCGACGCCGACGGGGACGGGGAGCGCAACCCCCAGGACGTCGACGACGCCGCCCTCGCTGCCGCGGTCTACCTCTGCGGCGACGGTGAGGACCTCTCGACCGACGCCGGACGCGAGTCCGCGGTCCTGACCTACAACCGCAGCGACTCCTACGTCGCCACGGTCCTCGCGCTCCGCGAGGCCTACGCCGAGGGCCGGCCCGCGACGATCGTCCCGGCCGTCAGCACCGTCCAGGTCGGCGGCGGCTCGACCACCGCCACCCCCGACGGCGCTGCGCCGCTGACCGGGCAGGCCCAGGAGGTCGCCGACCAGCAGAGGGTCGCCGACGAGCGCGAGGCGGCCGCGGCGGGCGCAGCCCCCCGCGGTGGGGACCGTGACCGTGCGGACCGCGACCGGACCTCGTCGGGGAAGACCGTCCGCCAGGGCGCCGACGACGCCCCGGACCTCGACAGCACGGGCGAGAACGTCGTCGGCGGGGGCACTGCGCCGACACCGGCGCCCGGCGGCGGCGAGGGCGGCGGGGACACCGGCATCGAGCCGACCCCCGGGCCCGGGACCCAGCCGGCCCCGGAGCCCGGGACCGAGCCCGCCCCGGAGCCCGGGACCGAGCCGGCCCCGGAGCCCGGCACCGCGCCGACCCAGCCGGCCCCGCCGACCGAGCCCGTGATCGCCTGCGCCACCGACGAGTTCCCGCTCGCCGACGGCACCGTGCTGCTGCTCGAGGACCTTCTCGCCGACCCGCTCCTCTACGAGGACGCTGCGGTGCTCGACGAGCTCACCGGGCTCGGCTTCGTCCCACTGTGCACGACCGTCGACGCCGGCTCGACACCCTGACCTCACCCTTCGACGAGCAGACCGCCGTCGCCCCCCTGGGCGGCGGCGTCTGGTCGGTCGAGCTGCACGAGGGCTGGACCGTCGGCGGAGGGCTCAACGGGGGCTACCTGCTGGCGGTCCTCGGGCGTGCCCTGGTCGAGGAGCTGCCCGCCACACCGGACCCCCTCAGCACCAGCGCGTACTACGTCTCGGCCTCGACGCCGGGACCGGCGCGGGTGCGGGTGCGGGTGCGCCGCCGGGGCCGGGCGACGGCGACCGCCGCAGCGGAGCTGGTGCAGGACGTCGACGGCCAGGAGCTGGTCCGGGTGACCGCGCTGGCCACCTGCGGCGACCTCGACCGTACGGCCGGGGACGTGCGGACCACGGCCGAGCCGCTGGTGCTCCCGCCCCCCGAGGACTGCGTGACCGCGACCGACGTCGCCCCGGAGGGATCCCGTAGCGCGCCGCGGCTGATGAGCCGCTTCGACCTGCGGATCCCGCGCGACCAGGCCGGGTGGGCGGTGGGCCGACCGAGCGGACGCGGCGAGATCAGCGCCTGGTTCCGCCTCGAGGGCGAACGCGAGCCCGACGTGCTCGCGCTGCTCAGCGCGGTCGACGCCCTCCCACCGGTCACGTTCTGCCTGGGCATGCCCGGGTGGGCGCCCACCCTGGAGCTGACCGCGCACGTCCGCGCCCGGCCCGAGCCGGGGTGGCTGCGCCTGCGTCACGCCACGCGCAACCTGGCCGGCGGCATGTTCGAGGAGGACTGCGAGGTCTGGGACTCGGCGGACCGCCTGGTCGCGCAGTCCCGGCAGCTCGCCCTGGCGCCCCGGAGCTCCTAGAGACGCTCGGCGCGCATCGCCACGACCCAGCGGCGGCGGGGGTGCTCGGTGGCCGACCAGAGCAGGCCCGTGCCGGGGTCGTGCGACAGGTCCTCGGGCCCCATCGGCAGCGCCCGTCGCCGCTCCCGCAGAGCCCCGGGCTGACCGGACCACACCGAGCCGGGGCCCCACGGACCGTGCGAGGCGGTCGCGACGAGACGGTCGCCGAGGTCGACCACACCCTGCATCTGCGCCACGCCCTCGCCCAGGACCGGGTGTGCGCGTCCGTCGGGGCCGAGGACCGGGAGGCCGTCGTCGCCGAGGGCGAAGCGGGCCAGGCGGCGGGTCTGGCGCCCACGGGCGTACTCGCCGACCAGCAGGCTGCGCGCCCGGCCGGCTCCGGCGGGGGTGGTGGAGAAGAAGGAGTAGCGCAGCGGCTCGGTGCCGTCCTCGGCCCCGGCGCGGTGGGCCAGGCGCACGGGCAGCACGTAGCGGTAGCCGAAGTGGGCGTCGCGCAGCGGTCCCGCGGGCAGCGCGACCAGGTCGTCGAGGTGGCAGCTGGCGAAGCCCCGCCTGGTCGCCGCCACGTGCAGCCACGACCCGGCCCAGGCCAGGCCGCCGGCGTGCGCCACCAGGGGCCGCCCCGCGGCCTGCGCGCCGGCGCCGCGGGCCACGACGACCAGGACGTGCTCGTAGCGTCGGCGTGCGGGGTCGAGCACGGCCACGCGGACGCCCTGCCCCTGGGCGGGCTCGCCGGGCTCGCCGGGGCGGTGCTTGGCGTACCACGCCACGGCGACCAGGCGCCGGTCCGGGACCTGCCCGGCATGCCCTGCGTCGGCGTCGGTGGTCACCCCCTGGGGCCACCAGCGCCGGTCGCGCCGGTCCACGGCGTCCCAGGTCCAGGCCCGGTGCACGCCGCGCAGGGGGAGCACCGAGAGCGGCGTACGCCGGGCACGCCGCCCGAGGTCGTCGACGAACGAGGCGAGCGGCACGCGTCCGCCCCCGGCGACGCGGGCGCGCTCGGCCAGGGCCTCGATCGCGTCCGGGTCCTCCTCGTCCCGGGTCAGGTGGAGCCGGCGGTCGGGTGCGGCGTCCGGGGTCATGAGCGCGACGTTAAACCCCCGCGGAGGGCGATCGCGACGCCCAGGCTGGCCAGGAGCAGCCCGGCGAGCTGACGCGGGCCGAGCACGTCGCCGAAGGCGACCCAGGCCATCACCGCCGTCACCGGCGGGCTGAGGAAGAACACGCTGGAGGAGGCGCCGGCGCCGCCGCGGCGCACCACCGCGCCGAGCAGGAACAGGCCCAGGACGGAGTTCACCACCGCCAGGAGCACGACGGTGAGGACGGCCTGGGACACGTCGACGACCGGCCACGGTCCCTCCAGGACCAGGGCGAGCACGAACATCGGCGGGGCCGAGACGGCCAGCTGCAGCGCCAGGGACCACAGCGGGTCCAGGCCCCGCTCGGTGCCGCCGAGCCAGCGTTGGCCCAGGGTGCCCAGGCTGAGGGCCAGCGTGGCGACCACGCCCAGGCCGAGACCGAGCGGGCCGCCGGCGCCCTCGACGTCCGGGCCGAGCACGACCAGGACGCCGGCCACCCCCAGCACGAACCCGACGACCTGCACGGCCCCGACCCGCTCCTCGAGCAGGACGCCGGCGAGCAGCACGGTCAGCACGGGGGAGAGGGAGTGCAGCAGCGCCCCCAGCGTCGGCCCGAGGCCGGCGTCGAAGGCGAGGTACATCAGCCCGAACTGCACCGCGTTCATCATCAGCCCCACCCCGGCCACGCGCAGGAGCACCGGACGGGCGACGTGCAGCGGACCCCGCAGCCAGCGGGCGAGCGTCCCGGCCAGCAGCGCGGCCAGCACGAAGCGGTAGGCCAGGACGGTCAGCGGACCGGCCGCGTCGACCGCGGCCGGCCCGAGGATGTAACCCGACGACCAGACCACCACGAACGCCGCGGCCGGCCCGACCGGGACCGTCCCGGGGCCGGCCGGCGCCGGGACGGGCGGGGGAGCCGGGAGCGGCGCGGACGGGGTGGTGGGCACCACGGCACCCTGTCACGCGGGCGCGTGACCTAGGGTCGGCGTCCGTGGCGAGACGGCTGGTGGTGGGGGCGGCGGTCCTGCGGGAGGGCCGGGTCCTGGCCGCGCGCCGCACCGCGCCGCCGGCGGCCGCCGGACGCTGGGAGGTCCCGGGCGGGAAGGTCGAACCGGGCGAGCCGCCGGCCGCGGCCGTCGCGCGGGAGCTGGTCGAGGAGCTCGGCGTCGACGTGGAGGTCACCGGGTGGCTGCCGGGCAGGGTGCCGGTGGGGGACGACCTGGAGCTGGCCGTGGCGACCGCCGTGCTGGTGGGGGGCGAGCCCGAGGTCCGCGAGCACGACCTGCTGCGCTGGGTCGATGCCGCCGGCCTCGCGGAGCTGGACTGGCTGGGACCGGACCGTCCGTTCCTCCCGGCGCTGGGTGCGCTGCTCTCCGGCGGCCCGGCCCCGGCCGACGGCGCCCGGCGCGCGGTGCTCTTCGAGGAGGACCACGCCCGGGCGGTGGCCCGGCGGCTCTCCGCTGACGGGTTCGTGGCCCGGGTGGTCCGGGAGCGCCTCGCGGGCGAGGACGACGACGAGGACCACCCCTGGGCCGTCCTCACCGACGCGCCCTCCGTCGTCGTGGAGGTCCTGGTGGACGAGCACGACGGCTGGTGGGAGGAGGACGGGCCGGTGCCGACGGCCGTACCCGTGCTGCCACCCCCGCCCGCGCCGCCCCTGCCCACCGCGCCGCGGCGGGTCTCACGCCCGGGTGGGGGTGGCGGGGGTCCTCACTAGGCTGGGCGACATGAGCGACGTCCCCTCCCACCGGCTCCTGCTGGTGCACGCCCACCCCGACGACGAGACGATCGGGCAGGGAGCGACGATGGCGCGCTACGCCGCGGAGGGTCGCGGGGTGACCCTGGTGACCTGCACCGGCGGCGAGATGGGCGAGATCCTGGTGCCCGGGCTGGAGCACCTGGCCGACCACCGCGACGGGGGCCTGGGCGAGCACCGGCGTGGCGAGCTGGCCGCGGCGATGGCCGAGCTCGGGGTCACCGACCACCGCTACCTCGGCGGCTTCGGCACCTACCGCGACTCCGGGATGCAGTGGCACACCGACGGTCACGCCGTGCCGGCCGACGAGACGGACGAGCGGGCCTTCTGGAACGCCGACCTGACGGAGGCCGCCGACCACCTCGTGGCCGTGCTGCGCGAGGTCCGTCCCCAGGTGCTGGTGACCTACGACCAGTTCGGCGGTTACGGGCTCCCGGACCCCATCCAGGCCCACCGGGACGGCAGCTACGCCGTGTCGTTGGCGGCCCTGCCGTCCTACCGCCGCGACCTCGGCGAGGCCTGGGAGGTCGCGAAGGTCTACTGGGGGGCCATGTCGGAG
>JBKJPE010000011.1:0-15920 GCA_046595185.1 Nocardioides sp.
AGCTGAAGTCGCGGCTCGCGGCGTATGAGTACGCCGTGCTGGCCCACGCCGAGCAGGTCGGTGTCGGCGCTGCGACCGGGTGCACCTCCACCGGTGTCTGGGCCGCGAACGCCACCCACCAACGCAAGAACACCTGCGCCGCCCAGGTCAGGCTCGGCACCGCCCTGGAGACCCGGTGGCACCGGGTCCGTCACGCCCTGGCCACCGGGGCCATGAACCCCGAGCAGGTCCGGGTCGTCGTCACCGCCCTCGAGGACCTCCCCACCGACCTCGACACCGACCTGGTGACCCAGGCCGAGGAGGTCCTGGTCGGCTACGCCACCGACTTCGACCCGAAAGAGCTCGCCACCCTCGGGGCGCACGTGTTGACCCTGATCGCCCCCGAGGTCGGCGAAGAGATCGACCGCAAACGCCTCGAGGCCGCCGAGGCCCGCGCGGCGCAGAAACGACGCCTCACGATGTCCTTCGATGCCCACGGCACCGCCCACGGCCGGTTCAGCGTCCCCACCGCCCAAGGACAGATGCTGCACAAGCTGCTCCTCGCGTTCGCCTCACCCGGCCACACCAACGCCACCACCGATCAGGACACCGGGGAGAGGAAGACCTGGGTCAAGGGCCGCCCCTCGGCCCAACGGATGGGGGAGGCGTTCTGCGAGCTCATCGAGACCTACCCCCGCCAGGGCGTGCCGAAGATGGGCGGGTTCTCCGGGACCGTGGTGGTCACCACCACCCTCGACAACCTCAAAGAGGGCACCGGTGTCGCCACATTGGACACCGGTGCGCAGATGTCGATCACCCAGCTGCGTCGCCTGGCCTGCGAGGCCCAGATCATCCCCCTCGTCCTCGACGGTCACGGACAGGTCCTCGACGCCGGCAGATCCCAACGCTGCTACTCAGCGATCCAGAGAATCGCGATGGGCGTGCGGGACAAGTCCTGCACCACCCAAGGTTGCGACTGGCCCCCAGGGCTGTGCCACGCCCACCACAACAAACGCTGGGTCGACGGCGGGAAGACCGACCTCAAACACGGCCGCCTGCTGTGTCCCCACCACCACGCCCGCGCCCACGACCCCACCTATGAGATGGCCACCCAACCCGACAACAAAGTCACCTTCCACCACCGCACCTAGACCGGTTTATAGCGGAAGGGTCTCGAGACGCTCGCTGCGCTCGCTCCTCGACCACCGGTCACGCCGTTGGTCGAGGTGCGAGGGCCCCCAGGCCCGAGCCTCGAGACCCCCGGCCCGGGCGGCAGGGTCTCGAGACGCTCGCTGCGCTCGCCCCTCGACCACCGACGCTGCGCTCGCTCCTCGACCACCGCCGCCGGGCCCGGGAGGCGCGGCGGGGCCTGTCCGTGGCAGGCTCGGGCGGGTGAGCGACACTCCCCGCCTGGCCGTCCTGATCGATGCCGACAACACCAGCCACCGCCATGCCGGTGCCCTGCTGGAGGAGGTGGCGCGCTATGGGGTCCCCACGGTGAAGCGGGCCTACGGCGACTGGACCACGCCCCGGCTCAACGGGTGGAAGGACGAGCTGAACCGCAACGCGATCTCCCCGCTGCAGCAGTTCGCGTACACGACCGGCAAGAACTCCACCGACTCCGCGCTGATCATCGACGCGATGGACCTGCTCTACACGGGCAACCTCGACGCCTTCGCCATCGTCTCCAGCGACAGCGACTTCACGCGCCTGGTCACCCGGCTGCGCGAGTCCGGGCGCACCGTCTACGGCCTGGGCCGGCGCCGTACGCCCCAGTCGCTGGTGGCCGCCTGCGACAAGTTCATCTACCTCGAGGTCCTCGGCCACGACGAGGAGGGTGGCGGGGAGCCCGACACCGACGAGGCCGACACCCCGGGCGAGGACGTTCCGGCGCTGCCCGAGGTCGGGCCGCTGCTGACCTCCGCGGTCGAGGCCACCTCCAACGACGACGGCTGGGCCCACCTCGGGGCGGTCGGGTCGTTCCTGACCACGCGGCACGCCTCGTTCGACTCGCGCAACTACGGCTTCTCCAAGCTCATCGCCCTGGTCCGGGCCCAGCCCGACCTCGAGGTCGAGCAGTCGACCGGCTCCGCGCCCATGGTCCGCGTCCGCGCCGAGGCCCAGGTGCGCAAGACCCCGTCCCGCAAGCGCTCCGGCGCCCGCAAGACCGCTGCTCCCGCACCCGAGCAGATCGTCGAGGGGGCGGCCGCCGAGGCCGCCGCGACCACCCCGCCCGAGGCTCCCCCGGCGCCGGTCAAGAAGACGCGGAGCCGCAAGGCCGCCCAGCCGGCCCGGACCGCCGAGCCCGCGCAGCCTGTGGAGCCCGCCGAGCCTGCGGCGAGCACGCCGAAGGTGACCACCCGGACCCGCGGCACCCGGGCGGTCCCGCCCAGCAGCTGAGCCCGGCAGCCGAGCCGGCCGCTGGGCCCGGCCCGGTCAGTCCAGCGGGTACGCGTGGACGTGGTCGGTGAGCCGGGCCAGCTGATCGGGGTCGGTGGCCGGCAGCACGCCGTGGCCGAGGTTGAAGACGTGGCCCGGGGCAGCTCGCCCGGCCGCGATGACCTCGTCGGCGCGGGCGGTCATCAGCTCGGTCGGAGCGAAGACGAGCGTGGGGTCGAGGTTGCCCTGCACCGCGCGGCCGCCCGCACGGGCGATGCCGTCGGCCATCGGGGTGCGCCAGTCGACGCCCACCACGTCGGCCCCGGCGTCGCCCATCAGCCCGAGCAGGTTGGTGGTGCCGACGCCGAAGTGGATGCGGGGGACGTCGGTGACCGAGGCCAGCACCCGCTGCGACCAGGGCATCACGTGCTCGCGGTAGTCGGTCGGGGTCAGCGACCCGGCCCAGGAGTCGAAGAGCTGCACCGCGCTGGCGCCGGCGTCGATCTGCACCCGGAGGTAGGCAGCGGAGACCTGGGCGATCTTGTCCATCAGGGCGGCCCACACGTCGGGCTGGGAGAACATCAGCGACTTGGTGAGCGCCTGCTCCTTCGATGGTCCGCCCTCGACGAGGTACGAGGCCACCGTGAAGGGCGCCCCGGCGAAGCCGATGAGCGGTGTGGCACCGAGCTCCCCGGTCAGCGTGCGGACCGACTCGGTGACGAAGTCGACGTGCTCGGGCGCCAGGTCCGGGATCGCGGCGACGTCCTCGAGGGTGCGTACCGGCTTCGCCACCACGGGCCCGACGCCCGGCACGATGTCGAGGTCGACGCCGACGGCCTTGAGCGGCAGCACGATGTCGGAGAAGAAGATGGCCGCGTCCACGCCGTAGCGGCGTACCGGTTGCAACGTGATCTCGACGACCGTCTCGGGCCGCGAGCACGCGTCGAGCATGGCGATGCCCTCCCGCAGCTTGCGGTACTCGGGCAGCGACCGACCGGCCTGGCGCATGAACCACACCGGGGTGTGCGGGACCGGCTCGCCGCGCACGGCGGCGAGGAACGCGCTCTCGGCGAGCCCGGGGTGGGGTGCGGGGGTGCTCATGGCACCAGCGTGACAGGCAAGTCGGCGTGTTCGCACATCTGTTCGGCGCCGTACCTCCTAGGGTGGCGGCCATGGTGGTCCGACCGGAGGCGCACACGGGCACGGGCACGGTGCCCCGCGCCTTCGCCGACGCGGTGGCGGCGATGCGCGCCGCCCGGCTGCGCCCCGAGGTGCTCGTCGAGGAGATGCCCGCCCCGCAACGCATCGCGCCCTTCGCCGCGGCCCTGACCGGTGGCGTCGACGTCGACGACGAGGAGGTCGGTACGGGCCGGATCATCCTGCTCCACGACCCCGACGGCAACGTCGCCTGGGAGGGAGAGTTCCGGTGCGTGGCCTACGTGCGCGCCGACCTCGACCCCGAGCTGATCACCGATCCCGTGCTGGCCGACGTCGTGTGGAGCTGGTTGACCGACGCGCTCGCCGACCACGGCGCCGAGCACGTCGCACCGTCGGGCACCGTGACCAGGGTCGCCTCCGAGAGCTTCGGCGGGATGGCCGACGAGCTGGGCACCGCCCAGGTCGAGATCCGGGCATCCTGGACGCCGGTCGACCCCGCCCGGGTGGGCGACCACGTCGGCGCCTGGGGTCAGCTGCTGTGCACCGCCGCCGGTCTGGAGCCCGTCCCCGACGGCGTCACGGCGATGCCGAGCCGTCGCGGGCAGCGCGGTCACGGGGCCTGATGGCCGCCGACACCCCCGCCGACACCCAGGCCGACACCCCCGCCGGCCCCGGGCCGCCGGACGCCTCCGACGGGTCCGCCGTGGACGAGGTCGAGCCGGCCGCGCTGCTGACCCTGCGCGACGGCCTCCCCGAGGTCACCGACACCGAGGCCGGTCTGGCCGAGGTCTGCGCACGGGTGGCCGCCGGCACCGGGCCGGTCGCGCTCGACGCGGAGCGGGCGTCGGGCTACCGCTACTCCAACCGCGCCTACCTGGTCCAGCTGCGTCGCGAGGGCTCCGGCTCGGCGCTGGTCGACCCGATCGCGTTCGGCTCGATGGCCCCGCTCGCCGAGGCCATCGGCGACGCGGAGTGGATCCTGCACGCCGCCTCCCAGGACCTCCCGTGCCTGGCCGACATCGGGCTGCGCCCCACCTCGCTGTTCGACACCGAGCTGGCCGGCCGGTTGCTGGGCTACCCGCGGGTCGGGCTGGCGACGCTGGTCGAGACGCTGCTCGGCCACCGGCTCAAGAAGGAGCACTCGGCGGTCGACTGGTCCACCCGCCCGCTGCCGAAGCCCTGGCTGGAGTACGCCGCGCTCGACGTGGAGGTCCTGCTCGAGCTGCGCGAGGTGCTGCTCGCCGAGCTCGTCGAGCAGGGCAAGGACGGCTGGGCACGCCAGGAGTTCGACCACCTGCTGTCCTTCGAGCCGACCGTGCGCCAGGAGGCGTGGCGTCGTACCGGTGGACTGCACCGCGTCCGGGGGCGTCGCAGCCTGGCCGCAGCGCGCGAGCTCTGGGAGACCCGCGACGAGATCGCCGCGCGGCGCGACGTGACGCCGGGCCGGATCGTGCCCGACGCCGCGATCGTGGCCGCCGCGACCACGCAGCCGACCGACCGCGACGCCCTGATGCGCACCCCCGGCTTCCACGGCCGCGGCGCCGACCGGTACGCCGCCCGCTGGGTCGAGGCCCTGCAGCGGGCCGCCGCGCTGCCCGAGGACGAGCTGCCCGCCCGCACCCAGCGCACCGACGGCCCGCCCACCGCCCGTGCCTGGGCCGAGCGCGACCCCGTGGCGGCGGCGCGGCTGCGCCTGGCCCGCGAGGAGCTGGCCGTGCTGTCGGAGGAGCGCCGGGTGCCGGCGGAGAACCTGCTGACCCCCGACTTCCTGCGACGCACCCTCTGGACGCCGCCGGCGACCCGCGAGCCCGGCGACCTGCTCGACGAGGTCGTGGCCCGGCTCACCGCGTACGGCGCGCGCAGCTGGCAGTCCGCCCTGGTCGGCCCCGTGCTGGTGCGCGCGATCCTCCAGGCGGACGAGGAGGCCGACGCGGTTGCCGACGACGTGGCCCCGGAGGCCGACCCGCCACCGGCCGCGGAGTCCTAGGGCGTTCCGCTCTCCGAGGGCTGCTCGGACGGCGATGCGGGGGCCGGCGGGTAGTCGGGGTCCAGCACGCTGCGCGAGACGGTGTCGATCAGCGTGGTCCGCTGGTCCAGGTCGTCGAGGACCGGGGCGGTGAAGAGGTCACGCACCGCGGGCAGCACGGCCTGCGACAGGGGGCTGGAGGGGTCGAGCAGGTCGTCGACCACGAGGTCGCGGACGCTGGTGTTGAAGATGTTGGCGTTGCGCGGCATCTGCAACGGCTGCAGGAACTTGTCGGTCAGCGCGACCTCCAGGTTGGCCGGCACCAGGTAGCCCTCGGCGGCGACCTCGGCCACTGCCTCGTCGTCGATCAGCGAGACCAGCACGTCGGCGGTGCGGGCGAGGTTCTCGTTGTCGGAGGAGATGCAGAGCCCGGTCATGTCACCGACGCTGACCTGGTCGTCGATCAGCGGCATCGGCATGACGTCGAAGTCGAGACCGTCCACGTCGCGCAGCTGCGGGGTCAGGGACCGGGTGCCGGTGACCATCCCGAGCCGGCCTCGCTCGAACCACGCCAGCGCACCGGCCTGGCGGAGCTGACGCCCGGTCAGGGTGACCAGGGGGTTGCGCAGCAGCCCGAGGGTGTCGGTCAGGGCCTCCTGGGCGTCGTCGTCGGCCAGGGCGAGCGAGGTCGGCTCGTCCTCGTCGTCGTAGAGCTGGCCCGCGCCGGAGTAGACGAAGGGCGCGAGCCCCCGCAGGGTCGGCTCGACGTGGACGCCCCGCGTGCGGAGCCGGGGACGGGTGGCCTCCGCGGCCGCGGCGGCGAACATCTCGAGGTTCCAGCCGCGCAGGTCGGTCGGCGGGGCCGGCAGGCCCCGCTCACGCATGTCCTCGAAGTCGATCAGGTCGGTGTTGTAGTAGACGACGGTGGGCGAGATGCCGTACGGCATGCACTGCAGGTCGTCGTCGACGGAGAAGGAGAGCAGGGCGTCGCGGGAGTACCCGTCGCCGTAGTCGACGCCGCGTTCGTCGAGCAGCTCCAGCAACGGGGTGTTCCATCCCTCCCCGACGATCTGGTCGAGGTCCTGACGCGAGGCGAGGTACGCGTCGGGGGCGTCGGGGGTGCCGAGGTCGTCCAGCAGCGCGCCCCGGTCGGGGTAGGTGCGCAGCCGCACCGTGGTGGCGGTCGCCCCGGCGTTGTAGGACGCGACGACCCGCTCGAAGGAGGCGGTCTCCGCGTCCGGGCCGAAGACGCCGAAGGTCAGCTCGACCTGCTCGAACGCGGGCACCGGTTCCGTCGGGCTGGCGCTGCCACCGGTCGCGTCCGGGCCCTCGTCCGGGGCGGGTCCGGCCTGGCAGGCGGTGGTCGTCAGGACGGCGATGGCGGCGAGCGCAGCGGCGGCGGCCCGGGGGCGAGGACCGCGGCGGTGCACGCTCATCCACACTCCTGCTGGTCGTCGGGCTCCCGGGCGCGGTCATGCTACCCACCGCGGACCAGGACCTCGGACCTTCGGCACGTCCCGAGTGGTGGAGCACGCCGGGCTGGGAGCGCCTCACGGCGCGTGGCCGCTCGTAGCGGCTTTAGTTGGGACCCGGGGCTGCCGCAGCCCGGCGTGCTCCGGTGGCCGAGTCTAGGCCGGTGAACGGCGTGCGCAACCCAGGCCCGCCGGGTGACCACGATCGGGGCACCGTCGTGCCGGCGCCCGGACGCCTCAGGCCAGCCGGTGCGCCAGCTCGGCGTGGCCGCCGGCCTCGAGCTGCTCGGAGAGCAGCAGCATCCGCCGCACGCCGGCGGCCTCACGGTCCTCGAGCGCGGCGCGACCGGTGGCGACCACGCGGGCGAAGGCAGCGGCCCGCAGCAGCACGTCGGCGAAGTCGCGCTCGGCGATCCCGCGCAGCACCTCGTCGACCATCGCACGGAGGGCGTCGGGCCCGGGCGGGTCGGCGACCCCGGCCACCACCCGCGCCACCTGGGCCCCGCCACGCCCGGCCTCGAACTCCTGCGCGACCCGGGAGGGGTCGGCATGCACCCACGAGCGGAGCAGGTACAGCCGCCACAGGCAGCCGGCCAGGGAGTCGGCGGGCGAGCCCGACCAGAGCTCGGCGATGGCCTCGATGCCCTCGCTGTCCGCGAGGTGGAGCAGCCGGTCCCCCACCGCACGGTCGTCGCTGCTGCGCGCACCGCGGACCAGCAGGTGCGCCGCGCGGTCGGCGGCCTCGGTGACCGCGGCCGGGTCCACGCCGCCGGCGGCGGACTCGAAGAAGTGGCCGGTCCTCGGCGTCGGGCGCCGCGGGGGCCGGGGGGTCTGCTCGCTCACCGTCCCCACGCTACGACCCACCCGGACCGTTCAGGCCTCGAGCACCTTGCGGACGCGCTGCTCGCTGACCGGGCCGTCGGTGCCGAGGCGCTGCGCCCACAGCGAGACCCGCAGCTCCTCGAGCATCCAGCGGGCACGGCGCAGCCGGACCCCGGGGGGGCGCCCGGGCGGAAGCGCGGCGACCGCGTGGCGCCAGGTGCCCTGCACGTCGACGATGCCTCCCGCGACCTGGCGGTCGCGGGAGGGACCACCCGGCTCGGTGAGCAGCTCGCGGCGGGCGACGACGGCGCCGAGGTAGGCGCGGTAGCGGCGCAGGCGGGCCGGACCGGCCTCGGCCAGGAAACCTCCCTGGGGCCCCGCGACGTGCACCAGGCCGGCCAGCTGGGCCTGCAGGTCGGTCAGCGCCGGCAGCTCGGCCATCTCGGCGCGCCCGCCGAGCGCCTTCTCGGCCGCACGCCACCGGTCGAGGAGGTCCACCACGTCGGCCACGACCGCGGCCAGGGCGGGCCGGGGGTCGCCGGTCTCGTCCACGAGGGCGTCGAAGGCGGTCTCGTCCCGCACCCCGGTACGACCGACGGCCGCGTCCGCGAGCTCGCCCAGCACGCCGTCGAGGGCGTCGTCCAGCAGGGCCGCCACCGTGGGGTAGGGCGAGCCGGCCAGGCCGAGCTTCTGGGCGTTGCCGAGGCCGTCCAGCACCCGCCCGGCCAGGCCGGGGTGCCGGCGGTCGACCTCGAGGCGGAGCAGGCGGCGTACGCCCAGGCGGTGGTGGGCCTCGGCCTCCTCGGCCGAGGCCAGCACGATCAGCGCGATGGTGCGCCCCTCGTCGGCGAGGGCCGGGAAGGCCCGCACCTCGTGACCGGCGCGGCGCTGGACCACCTCGTCCTCGAGCACGCCGAAGGTCCAGGTGGTCTGCCCGCTGCTGGTCAGCCCGGAGTCGTCGGCGGCGCCGGCGAGGGCCTGGTCGAGCTCGGCGCGCAGCGGGGCCTTCAGCGCGGTGAGGTCCTTGCCCCGGGCCTGCTCCTGGCCGTCGTCGCCCAGCACCCGGTAGGTGGGGCGCAGGTGCTCGGCGACCTTGGCCCAGTCCCAGGCGTCGCGCGGGACCACCACACCGACGGTCGAGCGGACCCAGCGCTCGAGGGCGTCGAGCAGCGGCTCCTGCCCGGCCGGCACCTCGGCGAGGAACTGGCGCGCCTTGTCGGGGGCCGGCACCAGGCTGACCCGCAGGTTCTTGGGCAGGCTGCGCACCAGGGCGGTGACCAGCTCGTGACGCAGGCCGGGGACGTTCCAGGAGAAGTCGGCGTCGTCGACCTGGTTGAGCGTGGCCACCGGCAGGTCGATGGTGAGCCCGTCCTCCGCCGCACCGGGCTCGAAGTGGTAGCGGATGGGGAAGGTGAGTCCCTGCGTGCTGCCCTGCCACCGCGCCGGGTAGTCCGCCTCGCTGACCTCCTCGGCCGTGCTGCGGGTCAGCATGGACGGGTCGAAGGTGAGCAGGTCGGGGCGGGCCCGGCGCTGCTGCTTCCACCACCCGTCGAAGTGGGAGCCGCTGACCACGTCGGCACCGACCCGGGCGTCGTAGAAGTCGAAGAGGGTCTCCTCGTCGACCACGATGTCGCGCCGCCGGGCCCGGTGCTCGAGCTCCTCGGCCTGCTCGAGCAGGGCGCGGTTGGTACGCAGGAAGCGGTGGTGCGAGCGCCACTCCCCCTGCACCAGGGCGTGACGGATGAACAGCTCGCGCGACAGCTCCGGGTCGACCTTGCCGTAGGGCACCAGGCGGTCCGCGACGAGCGGGACGCCGTACAGGGTGGCTCGCTCGTGGGCGACGACGGAGCCGCGCGTGAGCGACCAGTGCGGCTCGGAGTAGGTCCGCCGCACCAGGTCGCCGCCGAGGCGCTCGGCCCACTCGGGCTGGATCGTGGCGTTCTGCCGGGCGAAGAGCCGGGAGGTCTCGACGAGCTCGCCGGCCATCAGGAACGTCGGGTTCTTGCGGTGCAGCACGCTGCCGGGGAAGACGACGAAGCGGGCGCCGCGCGCACCGAGGTACTCCCGGGGGCCGGGCCGTCGTCGGTCGCCCGCGGCCGCACCCCCGCGCTCCTTCTCCCGTGGCTCGAGCAGCCCGATCTGGGAGAGCAGTCCCGAGAGCAGGGCCTGGTGGATGCCGTCGGTGTCCGCCGCGTCGGCCGCCTGACCGACGGTCAGGCCCATCTCCTTGCAGACCCGGCGCAGCTGCGACTCGTAGTCCTGCCACTCCCGCACGCGCAGGTAGTTGAGGTGCTCGCGCTTGCACATCCGGCGGAAGGCCGAGCCGGAGAGCTCGTGCTGCTGCTCGCGCAGGTGGCGCCACAGCGCGAGCCAGGTCAGGAAGTCGGAGCCCTCGACGGTGAAGCGGGCGTGTTGCTGGTCGGCCTGGGCGCGCTGCTCGACCGGGCGCTCCCGGGGGTCCTGCAGGGACAGGGCCGCGGTGATGACGAGGACCTCGCGCAGGCAGCCGAGCTGCTCGGCCTCGAGCAGCATCCGGCCCAGGCGGGGATCGATCGGTAGCCGGGCCAGCCTGCGGCCGCGCTCGGTGAGCCGCCGCCCCCCGCGCCGGTCCTGGCCCGGTTGCAGCGCCCCGAGCTCCTCGAGCAGCTGCACGCCGGCGGTGACGTTGCGCCGGTCGGGCGGCTCGACGAACGGGAAGCGGGCGACCTCGCCCAGCCCGAGGCTGGTCATCTGGAGGATCACCGAGGCCAGGTTCGTGCGCAGGATCTCGGGCTCGGTGAACTCGGGTCTGCCCTCGAAGTCCTCCTCGGAGTAGAGCCGGATGCAGACCCCGGGGGCGACGCGGCCGCAGCGACCCGCACGCTGGTTTGCCGAGGCCTGGCTGACCGGTTCGATCGGCAGCCGCTGCACCTTCGTGCGCACCGAGTAGCGCGAGATGCGAGCCAGCCCCGTGTCCACGACGTACCGGATGCCGGGGACGGTCAGCGAGGTCTCGGCCACGTTGGTCGACAGCACGATCCGGCGACCGGCGTGGGAGGAGAAGACCCGGTGCTGCTCGGCGGCGGAGAGGCGGGAGAACAACGGCAGCACCTCGACGTGCCCACCACGGCCGTTGCGGGAGCCCTTGTCGAGCCCGAGCGCCTGCTCCAGCGCCTCGGCGGTGTCGCGGATCTCGCGCTCCCCGGGAAGGAAGACCAGCACGTCGCCGTCGCCCTCGCCCGCCAGCTCGCGGCAGGCCTCGACCACGGCCTCGGTCTGGTCGCGCTGGACCGGCTCACCGTCCTCGTCCACGGTCCCTGAGGAGGCGACGGAGGAGCCGTCCCGGGAGGCGGGGAGCTCCAGGAGCGGGCGGTAGCGGACCTCGACGGGGTACGTGCGTCCGGTGACCTCCACCACCGGCGCGGGCCTGCCCGGGCCTGCTCCGAAGTGCTGGGAGAACCGCTCGACGTCGATCGTGGCCGAGGTGATGACGACCTTGAGGTCGGGCCGGCGCGGCAGCAGCCGCTTGAGGTAGCCGAGCAGGAAGTCGATGTTGAGGCTGCGCTCGTGCGCCTCGTCGATGATCAGGGTGTCGTAGCGGCGCAGGTCGCGGTCGCGCTGGAGCTCGGCGAGCAGGATGCCGTCCGTCATCACCTTGATCCGCGTCGCCCTCGACGTGCGGTCGGTGAAGCGGACCTGGTAGCCGACCGGCGCGTCCGGCCCGCCCAGCTCGGTGCCGAGCTCCTCGGCCAGCCGCTCGGCGACCGAGCGCGCGGCGATCCGGCGCGGCTGGGTGTGGCCGATGATGCCGCCTGCCGCACGCCCCTGCTCGTCGCGCTCGGGCCCGCGCCCGCGACCCAGCTCGAGGCAGATCTTGGGCAGCTGGGTGGTCTTGCCCGACCCGGTCTCGCCGGCCACCACGACCACCTGGTGGTCACGGATCGCGGCGGCGATGTCGTCGCGGCGCTGCGAGACCGGCAGGTCGGCGGGGTAGGTGATCGTCCACGTGGGAGCACTGCCGGCCATGATGCGCCCCATTCTGCCCCGGCGGCCCGGGTGGGCGCGCGGCGCCGCCTACGGCGTCGCCTTGGCCGCGTGCCGCCGACGCGCCTAGCGTGGAGTTGGGTCCACCAGGATTGTCTGACAATCTGGGGACCACCCGCACGATCGACCTCAGCTCGACCGTCCACGACTCCGTCAGGAGGCCGCCCGATGACCACCTCGGTCACCCAGCCCAGCCAGGCCACGCCCGCGACGCACCCCTCGGTCCGCGAGCTCGAGGGCTCCCGCGCCTTCACCCGCTCCGAGGCGCACACGGCGCACAACTACCACCCGCTGCCGGTGGTCGTGGCCAACGCCGAGGGCGCCTTCATGACCGACGTCGACGGCCGGCGCTACCTCGACCTGCTCGCGGGCTACTCCGCGCTCAACTTCGGGCACAGCCACCCGGGCCTGCTGCGGGTCGCCCACGAGCAGCTCGACCGGCTGACCCTGACCAGCCGCGCGTTCGTCCACGACCGGTTCGCGGACTTCACCGAGGGCCTCGCCGCGCTCTGCGGCAAGGACTCCGTCCTGCCGATGAACACCGGCGCCGAGGCCGTGGAGACCGCGATCAAGGTCAGCCGCAAGTGGGGCTACCAGGTCAAGGGCGTGCCGGCCGACCGGGCCGAGATCATCGTGGCCTCCGGCAACTTCCACGGCCGCACCACCACGATCGTCGGCTTCTCCGACGACCCCGCGGCCCACGACGACTTCGGTCCCTTCGCCCCGGGGTTCGTGACGGTCCCCTACGGCGACCTCGCCGCGCTCGAGGCGGCGATCAACCCGAACACCGTGGCCGTGCTGGTCGAGCCGATCCAGGGCGAGGGCGGCGTGGTGATCCCGCCCGAGGGTTACCTGCGCGGGATCCGCGCGGCCTGCACCCGGGAGAACGTGCTGCTCGCCGCGGACGAGATCCAGGCCGGTCTCGGTCGCACCGGGCGCACCTTCGCCTGCGACCACGAGGACGTCGTCCCCGACATCTACGTCCTCGGCAAGGCGCTCGGCGGCGGGATCGTGCCGGTCTCGGCGATCGTGGCCGACAACGACGTCCTCGGCGTCCTGCGCCCCGGCCAGCACGGCTCCACCTTCGGCGGCAACCCGCTGGCCTGCGCGGTCGGCGGTGAGGTCGTGCGGATGCTGGCCACCGGCGACTTCCAGCGCCGCGCCGAGGAGCTCGGCGCGATGGTCAGCGAGCGGCTCGAGGGCATGGTCGGTCACGGCGTCGTCGGGGTACGGGTGCGCGGGCTGTGGGCCGGCGTCGACATCGACCCCGCCCGCGGCACCGGCCGTGAGATCTGCGAGGCCCTCATGGAGCGTGGCGTGCTCGCCAAGGACACCCACGGCTCGACCATCCGCCTGGCCCCGCCGCTGGTCGTCGACGCCGAGGACCTGGCCTGGGGCCTCGACCAGCTCGCCGCGGTCGTCGCGGGCTGAGAGCCTCAGTCCGGCAGCGTGCCGACCAGCGCCGGGAGCGCGTCGGTCAGCAGGTCGAGCAGCTCCTCACGGGTCACGCCGGCGGGGTGGTCGTACCACCCGAGAACGAGCTGCTCGACCATCACCGCCCAGCCCCGCGCCACCATCCGGTGGGGCGGGGTGTCGGTGAGCAGGCCCTCGCGCGGGCCCTCGGTGAAGAGCCGGTCGGTCAGCGCGCGCAGGGCGTCGTCGTAGATCTGGCGCAGGGTCGCGTTGCCGCCCGCGGCCCCGCGCACGAGGGAGAGGTAGCCCGCGTGGTTGGCCACCACGAAGTCGACGTACGCCGCCATCGACACCGCCAGCCGCTCCACCGGGTCCCCGGTCTCGGGGGGCGCGGTCTGCTCGACCAGGGCGTCGGCGGCGCGCCGGACGACCGCCTCGTGGAAGTCGGCCTTGTTGGCGAAGTAGTGGTACAGCAGCCCGCGCGAGATGCCGGCCTGCTCGGCCAGCAGGTCGATGGACAGCTCGTCGACCGGGCGGGTGGCCAGCAGGCGCACCCCGAGGTCGAGCAGCTGCTCGCGCCGCTGCGCCGGGCTGAGCCGGGAGCGGGGCGGGCGTGCTGCGGGCGCGGTCACACCTCGAGTCTATTGACAGTTGTTCAATAACGCCAATAGCGTCCTGCCATGACTCCCCCCACCGCCACGACCGACCGGACGGAGCACGCGACCGGCACCACGACCGTCGACCTGACCGGACCGCGTGTCGCGGTGATCGGCACCGGAACCTCGGCCATCCGGATCGTGCCGCAGATCGCCGGGACGGCCGTCCACCTCGACGTCCACCAGCGCACCGCGCCGTACGTCGTCCCGCGCCACGACCGCAGCTACGGTCGCCTCGAGCGACTCGCCCTGCGGCACGTCCCGGGCCTGCGGACCCTCTGCCGCACGGCCATCTACTGGGGCCGTGAGGCGTACGTGCCGGCGTTCACCCGGCAGCCCAGGCTGGCCTGGCCGGCCGGCCTGCAGCAACGGATGCGACGCACCGTCTGGCACACCGGCGGCTGCTCCAGCTGGTACCTCGACGACCGGGGTAACAACACCACGTTGTGGCCGCGCTCGACCTTCGCCTTCCGCGGCACGACGGCCTCGTTCGACGAGGACGCCTTCCGCCTCACCCGGCGCCGCGGGACCTCCCGCACCCGCCCCGACCAACCCGAGACCGACCCCGGCAACGAGAAGGTGCCCGCATGAAGACGCTTGCCGACAAGGTGGTCGTGATCACCGGCGCCGGCTCCGGCATCGGCCGCGCCCTGGCCCTCGACCTCGCCCGCCGCGGCTCGCGGCTGGCCCTCTCCGACGTCTCCGAGGCCGGGCTGGCCGAGACGGTCGCCCTGGTCCGGGCGACCGGCGTCCGCGAGGTCCGCTCGGACCCGCTGGACGTGGCGGACCGCGCGGCGTTCGAGGCGTACGCCCCCGAGGTGGCCGCCCACTTCGGCCGGGTCAACGTGGTGATCAACAACGCCGGCGTCGCCCTCGCCGGCAACCTGGTCGACCTCGCCTGGGACGACATGGACTGGATCGTGGGCATCAACTTCACCGGTGTCCTGCACGGCACGAAGTTCTTCCTGCCCCACCTGATCGCCTCCGGCGACGGCCACGTGGTCAACATGTCCTCGCTCTTCGGCCTGCTCTCCATCCCGGGCCAGAGCCTGTACAACGCCACGAAGTACGCCGTGCGCGGGATGACCGAGGCGCTGCGCGAGGAGATGCTCATCGCCGGTCACCCGGTCGGGGTCACCTCGGTGCACCCCGGTGGCATCAAGACCGCGATCGCCCGCAGCGCCCGGGTCTCGGAGAAGGAGGACCAGGCCGCCACGGCGCGGCTCTTCGACGAGAAGCTGGCCAGGATGACGCCCGAGCGGGCAGCCGAGATCATCGTCAAGGGTGTCCTCACCGACAAGGCGCGGGTCCTGGTGGGCCTCGACGCCCACGCGCTGCACACCTTCGCCAAGCTCACCGGATCGCGCTACCAGGACGTCGTGGCCACGGTGTACGGCCGGATGGCCCCGAAGGGCACCGTGGTCTGATCACGGGGTGAGCACCACCGACGCCCCGGCACCCGGCACTCCGGTGCACGTCGCGATGACCAAGTGGGGAGGCCGCCCCCACTGGGAGTTCGACGGGACCGTGCTCGGCCAGGACGAGCACGGCACCTGGGTCGGTGTCCCGGCCGGGACGCCCCACGCTCGCCCGGGGATGGCCTTCGTCTCCGAGGTGGCCACCGTCACCCTGGTGCCGTCCGGTGACGTCTGGGCCCTGGCGTCGTTCCACGCACCCGGGATCTGGTGCCACACCTACGTCGACGTGACCACACCGGCGGCGTGGGACACGGCCGGGCCGGTCCCGGTGCTCCGCGCGGTCGACCTGGACCTCGACGTGGTCCGGGGCGCGACCGGCCGGGTGTGGGTCGACGACGAGGACGAGTTCGCCGCGCATCGCGTCACCCTGGGCTACCCGTACCACGTCGTGACCGCCGCGGAGCGGTCGGTGGACACGGTGCTGGCCGCGGTCTCCGACCGCACCCCGCCGTACGACGACCTCACCGCCGACGCCTGGCTGGCGCGCCTCGACACCCGCTCAGCGCGCTGACCCCCCCGGCGGCCCCGGCCCCCGCGGCGGCGGGTCGGTGGGCTGCAGCGGCAGGAAGAGCAG
>JBKJPE010000152.1:0-7806 GCA_046595185.1 Nocardioides sp.
TCCCGCGCTGGCCGTGCTCGCGGGCATCGCCTTCTCGTTCTTCGCGATGACCGGATTCGAGAACACCGCCAACGTGGCCGAGGAGACCATCGACCCGCACAAGGCGTTCCCGCGATCGCTGGTCGGCGGCATGATCGTTGCTGGTGTCATCTACGTCCTCGTCTCGATGGCCGCGGCCCTGACGGTGCCGACGGACACGCTGGCCGAGTCGCCCGCCGCACTGCTCGAGGTGGTCAAGCAGGGAATCTTGCCGATCTCGACCGACTTCATGTCCACGCTCTTCACGATCATCGCCCTGATCGCGATCACCAACACCACGCTCGTCACCATCGTCACCCAGCCGCGCATCCTCTACGGCATGGCCCGCGAGGACGTCGTGCCCGGCATCTTCGCCACCATCCACCCCACCCGCCGCAGCCCGTGGGTCGCGCTGTTCTTCAGCGGCGGGGTGGTCGCTCTCCTGCTGGTGGTGGGCAACCTCGTGCCCGCGGTCGAGGGAACCCCGTTGGTCGAGCGGCTCGCGCTCGTGACCGTGGTCCTCCTGCTCGCGATCTACGCCCTGGTCATCGTCTCCTGCCTCAGGCTGCGCGGGCAGGACGAGGACGAGAAGACCTTTCACGCCAACACCCCGCTGCTCTACGTGGGCCTGGTCGGCAACCTGGCCATCCTCGGGTTCTCGATCTACGACGACCCGACGTCGCTGATCTGGTGCGCCGGCCTGCTGGCCGTCGGCGGGGTGCTGTTCCTGGCGGAGTACTTCTTCGGCAGCAAGGGCACCGCCGCGACCACCCCCGACCTCGAGGAGATCTGACATGCACGTCATCGTCGCCACGGACGGCTCGAAGCAGTCGCTCGCAGCCGCCAAGCACCTGAAGTCCTTCGCGGACCCCACGAAGATCACCGAGATCTCCGTCGTCGCGGTCGTCCGTCCGCTGGCCTCGGTGGCCTTCGCCGACGACCTGTCCGAGGGGAAGTCGTCGTGGCCGGACGGTTCCTTCCGCAACGCCGCCGAGAGCGCGGTCGCCACGATCGCTGCGGTCTACGACGGATGGGGACCGAAGGTCAACAAGCGCATCCGCAGTGGCTCGGCGGCCAACGAGATCATCAAGGCCGCCAAGCAGTACGACGCCGGGCTGGTCGTGGTCGCTGCCGGCGGGCGCGGGCTCAGCGACATGGTTCTGGTGGGCAGTACGGCGCAACGCGTGCAGCACTACGCTCCGTGCCCAGTGCTGGTGGTGCGCCCCAAGGTGAAGCCGCGCCGCTAGTCTTCGCCGCATGGAGATCCTGCGCCTCGTCCTGCTGTTCCTGCACGTGCTCGGCTTCGCCGCGCTCTTCGGCGGTCTCGTCGTGCAGGCCCGCAACTCCGAGAAGTCGGTCAACGCCGCGATGCGCGACGGCGTCGGCACGGCCTTCCTGGCCGGACTGCTGCTCGTCGGCGTGCTGGAGTCCGGCGACGACCCGGTCAACCACGCGAAGATCGGCGTGAAGTTCGCGATCGGGCTGGTGCTGCTGGTGCTGGTCATGGCCAACGCCCGCAAGCCCACCATCCCGCAGGGCCTGTGGGCCGGGCTGCTGCTCCTCAGCGTCGCCAACATCGCGGTGGCCATCTTCTGGTCACCTGCGCACGCTGCCTGAACGGGCTGCCGGGGCTGTCGGTCCCGGGCCGTAGGCTGGCCCGGAGATGAGTAGTCCCGATCTGATCCCCGGCCTCGAGCACGTCACGCCTCACGAAGAGCCTCGCACCACGCGTCGCGGGCCCAGCCCCGACGAGCTGCTCGAGGGCCTCAACGAGCCCCAACGCGCCGCCGTCGTGCATGCCGGCGCGCCCCTGCTCGTGGTGGCCGGCGCCGGCTCCGGCAAGACCCGGGTGCTCACCCGCCGGATCGCCTGGCTGATCACGGAGCGGAAGGCACACCCCGGCTCGATCCTGGCCATCACCTTCACCAACAAGGCCGCGGCCGAGATGAAGAAGCGCGTCGAGGACCTCGTGGGCCGCCGCGCCCGGATCATGTGGGTCTCGACCTTCCACTCGGCGTGCGTCCGGATCCTGCGCAAGGAGGTCGAGCGGCTGGGCTACAAGTCCAGCTTCTCCATCTACGACGCGGCCGACCAGAAGCGGCTGGTCGCGCTGGTCTGCAAGGACCTCGACATGGACCCCCGCAAGCACCAGCCGGGGGCGGTGCTGCACTGGATCAGCAACCACAAGAACGAGCTGCGCGACCCCGAGCAGGTCACCGCCGACGCGCGCAACCACCTCGAGGAGCGGTACGCCGCGGCGTACGCGCTCTACCAGCGCCGCCTGCGCGAGGCCAACGCGCTCGACTTCGACGACCTCATCATGCTGACCGTCCACCTGCTGCAGACCTTCCCCGAGGTGCGTGAGACCTACCGCCGCCGCTTCCGCCACGTGCTCGTCGACGAGTACCAGGACACCAACCATGCGCAGTACTCCCTGATCCAGCAGCTGTGCGCCGACTCTCGCGAGGAGCCGCTGACCGGGGCGGCGGCTGACCACGCCGACGCGGAGCGGGTGCCGCCGGCGGAGCTGATGGTGGTGGGCGACGCCGACCAGTCCATCTACGCCTTCCGCGGCGCCGACATCCGCAACATCATGGACTTCGAGCTGGACTTCCCCGACGCCACCTCGATCCTGCTCGAGCAGAACTACCGCTCAAGCCAGACGATCCTGACCGCGGCCAACACCGTGATCGGCCACAACCAGGGCCGCAAGCCCAAGCGGCTGTGGTCCGAGGCCGGCGACGGCGAGCGGATCGTCGGCTACGTCGCCGACGACGAGCACGACGAGGCTCGCTTCGTCTCCGACGAGATCGACACCCTGGTCGACGGCGGGTTGCGCCCCGGTGACGTGGCGGTGTTCTACCGGACCAACAGCCAGTCGCGGGTCTTCGAGGAGATCTTCATCCGCACCGGTCAGCCGTACCGCGTCGTCGGCGGGGTGCGCTTCTACGAGCGCCGCGAGGTCCGCGACGCGCTGGCGTACCTCCGGATCCTGGCCAACCCCGACGACCAGGTCTCGCTGCGCCGGATCCTGAACACCCCCCGCCGCGGGATCGGGGACCGGGCGGTGGCCTGCGTGCAGTCCCTGGGCGAGCGGGACGGGCTGACCTTCTTCGAAGCCCTGCGTCGCGCCGAGCACGCTCCCGGGCTGGCCACCCGGTCGTTGGGCAGCATCCGCACCTTCGTGGCGATGGTCGAGGAGCTCCAGTCCATGGTCGACGCCGGTGAGCGCGCCGACGTCGTCCTGGAGACCGTGCTGGCCCGCTCGGGCTACCTGCTCGAGCTCGAGACCTCCGACGACCCGCAGGACGAGACCCGGGTGGAGAACCTCGGCGAGCTGGTCGCGGTGGCCCGGGAGTTCTCCGACGACCCGGTCGCCGGGCCCTCGGCCGACCCCGCCGACGTCGACGCCGGGACGGTCGCGCCCGGGCTGGTGGACTTCCTCGAGCGGGTCGCGCTGGTCGCCGACGCCGACCAGATCCCGGACGCCCCCGGCGATGCGGAGGGCAGGGCGGCCGCCGCCCAGGCCGCCGCCGACGGCATGGTCACCCTGATGACGCTGCACACCGCGAAGGGCCTGGAGTTCCCGGTGGTCTTCCTCTCCGGTCTCGAGGACGGGGTGTTCCCGCACGCTCGCTCGCTGGGCGACCCGACCGAGCTGGAGGAGGAGCGACGCCTGGCCTACGTCGGCGTCACGCGCGCCGAGCGGCGCCTCTACGTCTCCCGCGCCCTGGTGCGCTCCTCCTGGGGGGCTCCCGCGCACAACCCGGCGTCCCGCTTCCTCGACGAGCTGCCGGTCGACCTCGTCGACTGGCGGCGCACCGAGGCCGCGCAGACCCGGTGGTCGCGCCCCGACCACGCCTCCGGCTCCCCGGCCTCGATGGGCCACCCCACCGCGGCCGGCCGGCGCAACTTCTCCTCCGCCGCCGCACGCGCCGACGCGCGGGCCAAGGCCAAGCCGGCCCGCGAGGTGCCGACGCTGCACCCGGGTGACCGGGTCGTGCACGACTCGTTCGGGATGGGCACGGTGGTCGCCGTCGAGGGCGCGGCCGACCGGGCCGTGGCCTCGATCGACTTCGGCTCCGAGGGCGTCAAGAGGCTGCTGCTGCGCTACGCGCCGGTCGAGAAGCTCTGAGCCGCTCAGTCGGCCCGGGACCGGGGGAGAGGTCGTGTGCTCGACGACGGCCCCTGGATCGTCCTCGGGCACACGACTCCGAGAGCCGGGTCAGGGCACCAGGCCGTGCACGCTCAACGCGGCGTACGGGTCGACCGGGTCGCCGCCGCCGGGCCGCACCTCGAGGTGGAGGTGGGGGCCGGTGACGTTGCCGGTCGAGCCGACCGTGCCGATGGCCTGGCCGCTGGCGACGGTCTCGCCGACGCTGACGTCCATCGTGGTCTGGTGGGCGTACCAGACCTCCGTGCCGTCCTCGAGGGTCACCACGGTCTTGTTGCCGTAGGAGTCGTCGTAGCCGACGTCGGTCACGGTGCCGTTGGCCACGGACATGATCGGGGCACCGGTCGGCGCGGCGAAGTCGAGACCTGTGTGGTAGGTCGCCCAGAGGCCGACGTCGCCGTACTCGGCGGTCAGGTCGTAGCTGCTCAGCGGCAGCGACCACTGGTTCAGGGCGAGCTTCTGGGCCTGCTGCTCGGCCTGCGCGGCGAACTGGGCCAGGGCGGCGTCGCGCTGCTTGGCCTGCCGTTCCGCCGCGGCGACCAGGCGCGACCCGGAGGCGGCCTCCAGGGTCTGACGGCTCGAGTCGCGGCTGACGGTGGCGGTGCTGCGGTCGCCCGCCGACACGGTGGCGTTGCCGCTGACGCCACCCAGGGCGGTCGGGGCCTGCACGGTGCGTACGGAGACGCCCGGCACGGCGCTGATCTCGCCGCCATCCTGGGAGACCGAGCTGGCCGCACCGCCGAAGGCCACCGCGAGCGCGGCCACGCCGATCATCACCGGTCGCGGGCGGAACACCCGCACCAGCGGGTGGTGGCGCCGCTGGCCGCGGGCAGCGCGGCGACGCCCGGCGGTCGTCGCCACGGGGTCGTGCACAGGCGGGTCCGCAGCGAGGACGGGGACCGCCGCGGGGAGGTCGGCGCAGCCGCCGTCCTGCGGGCGCTCGGCGACGCGGCGGCCGCCGTCGGTCGACGACGCCGACGACTCGGCGGCCGTCTCAACGCGCCGAGGCGCGCATCGTTCTCCTCGGTGGTGGCCCATCGATGAAGTCCCTCAGGTCGGTGCCAGGTGGTCGTGCTCCGCGGTACGGCCGATGGACGGCCTCCTGCACGCGGGCGTCCGGAGACCATAACGGACTGGTCACGGCCGCCCCAAACCGGAGTCCACCGGGCGAGGACCACCTGCCACACCCGGGAGGGGGAATCCGGCAGCAGGACCGGTCGGTCGGGCCGGTCCCACCGCCCGGCGGGGGCCGTGGCGGGCCGTGCGGGGCCACACGGCGTACGGCCTGTGCCGTCGGTCACCCTGGCGGCAGCGGACTGCCCGCGGTCCGGCGATGTGACTAGGGTGCCCGGGACACCCAGCGCGGGCGCCCCGGCGCCCCAGGCTGGACGAGGAACGACGCGAGAGAACGTGGTGGACCAGTGGACCTGATGGAGTACCAGGCGAAGCAGCTCTTCGCCAAGCACGGTGTGACGGTGACCGAGGGCATCGTGGCCACCACGCCCGCGGAGGCGCGTGCCGCGGCCGAGCAGCTCGGGGTCGTGGTGGTCAAGGCGCAGGTCAAGGCCGGCGGGCGCGGGAAGGCCGGCGGCGTGAAGCTGGCCCGGACTCCCGACGAGGCCGAGCAGCACGCCTCCGACATCCTGGGCATGGAGATCAAGGGCCTCACCGTCCGTCGCGTCCTGGTCGCCCCCGGGGCCAGCATCGTCGAGGAGTACTACTTCTCCTTCCTACTGGACCGCTCGAACCGCCGGTACCTCTGCATCGCCAGCGTCGAGGGCGGCGTGGAGATCGAGGAGGTCGCCAAGACCAACCCCGACGCGGTCAAGCAGATCCCGATCGACCCGGGCACCGGCGTCGACGAGGCCAAGGCCAGCGAGATCGTCGCCGAGGCGGCCTTCCCGGACGTGCTGGCCGACCAGGCCGTCGCCATGGTGCTGGCCCTCTGGAAGGTGTTCGTCGAGGAGGACGCCACCCTGGTCGAGGTCAACCCGCTGGCCCGCCTCGAAGGTGACGTCCTCGAGGCGCTGGACGGCAAGGTCTCCCTTGACGAGAACGCCGAGTTCCGCCACGAGGAGCACGCGTCCTTCGAGGACAAGGAGGCCGCCGACCCGCTCGAGGCCAAGGCCAAGGCCAAGGGCCTGAACTACGTCAAGCTCGACGGTGCGGTCGGCATCATCGGCAACGGCGCCGGGCTGGTCATGTCGACCCTCGACGTGGTGGCCTACGCCGGCGAGGCGCACGGCGGCGTGACGCCGGCGAACTTCCTCGACATCGGCGGCGGCGCCTCGGCGCAGGTCATGGCCGACGGGCTCGACGTGATCCTCGGCGACGAACAGGTCAGGAGCGTGTTCGTCAACGTCTTCGGTGGCATCACGTCCTGCGACGCGGTCGCCAACGGCATCGTCGGCGCGCTCGAGATCCTCGGCGACGACGCGACCAAGCCGCTCGTCGTCCGCCTCGACGGCAACAACGTCGAGGAGGGCCGCCGGATCCTGGAGGAGAAGAACCACCCCCTGGTGACCCTGGTGACCACGATGGACGGTGCGGCCGACAAGGCCGCCGAGCTGGCGAACGCCTGAGTCGCGACGAGGAGCGAGAGAGACACACATGTCCATCTACCTGAACAAGAACAGCGTGGTCATCGTCCAGGGCATCACCGGCGGCGAGGGCACCAAGCACACCCGCCTGATGATGCGCTGCGGGACCAACGTCGTGGGCGGTGTCAACGCCCGCAAGGCCGGCACCACCGTCACCCACCCCGACGCGGACGGCAACGACGTCGAGCTGCCGGTCTTCGGCACCGTCGCCGAGGCCATGGCCGAGACCGGGGCAGACGTGTCGGTCGCGTTCGTGCCACCAGCCCACACCAAGGCGGCCTGTCTCGAGGCGATCGACGCCGGCATCGGCCTGCTGGTCGTCATCACCGAGGGCGTCCCGGTGCAGGACACGGCCGAGGTCTGGGCCCACCTCGAGGGCACGCAGACCCGGATGATCGGGCCGAACTGCCCCGGCATCATCACCCCGGGCGAGGCGCTGGCCGGGATCACCCCGGCCACCATCGCCGGCAAGGGCCCGATCGGCCTGGTCAGCAAGTCGGGCACCCTGACCTACCAGATGATGTTCGAGCTGCGCGACCTCGGCTTCTCCACCGCCATCGGCATCGGCGGCGACCCGGTCGTCGGCACCACCCACATCGACGCGCTCGAGGCCTTCGAGAAGGACCCGGAGACCGAGGCCATCGTGATGATCGGCGAGATCGGCGGTGACGCCGAGGAGCGTGCGGCCGACTACATCAAGGCCCACGTCACGAAGCCGGTCGTCGGCTACGTCGCCGGCTTCACCGCCCCCGAGGGCAAGACCATGGGCCACGCCGGCGCCATCGTCTCGGGCTCCTCGGGCACGGCCGCGGCCAAGAAGGAGGCGCTCGAGGCCGCCGGGGTCAAGGTCGGCAGGACGCCGTCCGAGACCGCGCAGCTGATGCGGGAGGTCCTCGGCCGGCGCTGAGCCCCCCGCCCGCCGACGGCGGCGGACCACTGCCACGCCCCGGCAGTGGTCCGCTGCTGTCGTCGTGGGGATCGGTCGCGAGGGCGTCGTCCACAGGGCCCCGGCGG
>JBKJPE010000025.1:0-14229 GCA_046595185.1 Nocardioides sp.
GGGCCACCAGGCCCGAGTCTCGAGACCACCACCCGGTCCCTGCGTTGGGGTCTCGAGACGCTCGCTGCGCTCGCTCCTCGACCACCGAGACGGCCCACCCACCACCTCCTCGACCACCGGGGCGGCCCACCGGTGGTCGAGGTGCGAGGGCCGCCAGCCCCGAGCCTCGAGACCACCACCCGGTCACTGCGTTGGGGTCTCGAGACGCTCGCTGCGCTCGCTCCTCGACCACCGGGCGACCCCACCCGCCACCTCCTCGACCACCGGGGCGGCCCACCCGCTCGCCCTCGACCACCGGGCACGCCACCCGTTCGCGGGTCAGGTCTCCAGGTCGTCGGGGGGCTCGGGGAAGGTGTCGTCGGCGGCGGAGAGCTCCTCGCGCACCACCGACCACGCGACCCCCGCGCCGTAGCCCTTGCGGGCCAGCATCCCCACCAGACGACGGGTGGCGGTGGCCTGGTCGACGCGGGTCAGCGAGAGCAGCTTCTTGCGGACCAGCCGGCGGGCGGCCTCACGCTCCTGCTCGGGGTCGACCTCGTCGAGGGCCTCGCGGGCCACCTCGTCGTCGACGCCCTTGCGGCGCAGCTCCTGGGCCAGGGCCCGGCGGGCCAGGCCCTTGCCGGACTGGCGCTGCGAGACCCAGGTCGCGGCGAACGCGGCGTCGTCGACCAGCCCCACGTCGGTGAACCGGTCTAGCACCCGGGCGGCCACGTCGTCGGCCACGCCCTTGGCGGCCAGCTTGTCGGCCAGCTCGCGGCGGCTGCGCGCCCGACCGACCAGCTGGTCGAGCAGGATCGTGCGGGCCACCTGGTCGGGATCGGCGTCGGGCACCGGCGGACGCTCCTTGGCGCTGCCCCGACCGGCGGACCGGCCGCCCGGCCGCCCGCCGGAGCGAGCGGGCCGCTCCGGCCGCTCCGGCGGCTCCGGCTTGGGGACGGCACGGCCCCGGGTCCAGGCGGCGACGCCGGCTGCGACGTCGCCGCGCCACGGGTCCGGCTCAGAAGTCATTGATCCCGATGGGCTCGTCCGACAGGTCGGAGGCCTCGGCGTCGACCTTCGGGCCGACCCCGAGCTTCTCGAGGATCTTCTTCTCCAGCTCGTTGGCCAGGTCGGGGTTGTCGTGCAGGAACGTCCGCGCGTTCTCCTTGCCCTGACCGAGCTGGTCGCCCTCGTAGGTGTACCAGGCGCCGGCCTTGCGGACGAGTCCCGCCTCGACCCCGACGTCGATCAGGCCTCCCTCGCGGGAGATGCCCTTGCCGTACATGATGTCGAACTCGGCCTGCTTGAACGGCGGGGCGACCTTGTTCTTGACGACCTTGCAGCGGGTCCGGTTGCCGACCATGTCGGTGCCGTCCTTGAGCGTCTCGATCCGGCGCACGTCGAGGCGGACCGAGGAGTAGAACTTCAGCGCGCGACCACCGGTGGTGGTCTCCGGCGAGCCGAACATGACGCCGATCTTCTCGCGCAGCTGGTTGATGAAGATCGCGGTCGTGCCGGAGGAGTTCAGCGCCCCGGTCATCTTGCGCAGCGCCTGGCTCATCAGGCGGGCCTGCAACCCGACGTGGCTGTCGCCCATCTCGCCCTCGATCTCGGCGCGGGGCACCAGCGCCGCGACGGAGTCGATGACGATCAGGTCGAGCGCGCCGGAGCGCACCAGCATGTCGGCGATCTCGAGCGCCTGCTCACCGGAGTCGGGCTGCGAGACCAGCAACGCGTCGGTGTCGACGCCCAGGTTCTTGGCGTAGTCGGGGTCGAGGGCGTGCTCGGCGTCGATGAAGGCGACGATGCCGCCGGCACGCTGGGCGTTGGCCACCGCGTGCAGGGGGACCGTCGTCTTGCCCGAGGACTCCGGGCCGTAGATCTCCACCACGCGTCCGCGGGGCAGGCCGCCGAGGCCCAGCGCCACGTCGAGCGCGATGGACCCGGTCGGGATCACCTCGAGGGGGGCGCGCGTCTCGTCGCCCAGGCGCATCACCGAGCCCTTGCCGAACTGCTTCTCGATGTTGAGCAGCGCCGTGTCCAACGCCTTGTCGCGGTCTCCGCCAGCCATGGTTGTTCTCCGTCCTCGGCGGGCCGGTCAGGCCCGTGGTCAGTGCATCTCTGTGGTTCGTGCGGTGCTGTCGACGACGCTAGGGGGACCCGCCGACATCGGTCCTGGACCTTGCGCCGGGCCTGGGGACGACGGGGCCGTGGCCCCGCCTGTGGACACAACCTAGCCCGAACACCTGTTCGACGCGCGGAGGTCCTCAGGCGTGTCGGCGCCGCCGCAGGACGGCGAGCACGACGGCGACCAGGACGAGCACCGCCAGCACCAGCCAGCCGGTCGTGTAGTCACGGTCGAGCAGGGTCGGGTTGTCCTCCCGGGCACCGAAGCGGCCCAGCACCGGCACCGCCATCAGCGTCACCGAGCCCAGGACCAGGAAGCCGCCCGCGACCGGGCCGGAGACCGTCCACGGCAGCACCCGTTGGGCGGCCGCGCCGAGCGCGAGCTCGAGCCCGCCGAGGACCACGTCGTGCAGCAGCAGCGCCGCCACGGTCCACACGGCCACGTCGAGCACCTGCGATGGCTCCTGGCGCGAGAGCAGCAGCCACGCCCCGTACAGGCCCACGAGCACACCGAGCGCGCCGGGGACCAGCCGACCGGGGCCCACCCCGCCGGCCGGGGTCGCCCGGGGCGCCCCCTGGGCGCTCACGTCGCCACCTCGAGCCGGGTGACCCACTTGGTCTGCAGCACCCCGGGACGGTTCGGCGCGATCACGCGACAGGGGAAGCCGTGGTCCAGCGAGAGCTCGTCGCCGTTGACCTGCAGGGCCAGCAGGGTGCGGTCGTCCGCGACGAACCCGCCCTGCATGACGGTGGTCGCGAACGCGCCGAAGCGCTGCAGCGACGACACCACGAGGTCGGCGTCGCCGGGGGCGTCGACCAGCGCCATCAGCTCGGAGACGCGCACGCCGGTCCAGGTGGCCGTCGCGCTCCACCCCTCGACGCAGGCGATCGGGAGCTCCTCGTCGTGCTGGGTCATCGCCTCGAGGTCGGCGCGGTCCAGGGTGCGGGTGGTGCCGCCGTTGACCAGCTCGAGGGCGTACGCGCCGGTCGCCACCGCCTCGGAGGTCACGCCGGCGGCCTCGGCGGACCGGTTGATCGGCAGCCCCTGGGGGCCGTCGCCGGTGCGCACGGCCAGCACGGAGACCTGGCGCAGCCACGCCACGCTCCCCCCGGCGGTGGCCAGCACCGCGACGCCGGCCGCGACCCAGGTGGTGCGCAGCAGGCCACGGCGGCTCAGCGCGCCCTCCCGGGTCGCGGAGGCGCGATCGTGGGTGGTGTCCTCGACGTCGCCGAGCAGGACGTCGCGGATCACCGGCAGCTTCACCGCCACGTGCACCAGCAGGGCCCCGATCGCGACCCACGCCATCGCGTAGTGGCTGGTTCGGAAGGAGAACGACCAGGGGTACCACTGCGCGGAGTTCATGATCCCCGAGACCAGCTCGAAGAGCGCCGCGCCGACCAGCACGGCGATCGAGACGCGCTCCAGGCCGTGCAGCACGAGCCGGCGCAGGTCGCCGAGCGGGAGGGCCTGGAAGAGCCGGGGCAGGACGGTCCACAGCTTGACCAGCAGCAGCGGCACCGCGGCGTACCCGCTGATGACGTGCAGGCCCTGGGTGAACCGGTAGCCCCAGGCCGGTGCGGTGGGGAACGGGACCGGGTGGTCGACGTTCTGCGCGTAGTGGCTGAGGAGCCCGGTGACGAAGCAGACGGTGAAGGTCACGGCCAGCCAGACGCCGACGCGGGCGGCCACGGCGGGGCTGCGCAGACGGCTGGTGAACTGCTCCTCGGTCGGCACCGGGAGCGTGCGGCTCATCTCGGCTCGTCCAGCACGACCGACCAGCGGTCCTGGCCGTGGCGGTTCGTCGAGGCCACGCCGAACCCGACCGCGGCGGCGATCTCGCCGATGTCGTCGACGCCCACCACCGACCAGCGGAACGGGCGGCTGCGGGTGCCGGCGGACTCCAGGGCGGCCCAGTGCGTGGTGAAGGGGATGCCCGGGGGGGCGACCTCGACCACGACGCGGCCGGCCGGGTCGAGCAGCTGGCGGACCCGCTTGAGCAGCGCCTCGGGGTCGCCGCCGATGCCGACGTTGCCGTCGGCCAGCAGCGCCGAGCGCCAGCGGCCCTCGCCGGGCAGGCGGTCGAAGACGTCGCGGCGCAGGGCGGCGACGCCGCGTTGACGGGTCTGGCCGACGGCCTCGTGCACGACGTCGATGCCGAGCACGACGTGGCCGGCCTCGGCCAGGGCCGCGCTGAGCCGACCCGGCCCGCAGCCGATGTCGAGGGTGGAGCCCACGCAGTGCGCGATCATCGCCTGGTCGAGGGCGTCGGCCTCGCGCGTCCAGTCGGCCATCGGGAGGTGCTGCGGCTCAGGGCCGAGCCCGACCACGTGGCACGGCTCTCCGCGCAGCGCGTGGGAGAAGACGGTGGTGAAGGACGCCTGCCCGTCGTCGTCCAGGGCCTCGAGGACGCCGGCGGGCGGCTCGAGGGGGGCGAACAGGTCGTCGTCGAGCTCGGCTGACAGGTGCTCCTCGCTCATGCAGGGTCCTCCTCGACGGCGCCCGGGCCCGAGCCCGGGGTCGTGACCTGAGCCGCGGACCAGGCCTCGGCGAAGTGGCTGCCGGGGACCAGTGCGGCCACGGCGTCGGCGTCGGCGACCTCGTCGACGTCGCGCAGCATGACGGTGGTGCCCACCCGCCAGCCGGCGCCGACCAGGGCGTCGCGGGTGTCGGCCCCGGTGCGTGCGGTGGACATCTCGACGTCGGCGAGCACGCCGGCCACCGACGGGTCGCGGCGCGCCAGCACCCACCACCCGCCGTCGTCGGCCGGGCCGAGCACCGCGTCGTACGCCGGATGCGCGGCACGCAGCGGGGCGGCGGCGGCGGCCAGCAGGTCGGCGCTGACGTGGGGGGTGTCCATGCCGACCTGCACGACGACACCGGGGCCGGCGTCGGCGTGGGCGGCGACCAGCCGCTCGGCGAAGCCCTCACCGCGCTGCGGGGTGACGGTCCAGCCGGTGAGGGCGGCGCGCAGCCGGTCGGCGCCGACGGCGTCGTCGAGGTCGCCGTCGAGCGCGAGGTGGCAGCCGTGCGCCCCGGCGGCGGCGGTGGCGGCCTCCAGGGTGTCCAGCAGCGCGGCGGAGGCCACGCGTGCGGCGGCGTCGTGCCCGATGTCGGCGCCGAGCCGGGTCTTGACCCGCCCGGCGACCGGTGACTTGGCCATCACCAGCACCCGGAACGCCGGCGCGCCGGCGTCCTCGCCGGCGGTGTCCGGGTGGGACCCCCGGTCCTGGCGCCGACTCACGCGAGCACCCGCCAGAAGTCGCGCGCGGTGCGTACCGTGCCCTTCACCGAGCCGGACACCTTCGACTTCGTGCCCGCGGCGCGCGGGTGGTAGCCGACGTCGCGCTCGCTGACCCGCCATCCCGCCAGCGTGGCCTTCTGCAGCAGCTCCACCGGGTAGCCGAAGCGGCGGTCCTGCACGTCGAGGTCCAGCAGCGCCTGGCGGCGGCAGACCCGCATCGGCGCGATGTCGTGGGCCTCCATCTTGATGCGTCGTCGCAGCCAGGCCACGATCAGGGCGTTGCCGGCGCGCGCGTGCCAGGGCCACACGCCCGAGCGGACGGGACGGCGGCGACCCACCGCGAGGTCGGCACGTCCCGAGCGCACGTCCTCGAGCAGGGGCAGCAGCTCGGCGGGGTCGAAGGAGCCGTCGCCGTCCATGAACGCGACGTAGTCGTGGCTGGCGGCCAGGAGACCGGTGTGGACGGCGGCGCCGTAGCCCGGACGGGACTCCGAGACCACGAGGGCGCCCAGTCCGCGGGCGATCTCGGCGGTGCCGTCACGCGAGCCGTTGTCGGACACGACGACGGCGAAGTCGGCCGGGATCCGCGGCAGGAGCGACCGCAGCGCCGGGCCCTCGTCGCGGCACGGGAGCACCAGGTCGCACGTCGTCACGGCCTCGACAGTAGGGCTTGGGACCCAGCGAACCGGAATCCGACGCCGGCGAAGCGACCGGTGGCGTGAGCCTTCGCACTCCTGTGGAGTCGGCCGCGTGCGTCAGCCCGCGTCCGCTGGTGGCGCCTCCGTACCCTCGGCGCCATGGCGACCTCCTCCCTCTCGCGCCCGGCCGCCGTGCCGCCGGGGCCCGACGGCACGGTCGCCGAGACCCCCGCCGGGCGGTGGCCCTGGGTCGGGCTGGCCGTCGTGGCGCTGGTCGTGCTCGCCGCCGGTCTGGTCCCGCCGCTGACCGGTTGGGAGGTCCTGGCGCGCGACGACGACCTCGGCACCCCGCCGACCCACGGCTACGTCCAGGTCAAGGTCGGGATCGGCACGCTGCCGGCCGTGCTGCTGGCGCTGCTCGCCTGGCGGTACGCCGCCGACCTCGCCGCCCGGCTGCCGTGGCGGACCCTGCTGGTCGTGTCGTTCCTGGCCGGGCTGGCCTGGATGGTCTCCCTGGCCCTGGTCGACGGCCCCGACGGGCTGACGCGGGTGCTCGGCAACGGCTACGAGTACCTCCCGACCGCACGTGAGGTCGACAGCGTCCCGGTCATGCTCGACGAGTACGTCGACCGCATCCCCTACGCGCACCCCGACAACTGGGTCGTGCACATCGCGGGCCACCCGCCACTGGCGCTGCTGTTCTTCGTCGGGCTGGTCCGGGTCGGCCTGGGCGGCGACCTGGCGGCTGCCGTGGTGGTGACGGTCCTGGCCGCCACGACCGCCGTGGCCGTGCTGGTCGCGCTCCGCGCGCTGGGCGCCGAGGCCGCGGCCCGCCGGGTCGCCCCGCTGCTCGTGCTGGCCCCGTCCGCGATCTACATGGCGGTCTCGGCCGACGCGCTCTTCGCCGCGGTCGCGGCCTGGGGCCTGGCGGCGCTCGCGCTGGCGGCCTCGGCGCGGCACCGGGGTCGCTCCACCGGCGTGGTCGTGGCGTGGTCCGCACTGGCCGGGCTGCTGCTGGGGTGCTGCGTGCTGCTGTCGTACGGGCTGCTGCTGCTGGGGCTGCTCGCGGTCACGATCCTCCTGCTCGCGCGGTCCTGGCTGCCGCTGCCGGTGGCCGTCGTCGCCGCGCTCGTGCCGGTGCTGGCGACGGCCGCCGCCGGCTTCGCGTGGTGGGAGGCCTACCCCGTGCTCCGGGAGCGCTACTTCGAGGGACTGGGCGGCGAGCGCCCGGCCGGTTACTGGGTCTGGGCGAACCTGGCCGCGCTGGCCTTCGCCACCGGCCCCCTCCTCGGCGCCGGCCTGGCCCGCCTGGCCCAGCTCGGCGTGACCCGCCGCGCGCGCACGGCGCTGGCCGCGACGCCCGACCGGGTGGTCGCCGCGCTCGCGGGCGCCGCCCTGGCCACCATCGCGGTCGCGGACGTGTCGGGGATGAGCAAGGCCGAGGTCGAGCGGATCTGGCTGCCCTTCATGCCCTGGCTGCTGCTCTCGCTGGCCCTGCTGCCCGCGCGATGGCGCAGCGCCGGCCTCGCGCTGCAGCTGGTCTGTGCGCTGCTGGTCCAGCACCTGCTCTACACGAGCTGGTAGCCGAGGTGCCGCTCGCGGCCGGCCGAGGTGCCGCTCGCAGCCGGCCGAGGTGCCGCTCGCCGCGCCGGGCCGCCGCTCAGTCGCGCAGGGGCGCGGTCGCGAACTCCCGCAGGCCCTGGTCGGGGCTGATCGCGGCGGTGAACCCGAGCTCCTCGGTGGCGCGGCGCGGCGCGGCCACGATGTGGCGCACGTCGCCGAGCCGGTAGCCGCCGGTCACCTCGGGGTCGATGCCGACGCCCGTACCGGCGGCGACCGTGCGGGCCACGTCGAGGATGGAGACGGGCCGCCCGGAGCACACGTTGTAGGCCACGTGGCTGCCACCGGGGGCACCCACCACGGCGTCGATCGCGGCCACGTTGCACCGGGCCACGTCGGCGACGTGGACGAAGTCGCGCATCTGGCCGCCGTCCTCGTAGACCTTCGGCGCCTCGCCCCGCTCGAGGGAGGAGCGGAACATCGCGGCGACGCCGGAGTACGGCGTGTCCTTGGGCATCCGCGGGCCGTACACGTTGTGGTAGCGCAGCGACACCGCCGCCGAGGCGGCCTGGCGTGCCCAGGCGATCGCGTAGTGCTCCTGGGCGAGCTTGCTGGCGGCGTACGCGCTGCGGGGCTCGAGGCGGGCGTCCTCGTCGACGACGTCCCAGCCGAGCACGTGGCCGCAGAGGGGGCAGTGGTTCTCGACGTCGCCGGACTCCAGCGCCTCGACGCTGCGCGAGCCCGGGGGCTGGTCGCCGTGCTCGGGGCAGGTGTAGCGGCCCTCGCCGTAGACGACCATCGAGGAGGCCTGGACCAGCCGGGTCAGCCCGTGCTCGGCCATGGCCGCCAGCAGCGCGGCGGTGCCGAGGTCGTTGTGGCCGGCGTAGGCCGGCAGGTCGGCGACGGTGACGCCCGCCCCGACCAGCGCGGACTGGTGGCACACCACGTCGACGCCGCGCAGCAGGCCGGCCCACTCCTCGCTGGTCGCGGCGTCGCGGACGTCGAGTCGGTGGGTGCCCGCGGGCAGCGAGGCCCCCGTGCCGTGGGCGTTGGGCAGCATCCAGTCGACGCGGACGACCTCGTCGCCGCGGGCGGTCAGCGCGTCGTCGACCGCGCTGCCGATGAAGCCGGCGGAGCCGGTGAGCAGGACCTTCACGCGCGTGCCCACGTCCCGGCGCCGGGGACGTCGTAGGTGAGCTCGAGTCCGTCGGACCAGGTCGAGCACGAGCAGCCGGCCGGGTCGGGCGCGGTGGCGATCACGTCGGAGAGCAGCCCGGTGAGGCGCTCGAGGTTGGCCTTGAACAGCGCGAACACCTCCTCCTGACCGACCCCCTCGCCGCTCTCGGCGCCGGCGTCCATGTCGGTGACGAGCGCGATCGCCGCGTAGCACATGCCCATCTCGCGGGCCAGCGCCGCCTCGGGGGCGCCGGTCATGTTGATCAGCGTCCAGCCCTGGTCGGCGTAGTGGCGCGACTCGGCCCGCGTGGAGAACCGCGGGCCCTCGACCACGACCATGGTCCCGCCGCTCGTCACGTCCGGCGCGGCGGCGCTGATCGCGCGGGAGAGCCGGGAGCAGTACGGGTCGGCGAACGGCAGGTGCACGGCGCCGGACTCCACGAAGGAGCCCACGCGCCGGACGGTGCGGTCGACCAGCTGGTCGGGGACGACCACGTCGCCGGGGGCGACCTCGTGGCGCAGCCCGCCGACCGCGCAGGGCGCCAGGACCTGCCGCACCCCGAGCGAGCGCAGCGCCCACGCGTTGGCGCGGTACGGGATCGCGTGCGGCGGGTGGTCGTGGTGCGGGCCGTGGCGCGGGACGAAGGCGACCGTCCGGCCGGCGACTGTGCCGACCGAGATCGGCGCCGACGGGTCGCCGTACGGCGTGGTCACCACGTGCTCCACCGGGTCGTCGAGGAACGAGTAGAAGCCGGTGCCGCCGACGACGGCGATCTCGGCGACGGGGACGGCGGGTGCTGCGGGTGTGCTCACGCGTCCAACTCTGCCAGCCCGCCGCGGTCGTGGTCGGGGTGGGCCGCGGTGCGCACCGCGGCCAGCAGCACCAGCCCGGCCAGCAGCACCGCGCCCAGGGCGAGCGCGGGGTAGCCGGCCACCCCGACGACCACGCCCGCGAGCCCGCCGGCCGCCGCGGCGGCGACGTTCATCAGCAGGTCGGCGGCACCCTGCACGTCGGTCCGGACCTCGAGCGGCGCCAGGTCGGCGACCAGGGTCGACGCGGCGACGGTGGCCAGCGACCAGCCGACCCCGAGCAGGAACAGTCCGGCGGTGATGCGGGCGGACCCGCCCTCGGGCGCGGCCGCGCACAACGCGAGCGCCAGCAGCAGCACCGCTCCCCCGGCGCCGAGCACCCGGGGACGTCCCAGGCGGTCGGCCAGCCACCCGACGACGGGGGCGAAGGCGAACATGCCGAGCACGTGGACGCTGATCACCAGCCCGATCAGGCGCAGGTCGGAGCCACCGTGCTCCATGTGCAGCGGGGTCATCACCATCACCGCGACCATGGCGGCGTGGGCCCCGGCCAGCCCGGCCACCGCCCACCCGAGCGCGGGCGTCGCGGCCACCGCAGCGCGGGCCCGGGACCACGACGTGCCCGAGGGCGGCCCGGTGGGCGGGCCGGCCGCCGCCCGGGCCAGCAGCAGCGGGTCGGGGCGCAGCAGCAGGCCGATCACCAGCGCGGCCACGAGCATCCCGGCGGTCGCCACCAGGAACGGCCCGGTCAGCGCCGGCAGGCCCAGCGACGTGGCCAGCCCGGCGGCCGGACCGGTGAGGTTGGGGCCCGCGACGGCACCGATCGTGGTCGCCCACACGACCACCGCCAGCGAGCGGGCCCGCCGGTCGGTGACGGCGAGGTCGGTCGCTGCGTACCGCGCCCCGCTGTTGGCCGCGGTGGCCGAGCCCAGCAGCACGGCCCCGACCAGCAGCAGGAGCATCGAGCCCAGCGCACCGGCCACCACGACGACCGCGCCGCCGGTGGCCCCGAGCAGCCACCCGGTCACCAGGCCGACCCGGCGCCCGCGGAGCGACATGACCCGCGCCAGCAGCCAGGAGGCGCCGGCCGCACCGAGCACCTGGAAGGTCTGCGCGAGGCCGGCCAGGCTGTCGCGGCCGGACAGGTCGCGCGCGAGCAGGGAGGCGGTGGCGATGCCGATGGTGATCCCGACGGCACCGAGGGCCTGCGACAGCACGAGGACCCGCAGCGTCCGGGCCTGGGCGCGCGTGACGTCGTCGGTCGAGGGTGTGGCGCCCGTCGGGGCGACGCGCGCGGTCATCGCTCGTGGTCGGGCAGGCCGAGCACGGCCCACACCGCACGCCACACGCGCTGAGGGTCCTCCCCGGCGTCCAGCGCCTGCCTCGGCGTACGCCCGTCGAGCTCGCCGATCACCTGCTGGTCGGCCCAGGTCGCGTAGTAGCCCGGCCCGAGCGCCTGCTCGAGGCGGGACCAGAACTCGGTGTACCTCATCGCCCGCAGCGTCTCACGGCCCCGACGACGAGCCAGCGCTCGCCCCGCAGGCCCGGGCGGCGCCCTACCTCCTCGACGTCCCAGCCCGCACCACCGAGCACGTCGCGCAACGCACCCTCACGCCAGGCGGTGAAGAACCGCGGCGCGGGCACGCTGCCGTGGGTGGACCACCCCTCCCCGTCGCCCTCCTCGAGCGTCAGGTGGCGTCGCGGTAGGCGCCGGCAGCCAGCTCGTACGCGGCGACCGTCGCGTCACGCCGCTCCTGCCGCTGCATCTCCCCGCTCCCGTCCGTCACGAGCCCATCCCCTCCGGCCACCCGGCGTGCCGAGCGGGCGTGTCGTGGGGTGGGGGGTCCGGCACCGGCACCGGCACCGCCCCTGCGCCCCCGCCTCGCGCCGCCACGCCCCTGCGTCCTAGGTTCCTACCACCAGCAGAGGGAGGACCGATGTCGCTGTCCCCGGCGTTCCTGACCGACCGCTACGAGCTCACCATGCTCTCCTCGTGGGTCACCGAGGGCACGGTGGACGACCGGGCCGTCTTCGAGTGCTTCGGCCGCCGGCTGCCGGAGGGCCGCCGCTACGGGATGCTCGCCGGCCTCGGGCGGCTGCTGCCGATGATCGAGGACTTCTGCTTCGACGAGGACGACGTGGCCTGGCTGCAGGCGGCCGGCGTGGTCAACGCCGCCGGCGCCGACTACCTGCGCGGGTTCCGGTTCTCCGGCGACGTCGACGCCTACCGCGAGGGCGACCTCTACTTCCCGGGCAGCCCGGTGCTCACCGTCAGCGGCACCCTCGGCGAGTGCGTGGTGCTCGAGACGCTGGTGCTCTCCGTGCTCAACCACGACAGCGCGGTGGCCGGTGCGGCCGCCCGGATGGTCACCGCCGCGGGAGACCGGCCGCTGGTCGAGATGGGCTCGCGCCGGGCGCACGAGCAGGCCGCGGTGGCAGCGGCGCGCGCGGCGTACCTCGCCGGCTTCTCCTCCACCAGCAACCTCGCGGCCGGACGCCTGCACGGCGTGCCCACCGTCGGCACCGCGGCGCACGCCTTCACCCTGGCCCACGCCACGGAGGCCGACGCGTTCCGCAGCCAGGTCGAGGCGCAGGGCGCCGGGACGACCCTGCTGGTCGACACCTACGACATCGCGCAGGGCATCCGCACCGCCGTCGAGGTGGCCGGCCCCGGCCTCGGCGCGGTCCGCCTCGACTCCGGCGACCTCGCCGAGGAGTCCGTGCGCGCCCGGGTCCTGCTCGACGAGCTCGGCGCCACCGGCACCCGTGTCACCGTCACCAGCGACCTCGACGAGTTCGTGATCACCGCGCTCGGCGACGCCCCGATCGACGGGTACGGCGTCGGCACGCGGCTGGTCACCGGCTCCGGGCACCCCACCGCCGGCCTGGTCTACAAGCTGGTCGCGGTCGGCGACGGCCCCGACCCCGACGCCCCGCTGCGACCGGTGGCCAAGAAGTCGGCCTCCAAGGTCTCGGTCGGCGGGCGGAAGGTCGCCTGGCGCGACCACGACGCCGACGGCCTGCTGGTCGCCGAGCACCTCGCCACCGACGGCCGGGCCGTGCCGGACGGCGCCCGCGCCGTGCAGGTGCCGGTGGTGCGCCACGGCAAGGTCGTGCACCGCCCCGACATCGAGGAGGTACGCCGCCACGCCGCCGCGTCCCTGGCCTCGCTGCCGGCCGCGGCCCGCCGCGTCACGGCGGGTCCGGCCTACCTCGAGGCCACCCCCGTCCCCCACTGAAGGAGGAACCGATGGACACCACCCCCACCCCGGCCGGTCGCCGGGCCCTGGTCGTCGTCGACGTCCAGGTCGACTTCGTCGAGGGCGGGTCGCTCGGCGTCGAGGGCGGCCACGCGGTCGCCGAGGCCGTGACGCGGCACCTGGGCGAGCACCGCGACGCCTACGCCCTGGTCGCCGCCTCCCGTGACTGGCACGAGCCGCACAGCACCAACGGCGGCCACTTCGCCGAGCCCGGCACCGACCCCGACTACGCCCGCACCTGGCCCGCGCACTGCCTGCGCGACGAAAGCGGCAGCGACTACGCCCCTGGCCTGGACACCGCGGCGGTCGACGTCCACCTGCGCAAGGGCGTCGGCGAGCCGGCGTACTCCGCCTTCGAGGCCGTCGACGGCGACGGTCGCCTGCTCGGCGACCTCCTGCGCGGGGCCGGCGTCGCCGACGTCGACGTCGTCGGGATCGCCACCGACCACTGCGTGCGCGCCACGGTGCTCGACGCCCGCGAGCAGGGCTTCGGGGTGCGCCTGCTCGAGGGCCTGCACGCCGGCGTCGCCCCGGAGACCACCGCCGCCGCACTGGCCGAGATGCGTGACGCCGGCGCCGCCACCGGTCCCTGGGCCGCGGCATGAGCCCGCAGCAGGGGCCTGAGCAGGTCGCGGTCGCCGTCGACCTGGCCGTCCTGACCATCCGCGGGGGCACGCTCGCCGTGCTCCTGGTCGAGCGGGGCTCGGAGCCGTACGCCGGCGCGTGGGCGCTGCCCGGCGGGTTCCTCGCGGCCGGCGAGGACGCCGAGCAGGCGGCGTGGCGCGAGCTGCGCGAGGAGACCGGCGTGGAGCGGTTCGCCGGGCACCTCGAGCAGCTGCGGACCTACTCCGCCCCCGACCGCGACCCCCGTGGCCGGGTGCTCTCGGTGGCCCACGTCGCGCTGGCCCCGGACCTGCCGGACCCCGTCGCCGGATCGGGCGCCGCGGGGGCGCGCTGGTGGGCCGTCGACGACGTGCTCCCGGGGGGCGGTGCGGCCGTCGGTGGCGGCGACGTGCCCGCCCTGGCCTTCGACCACGCGGCGGTGCTCGCCGACGCGGTGGAGTGGGTGCGGGCCAAGCTGGAGTACACGACGCTCGCGCTGCAGTTCGTCCGCGAGCCGTTCACCCTGCCCGAGCTGCGCCGCGTCTACGCCGCGGTCTGGGGCACGCCGCCCGACCTGGGGACCTTCCGCCGCAAGGTGCTCGGCACGGCGGGTTTCGTGGAGCCCGTGGAGGCACCGGCCGGCGGCGGGGGCGGCTCGCTGCTCTACCGCCGCGGCAGCGGTCACGACCTGCAGCCGCCGCTGGTGCGCCCGAGCGCCTGACCGTTGGCCCCGGCACGGGACCCGCAGGGGTGTCGGCGGCGTCGGCGACACTGGGCCGGTGAGCAGCACGTCCACCGACACCGCCCTGGCCCGCTTCAGCGCGCCGTCGCGCA
>JBKJPE010000190.1:0-14373 GCA_046595185.1 Nocardioides sp.
GCTGCTGAACGCCCAGATGCCGAGCACGATGAAGCCGAAGTGGCTCAGCGAGGTCAGACCGATCAGACGCAGTACGTCGTCTTGGCCGATCGCCACAAGTGCGCCGTAGACGATCGAGATCAGGGCGAGCGTGATCACGACCGGAGTGGCCCAGGTCGAGGCCTCCGGGAAGATGCCGAGGCAGAAGCGCAGCATGCCGAAGGTGCCGATCTTGTCCAGCACGCAGACCAGCAGCACGCTGGTGGCCGGGGTGGCCTTCTCCGTGGTGTCGGCCAGCCAGGTGTGCACCGGGAACAGCGGCGCCTTGATCGCGAAGGCGACGAAGAACCCGACGAAGAGCCAGCGGCCGGCCGTGGAGTCGAGGTCGAGCGCGACGAGGTCGGGGAGCAGGTACGACGGGGCGCCCTGCTGCGCGGAGACGACGTAGAGGCCGATCACCGCGCCGAGCAGCACGAGGCCGCCGCCGAGCTGGAACATCAGGAACTTCGAGGCCGCGGCGGCGCGGCCGCGCCGCCCGAAGCCGCCGACCAGGAAGTACGCCGGGATCAGCGTGGCCTCGAAGACGACGTAGAACAAGAAGACGTCGGTGGCGGTGAAGACCAGCAGCGACAGGCCCTCCAGGGCCAGCGCCCAGGCGAAGAACGCCCGCGGGGTGCCCTGGTCGGCGCCCTCGGCGTCGTGCCACGCCGCGACGAGCACGATCGGCACCAGCACGACGGTCAGCAGGACCATCAGCAGCCCGAGGCCGTCGACGCCGAGTGAGTAGGTGACCCCGAAGGACGGGATCCACGAGTAGCTCTCGGTGTGCTGGTAGCCGCCGCCGGGGCTGTAGTCGACGGCGACGACGGCCGCGACGAGCAGCGTCGCCAGGGACACGCCCAGGCCGACCGGGCGGGCCAGCCGCGAGGGCAGGAAGCCGACCGCGACCGCCCCCACGAGGGGCACGGCACAGAGCAGGGTGAGGAGGGGGAGGTTCATGCGGGGTCCTCGCGGAGTTTCTCGCCGGAGGAGCGAAGCGGGGGAGTCGAGAAAGTCGGTGGGGTGCTCATCCGAGGTTCACCGCCAGCAGCGCGAGGACGACGAGCAGGACGCCGCCGAGCAGGGAGAGGGCGTAGGAGCGCACGAAGCCGGTCTGCACGCGCCGGACGGCGCCGCCGAGGGCGGAGATGGTCCGGGCGGTGCCGGTGAAGGCGCCGTCGGCGCCGGCGCGGTCGAAGCCGACCAGGCCGCCGACCAGGCGCCTGCCGGGCTGGACGACCAGCCCGTCGTTGACCGCGTCGCCGTAGAGGTCGGCGCGGGCCGCACGGGTGGCCAGCGAGACCTTGGTCGGGGCGGTGGCCGGCACCTCCCGACGCCCCACGAGGACCCACGCCAGCGCGACGCCGACCGCGACCGTGGCGACGGTGATCAGCGTGATGACGATGATCGGCAGCGGCGGCTCGCCGTGCGTCTCCTCACCGGTGACCGGCTCGAGCCAGTGCACGATCCACTCGCCGAGGATCATCACGCCCCCGACGACGGAGAGCCCGGCCAGGACCATCAGCGGGACCGTCATCAGCGACGGCGACTCGTGCGGGTGCACCCCCTCCAGCCAGCGCTTGCGCCCGGCGAAGGTCATCAGCATCAGCCGCGTCATGTAGAACGCGGTCACCCCGGCCCCGAGCAGGGCGCAGAGCCCGACCAGGAGGTTCTCGGTGAGGGCGACCTCGATGATCAGGTCCTTGGACCAGAAGCCGGAGAAGCCCGGGAAGCCGATGATGGCCAGGTAACCGAGGGTGAAGGTGGCGAAGGTGACCGGCATCGCCCGGGCCAGACCGCCGTAGTGGCGCATGTCGACGTCGTCGTCCATGCCGTGCATCACCGAGCCGGCGCCGAGGAACATGTTGGCCTTGAAGAACCCATGGGTGAGCAGGTGGAAGATCGCGAAGGCGTACCCCGCGGTGCCGAGGCCCGCGGCGAGCATCATGTAGCCGATCTGGCTCATCGTGGAGCCGGCCAGCACCTTCTTGATGTCGTCCTTCGCGCAGCCGATCACCGCGCCCCACAGCAGGGTCACGGTGGCCACGACGACCACGACCGTCTGCGCCGCGGGGGCGTTCTCGAAGACGAAGTTGGAGCGGACGACGAGGTAGACGCCCGCCGTGACCATGGTGGCGGCGTGGATCAGGGCCGAGACCGGGGTCGGGCCCTCCATCGCGTCGAGCAGCCAGGCCTGGAGCGGCACCTGCGCGGACTTGCCGCACGCGCCGAGGAGCAGCAGCAGGCCGAGCGCGGTCATCGCGGCCTCGGAGGCCTCGCCCGAGACCGCGCTGATCGCGGTGAAGCTCGTCGTGCCGAAGTAGACGAACGCCAGCATGATCGCCAGCGACAGGCCCATGTCGCCGACGCGGTTGATCACGAAGGCCTTCACCGACGCCGCGGCCGCCGAGGGCTTGTGCTGCCAGAAGCCGATCAGCAGGTAGGAGGCCAGTCCGACGCCCTCCCAGCCCAGGAAGAGCAGTAGGTAGTTCTCGGCGAGGACCAGCAGGAGCATCGCGGCGACGAAGAGGTTGAGGTAGCCGAAGAACCGGCGGCGGCGCGGGTCGTGGACCATGTAGCCGATCGAGTACACGTGGATCAGCGAGCCGACCCCGGTGATCAGCAGCAGGAACAGCGCCGACAGCGGGTCGTAGAGCAGGTCGAAGCCGACGTCGAGCCGGCCGACCTGCATCCAGGTGTAGAGCGGCTGCACGACCTGTCGGTCCTCCTCCCCCCTCCCCAGGAGCTGCAGGAAGAGCACGACGCTGATCGCGAACGACCCGATCGGCAGCGCGGTGGCCAGCCAGTGGCCCCAGCGGTCGGTCAGGCGACCGCCGAGCAGGAGCACGGCGGCGCCGAGCAGCGGCAGGCCGACGACCAGCCACAGCAGCGAGAACGTGCCGTCGGCGGTCGTCGGGTCCACGAGGGGCACCGCCTCGACCATCGGCAGCACGGGCAGGGTGAGTGCAGACATCCGTCCCTCAGAACTTCAGCAGGCTCGCGTCGTCGACCGAGGCCGACCGACGGGTACGGAAGATGGTCATGATGATGGCCAGGCCCACGACGACCTCGGCCGCGGCGACGACCATCACGAAGAACGCCGCCACCTGCCCGTCGAGGTTGCCGTGCTGGCGCGCGAAGGCCACCAGCGCGAGGTTGCAGGCGTTGAGCATCAGCTCCACGCACATGAACACCACGATGGCGTTGCGGCGGGTGAGCACGCCGACGGAGCCGATCGTGAACAGGATCGCGGAGAGCACGATGTACGGGGTCACGTCGCCGCTCACGGGCGGCCCCCCTCGTCGTCGCGGCGGCCGAGGCCGGCCGGCTGCTCGGCGTCGGGGTGGTCGTGGGCCGTGCCGTACCCGTCCCTGGTGCCCCAGCGGCCGGGGTTCTCGGTGTTGGCGCCCGAGGTGGTCGGCGCCGGCGAGCCGGCCCCACCGGGTACGCCCTGCGCCGCGGCGGCCACGTCGGTGACGTCCTGGCGGGGGGCGGGGCGCACGGTGCCGCGGGCCAGCAGCACCCGCGAGACCGACGACGGCGCGGGGCTTCCGTCGGCCAGCAGCGCCGGGGTGTCGACGGCGTTGTGCCGGGCGTACACGCCCGGCGGGGGCAGCGGACCGGGGTGCTTGCCGGTCGCGGCGTACTCGGCCATCCGCCGGCGGGCCAGGTCGACCTGCTTCGGCTTGGGCGTGAGGCGCTCACGGTGCGCCAGCACCATCGCCCCGAGGGCGGCGGTGATCAGCAGCGCCGCGGTGACCTCGAAGGCCACGACGTAGCGGGAGAAGAGCAGGTCGGCCAGGGCCTGGATGTTGCCCGGGGCGTTGACCTCCTCCAGGCCCACCAGGGTGCCCAGCGACAGCTGTGCCACCCCGAGCACCAGGATCGCGCCGAGGACCAGGCCCATCCCGATCGCCATCGGCCGCTGGCCGCGGATCGTCTCGACGACGGAGTCGGAGGCGTCGACACCCACGAGCATCACCACGAAAAGGAAGAGCATCAGGATCGCACCGGTGTAGACGATGATCTGCACCGCGAACAGGAACGGCGCCTCGAGCACCGCGTACAGGACGGCCAGGCTGATCATGACCACGGCCAGCAGGAGGGCGGCGTGGACGGCCTTGCGCACCACGAGGATGCCCAGCGCACAGACCACCATGATCGGCGCCAGGACCCAGAAGGCGATCACCGTTCGCCGTCCCGGCCGACCGGGGCGGGGGCGGCGTACGCTCCGCGGTAGTAGTCGGCCTCGTCGTCGCCCAGCCGCATCGGGTGCGGGGGCTGCTCCATGCCGGGCAGCAGCGGCGCGAGGAGGTCGGACTTCTCGTAGATCAGGTCGGCGCGGTTGTCGTCGGCCAGCTCGTACTCGTTGGTCATCGTCAGCGCGCGCGTCGGGCACGCCTCGATGCACAGCCCGCACAGGATGCAGCGCAGGTAGTTGATCTGGTAGACGCGGCCGTACCTCTCGCCGGGCGAGAACCGGTCCTCGTCGGTGTTGGCGTCGCCCTCGACGTAGATCGCGTCGGCCGGGCAGGCCCAGGCGCACAGCTCGCAGCCGATGCACTTCTCCAGCCCGTCGGGCCACCGGTTGAGCTGGTGGCGGCCGTGGAAGCGGGGGGCGGTGGGCAGCTTCTCGAAGGGGTACTGCTCGGTGACGACCTTGCGGAACATGGTCCGGAAGGTCACGCCGAAGCCGGCGACGGGGTCCCAGAACTGCTCCTTGAGCGTGGGCCCCTGGGGCTTGTCTGCCATCAGCTCTCCTCGTGCGCGGTGCGGGTCGCGGTGGTGGTCCCGGTGGTGGTGCTGCCGGGGGTGGTCGGGGTGGCCGAGGTCGGGAAGACCAGTGGCGCGGCGCCGCCGCGCACGGCACCGCCCTCGGGCAGGGACGGGATCGGGAACGCGCCGGTGGGCTCGGCCACCGGGGAGACGTCGTCGGGCTCGTCACCACCGACGAAGAGGAGCCCGACCAGGACGACGGCGACCACGGCGCCGACCACGATCAGACCCTGGCGGTCCAGACCGCCGTCGAGGGTCGCGGCGCGGATGGCGGCGACGGCCACGATCCAGCCCAGCGAGACCGGGATGAGGACCTTCCACCCGAAGTCCATGAACTGGTCGTAGCGCAGCCGCGGCAGGGTGCCGCGCAGCCAGATGAACATGAAGATGAAGGCGAGGACCTTGCCGAAGAACCACAGCACCGGCCAGTAGCCCTCTTTGAACCCGGCGTACAGCTTGTCGATCCAGAACGGGGCGCGCCAGCCGCCGAGGAACAGCGTGGTGGCCAGGGCGGAGACGGTGGCCATGTTGATGTACTCGCCCAGGAAGAACAGGGCGAACTTCAGCGAGGAGTACTCCGTGTGGAAGCCCCCCACCAGCTCGCCCTCGGCCTCGGGGAGGTCGAAGGGGGCGCGGTTGGTCTCCCCGATCATGGAGATCACGTAGACCACGAAGCTGGGCAGCAGGACCAGCCCGAACCACCAGTCCTCCTGGGCCGCGACGATCTCGGAGGTGGACAGCGAGCCGGCGTAGAGGAAGACCGCGACCAGGGCCAGACCCATCGCGACCTCGTAGGAGATCACCTGGGCGCTCGAGCGCAGTCCCCCCAGCAGGGAGTACGTCGACCCGCTCGACCAGCCGCCGAGCACGATGCCGTAGATGCCGATCGAGGCGATGGCCATCACGAACAGCACGGCGACCGGCATGTCGGTCAGCTGCAGCGGCGTGGTCAGGTCGCTGAACGGCACCCCGACCTCAGGGCCGAAGGGGATGACCGAGAAGGTCACGAACGCCGGCACCACGGTGATCACGGGAGCGATGATGAAGACCACCTTGTCGGCGGCCTTGGGGACGATGTCCTCCTTGAGCGCCAGCTTCACGCCGTCGGCCAACGACTGCAGCAGCCCGAAGGGCCCGTGCACGTTGGGGCCGATCCGGTGCTGCATCCGGGCGACGATCTTGCGCTCCCACCAGATGTTGAACAGCGTGAGCAGGACCAGGATGACGAAGATGATCACGGCCTTGATGGCCGAGAGCCACCACGGGTCCTGGCCGAAGACGTCGAGGCTCACTTGTCGGCTCCTCTCGCGGTGACGCGGCTGCCCGGGGAGGCGAGGTCGGACAGCACGCCCCCGCCGGCGGAGCGGGCAGGCACCCACACGACGCCCTCGAGGAGGCCGGCGGTGGGCACGACGGGCAGGGTCAGCGTCCCGCGGTCGCCGGACAGGGTGACGGTGCCGCCCAGCGCGGCGTGCGCCGACGGGGCGACCCGGGCCACCGACGGGCGGGCGGTGGCGGCGAGGTACTTGTCCCCGTCGAGCAGCGAGGCGTCGTCGAGCATCTGCTTCCAGGTGGCGAGGGCCAGGCCCTCGCCCGTCGCGGCCGCGGTGGCGGGGACCCGGGGCGCGGCCGGGCGGGCGCCGTCCCAGGGGCCCATCTGCTCCATGGCGGAACGGGCCTGCTCGGGGGTGCGGAACCCCAGCGGTCGGCCGAGCTCCTCCGCGACCCCGGCCAGCACCCGGGTGTCGGGCAGCGACCGGGGGTCGGTGAACACCGCGTCGAAGGGCCGGGGCCGGCCCTCCCAGGTCACGAAGGTGCCGGGCTTGTCGCAGACCGGCGCGACCGGGAACACGACGTCGGCCGCCCGGGTCACGTCGGTCTCGCGCAGCTCGAGGGCGACCACGAAGGAGGCCGCGGCCAGCGCGGCCCGGAAGGCGGCCGGGTCGGCGGTGTCGTCGGGGTCGACGCCCCCCACGACGAGACCCGCGAGCCGCCCGCTCGCCGCGGCGGCCACGATCGCGTCGGCGTCACGGCCCCGGGTGTCGGGGACGCTGGGCACGCCCCACGCCGCGGCGGCGTCGACGCGGGCGGCGGGATCGCCGACGGGGCGACCACCGGGCAGCAGCCCGGGCAGGCACCCGGTCTCGACGGCCCCGCGGTCACCGGCACGGCGCGGCACCCAGGCCAGCCGGGCACCGGTGCGCGCGGCCAGCGCGGCGGCGGCGGAGAAGGCGCCGGGCGAGGTGGCCAGGCGCTCGCCGAGGAGGACCACGGCGTGCTTGTCGATCCCGAACTCGCCCTGCTCGACCAGCGACTCCAGGGCGGCCGCCTCCGCGCCGGGTGCGGTCGCCACGAGGCGACCCTCGAGCTTCTCCAGCCCACGGGTCGCGAACGGGGCGAGGGACACGACGCGGGTCGTGCCGTGGCGCACTCCCTTGCGCAGCCGCAGGAAGATCGTGCCGGCCTCGTCCTCGGGCTCGAGCCCGACCAGGACCACGACCGGGGCGGTCTCCAGGTCGGCGTAGGAGACCCCGCCGTCCCAGGGCGTGCCCAGGACGACCTCGGCAGCCAGGAACTCCGCCTCCTCCGTCGAGAGCGGGCGGGCGCGGAAGTCGATGTCGTTCGTGCCGAGCGCGACGCGGGCGAAGGAGCTGTACGCGAAGGCGTCCTCGGCGGTGAGCCGGCCACCGGGCAGCACGCCCACGCCGCCGGCCGCGCGGGCCCGCTCGAGCCCGCGGGCGGCCACGGTGAAGGCCTCCGGCCAGGAGGCGGGACGCAGCGAGCCGTCGTGGTCGCGCACCTGCGGGTACGTCAGCCGGTCGGCCTCGCTGGCGTAGGCGAAGCCGAAGCGGTCCTTGTCGGTGATCCACTCCTCGTTGACCTCGGGGTCGTTGCCGGCCAGGCGGCGCATCACCTTGCCGCGGCGGTGGTCGACGCGGATCGCGGCGCCGCAGGCGTCGTGCTCGCCGACGGCCGGGGTGGAGACGAGGTCGAAGGGCCGCGACCGGAAGCGGTACTCGGCCGAGGTCAGCGCGCCCACCGGGCAGATCTGGATCGTGTTGCCCGAGAAGTAGGACTGCAGCGGCTCCTTCTCATAGATGCCGACCTGCTGCAGCGCTCCCCGCTCGACCAGCGCGATGAAGGGGTCGCCGGCGACCTGCTCGGAGAAGCGCGTGCAGCGGGCGCAGAGCACGCAGCGCTCCCGGTCGAGCAGGACGTTGGCGGAGATGTTGATCGGCTTGGGGAAGGTGCGCTTGACGCCACCGGAGCCCGAGAAGCGGGACTCGCCGCGACCGTTGGACATGGCCTGGTTCTGCAGCGGGCACTCCCCGCCCTTGTCGCAGACCGGGCAGTCCAGCGGGTGGTTGATGAGGAGGAACTCCATGATGCCCTGCTGCGCCTTGTCGGCGACCTCGCTGGTGGCCTGGGTGTTGACCACCATGCCCTCGGCCACCGGGAGGGTGCAGGAGGCCTGCGGCTTGGGCATGCCGCGGCCGTTGCCGGCGTCGGGCACCTCGACCAGGCACTGGCGGCACGCCCCGACGGGCTCCAGCAGCGGGTGGTCGCAGAAGCGCGGGATCTGGATGCCGACCTGCTCGGCGGCCCGGATCACCAGCATGCCCTTCGGCACGCTCGTCTGCACCCCGTCGATGGTGACGGTCACCAGGTCGGTCTGCTGGGCCTTCTCGGGCGTGGTGGTCATGGGATCAGGCTCCGGTGGTCGCCGGCGCCGCGGCGTCGGCGAACAGGGTCGAGGCGGCCGGGTCGAACGGGCAGCCGCCGTGCTCGAGGTGGGCGAGGTACTCGCCCCGGAAGTGCTGGATCGAGCTGGAGATGGGGCTGGTCGCCCCGTCGCCCAGCGCGCAGAACGAGCGACCCAGGATGTTGTCGCACTGGTCGAGCAGCAGGTCGAGGTCGTCGGGCGAGCCCTGACCGGCCTCGAGGCGGGCCAGGGTCTGCACCAGCCACCAGGTCCCCTCGCGGCACGGGGTGCACTTGCCGCAGGACTCGTGCTTGTAGAACTCGGTCCACCGCAGGACCGCCCGCACCACGCAGGTGGTCTCGTCGAAGATCTGCAGCGCACGGGTGCCGAGCATGGACCCGGCCCCGGCGACGCCCTCGAAGTCGAGCGGCACGTCGAGGTGCTCGGCGGTCAGGATCGGGGTGCTCGAGCCGCCGGGGGTCCAGAACTTCAGCTCGTGGCCCTCGCGCACGCCGCCGGCGAGGTCGATCAGCGCACGCAGGGTGATCCCGAGCGGGGCCTCGTACTGGCCGGGGCGGCGCACGTGCCCGGAGAGGGAGAAGATCCCGAAGCCCTGGGACTTCTCGGTGCCCATCGAGGCGAACCAGTCGGCGCCGCGGCCCACGATGCTCGGCACCGAGGCGATCGACTCGACGTTGTTGATCACGGTGGGGCTGGCGTACAGCCCGGCGACGGCGGGGAACGGCGGGCGCAGCCGGGGCTGGCCGCGACGACCCTCGAGGCCCTCGAGCAACGCCGTCTCCTCGCCGCAGATGTACGCGCCGGCGCCGGTGTGGACCACGACGTCGAGGTCGTAGCCGGAGCCGTGGATGTCCTTGCCGAGGTGACCGGCGAGGTAGGCCTCCTGGACGGCCTTCTGCACCCGGCGCACGACGTGGAGGATCTCGCCCCGGATGTAGATGAAGGCGTGGTGGGCGCGGATCGCGTAGCTGGAGATGATCACGCCCTCGACCAGCAGGTGGGGGCTGGCCATCATCAGCGGGGTGTCCTTGCAGGTGCCCGGCTCGGACTCGTCCGCGTTGACCACGAGGTACTTGGGCTTCGGGTTGTCCTGGGGGATGAAGCTCCACTTCATGCCGGTCGGGAACCCGGCGCCGCCGCGACCGCGCAGCCCGGAGGCCTTGACGGCCTCGACCACGGCGGGGGGCTCCATGCCCAGGGCGACGTCGAGGGCGCGGTAGCCGCCCCGCGCCTCGTAGGTCTCCAGGGTCCAGCTGCGCTCGGCGTCCCAGTCCTCGGTGAGGACCGGGGTCAGGGTGCTGATCTCGCTCACGTCGCCTGCCCCTTCTCGGCTGCGGTGGTGTCGGTCGGGCCGTCGGCCTCGACCGCGGCTGCGGTGGCCATGGAGTCGTCGGACTCCTCGGCGGCCGCGATCGCCTGCTCGGGCTCCTGCGGCACGCCGGAGCCCGGGCTCGCGGCGTGGTCGTCGCTGGCGGGTGCGGTCCAGCCGCGCTCGCGGGCGATCCCGAGGCCGACCAGGCTGGCGTGGCCCGCGGAGGGGCCCTCGTCGGCACGGTCGTCGGGGAAGCCGGCCAGCACCCGCTCGGCCTCGCGCCAGGTGCAGATGCGCGGGCCGCGGGTGGAGCGCACCTCCTTGCCGGCGCGGAGGTCGTCGACGACCCCCGTCGCCGAGGCCGGGGTCTGGTTGTCCATGAACTCCCAGTTGACCATCATCAGCGGTGCGTAGTCGCAGGCCGCGTTGCACTCGAGGTGCTCGAGGGTGATCCTGCCGTCGGCGGTGGTCTCGTCGTTGCCGACGTCGAGGTGCTGCTGCAGCCGCTCGAAGATCACGTCACCGCCCATCACCGCGCACAACGTGTTGGTGCAGACCCCGACGTGGTACTCGCCGACCGGCTTGCGCTTGTACATCGTGTAGAACGTCGCGACGCCGCTGACCTCGGCGGCCGAGAGGCCGAGGATCTCCGCACAGGTCTCGATGCCCTCGGCGGTGACGCGGCCCTGGCTGGACTGCACGAGGTGCAGCATCGGCAGGAGGCCGGAGCGGGCCTCGGGGTAGCGCGCCGCGATCTGCTCCAGCTCGGCGCGGGTGGTGGCGTCGATCGTCGTGGGCTGGTTCACCGGTCGACACCGCCCATCACGGGGTCGATCGAGGCGATGGCCACGATCACGTCGGCGACCATGCCGCCCTCGGCCATCACGCTGGTGGCCTGCAGGTTGGTGAAGGACGGGTCGCGGAAGTGCGCGCGGAAGGGACGCGTGCCGCCGTCGCTGACCACGTGGGCGCCGAGCTCGCCGCGGGGCGACTCGATCGGCACGTACGCCTGGCCGGCCGGCACGCGGAAGCCCTCGGTGACCAGCTTGAAGTGGTGGATCAGGCCCTCCATCGACTCGCCCATGATGTGGCGGATGTGGTCGAGGCTGTTGCCCATCCCGTCGGAGCCGAACGACAGCTGGCTGGGCCAGGCGATCTTCTTGTCGGCCACCATCACCGGCGCCCCCTCGAGCCCCGCGAGACGCTCGGCGGCCTGCTCGACGATCTTCAGCGACTCGTGCATCTCGTTGACGCGGATGCGGAACCGGCCGTACGAGTCGGCGGTGTCCCAGGTCTGGACGTCGAAGTCGTACTCCTCGTAGCCGCAGTAGGGCTGCGTCTTGCGCAGGTCCCAGGGGTAGCCGGTGGCGCGCAGCGACGGACCGGTCAGCCCCAGGGCCAGGCAGCCCTCGAGGTCGAGGGTGCCGATGCCCTCCAGGCGGGCCTTGAAGATCGGGTTGGCGTTGCACAGCGACTCGATCTCGGGCAGCCGCTTGCGCATCAGGGCCACGAAGGAGCCGATCTCCTCCAGCGCCCCGGGCGGGAGGTCCTGGGCGACGCCACCGGGCCGGATGAACGCGTGGTTCATCCGCAGCCCGGTGATCAGCTCGAAGAGGTCGAGCACCAGCTCGCGCTCGCGGAAGCCGATGGTCATCACTGTGAGCGCCCCGAGCTCCATGCCGCCCGTGGCGATGGCCACCAGGTGGGAGGAGATCCGGTTGAGCTCCATCATCAGGACCCGCATGACGCTGGCCTTCTCGGGGATGTCGTCCTCGATGCCCAGCAGACGCTCGACGCCGAGGCAGTAGGTCGCCTCGTTGAAGAACGGCGCGAGGTAGTCCATCCGGGTGCAGAACGTGGTGCCCTGCACCCAGGTGCGGTACTCCATGTTCTTCTCGATGCCGGTGTGGAGGTAGCCGATGCCGCAGCGGGCCTCGTTGACCGTCTCCCCCTCGAGCTCGAGGATCAGGCGCAGCACGCCGTGGGTGGAGGGGTGCTGGGGGCCCATGTTGACGACGACGCGTTCCTCGTCGCCCTCGGCGAGCCCGTCGGTGATGGAGTCCCAGTCCTGGCCGGTGACGGTGAAGACCCGTCCCTCGGTGGTCTCGGAGGATCCGGCGTAGAGGTCCTCCTGGGCGCCCGCGGGGCGGCCGGGGCCTGGTTCGAAGGTGGTCATCAGGTGTAGGACCTCCGCTGGTCGGGCGGCGGCACGGAGCCGCCCTTGTACTCGACGGGGATGCCGCCCAGCGGGTAGTCCTTGCGCTGGGGGTGGCCGGGCCAGTCGTCGGGCATCAGGATCCGCGTGAGCGCGGGGTGGCCGTCGAAGACGAGGCCGAACATGTCGAACGCCTCCCGCTCGTGCCAGTCGGCGGTCGGGTAGACCGGCACCACCGACGGCAGGTGGGGGTCGCTGTCGGGGACCGCCACCTCGAGCCGGATCCGACGGTTGTAGGTCATCGACAGCAGGTGGTGCACCGCGTGCAGCTCGCGCCCGGTGTCGTCGGGGTAGTGCACACCGCTGACCGACGAGCACAGCTCGAAGCGCAGCCGCGGGTCGTCACGCAACGCGCGGGCGACCTCCAGGAGGTCCTCACGACGCACATGGAAGGTGATCTCGCCCCCGTCGGCGGCGACCGCGCCGGGGGCGTGCTCGTGGCCGCCGCCGAGACCGTGCAGGTGGTCGAGCAGGGCGTCGGCGACCTCGTCGAACCAGCCGCCGAACGGCCGCCCGGTGGGGGCCGGGAAGACGACGGGGGCGACCAGGCCGCCGTACCCGCTGGTGTCGCCGGTGCCCTTGGCGCCGAACATGCCCGTACGCAGCCCGCGGGAGGAGACCTGGCCCGGCGGTGCGGGAAGGTTCTCCGGGGACTGCTCCACCGCGGGCTGGCCCGGGGCGTCGGGGCCGGTGGGGCGCTCGCCGTCGGGGGGCGTCACCGCAGCAGCCCCTTCATGTCCGAGGTGGGGGCCGCGGCCAGCGCCGCGGTCTCGAGCGCCGCGACCTCGGCGCGGCGGTTCGGGCCGAGCTTCTCGGCCTGGACCCGGTCGTGGAGCTTCAGGATCGCGTCGATCAGCATCTCCGGGCGCGGCGGGCAGCCGGGGAGGTACATGTCGACGGGCACGACGTGGTCGACGCCCTGCACGATCGCGTAGTTGTTGAACATCCCGCCGCTGGAGGCGCAGACGCCCATCGCGAGGACGTACTTGGGGTTGGCCATCTGGTCGTAGATCTGGCGCAGGACCGGGGCCATCTTCTGGCTGACCCGGCCGGCCACGATCATCAGGTCGGCCTGGCGCGGGCTGGCGCGGAAGACCTCCATGCCGAAGCGGGCCATGTCGTACTTCGGCCCGCCGCTGGTCATCATCTCGATGGCGCAGCAGGCCAGGCCGAAGGTCGCGGGCCAGAACGACGCCTTGCGCATGTAGCCGGCCACCCCCTCGACCGTGGTGAGGAGGACGCCGCTGGGGAGCTTCTCTTCGAGGCCCATGGCTGGAACCTTTCGTGGCTGTCCGGTGCGTGGAGCCGGGCGGCGGTGCCGTCCGGGAAGGGCTGGTCAGTCCCAGTCGAGCCCACCGCGACGCCACTCGTAGGCGTAGGCGATGGTGATGTTGAACAGGAAGAGGACGACCGCGAAGAACCCGAACCACTGGAGCTGGTCGAAGTAGACCGCCCACGGGACCAGGAACATGATCTCGACGTCGAAGATGATGAAGGTCATCGCGACGGTGTAGTACTTCACCGGGAAGCGCCCGCCGCCCACGGGCTGGGGCGTGGGGTCGATGCCGCACTCGTAGGAGTCCAGACGGGCCCGGTTGTAGCGGGCGGGACCGGTCAGCGTGCTGATGGCGACCGAGAAGACGGCGAAGCCCGCAGCGAGGCCCGCCAGCCACAGGACCGGGGTGTAGAGCTCCATGCTGGTTCCCTCCGAGTTCCTCCACATGCTCGCCTCGTGATCTTGTGAAGACGTTCACGAGTGGCGCGGGACACAGTCTGCCACTCGGCACGGACCCCGTCACGTCGGGGGTGGTCCCCGGCCCACCGCGCCTGCTACAGCGCTGACCTGCGGATTTTCGGCACGGGGACCTTGCGGAATTGCCCTCGGGTGGAGTCGGGGCAGGTCAGGCAGTGGCCCGGTGCAGCGCGACGATGCCGCCCGAGAGGTTGCGCCACTCGGGGGCGCTCCAGCCGGCACCGCCGATCTGGGCGGCCAGCCCGACCTGGTCGGGCCAGGCGCGGATCGACTCGGCGAGGTAGACGTAGGCGTCCGGGGAGGACGAGACGCCGCGCGCGATGGCCGGGAGCGCCTTCATCAGGTACTCCATGTAGACCGTGCGAAACGGCGAGTACGTCGGGTGACTGAACTCGCACACCACGAGCCGCCCCCCGGGCCGGGTCACCCGGAGCAGCTCGCGGAGCCCCGCCAGCGGGTCCACGATGTTGCGCAGCCCGAAGGAGATCGTGACGGCGTCGAAGGTCTCGTCGCCGAAGGGCAGCTGGGTGCCGTCGCCGGCGGTGAAGGGCAGGTCGGGCTTGGCCTGCTTGCCG
>JBKJPE010000036.1:0-2553 GCA_046595185.1 Nocardioides sp.
CGACCACTGCGGTGCTGCGCTCGCTGCTCGACCACCGCGGTGCTGCGCTCGCTGCTCGACCACCGCGGTGCTGCGCTCGCTGCTCGACCACCGGGGCGCTGCGCTCGCTGCTCGACCACCGGGGCGCTGCGCTCGCTGCTCGACCACCGCGGCGCACCCGATGCTCCGACCACCGGGCGTTCTCGCGCGCCCGCACCCTGGCGCGCGCCGCGAGCGTCACCTCGATGCGCCGCGGGCGTCATCTCGGCGGTCCTGGGTGCCCTAGGCTCGCGGCCATGGGCAAGCAAGAGGAGTTCGTGCTGCGGGCGCTCGAGGAGCGCGACGTGCGGTTCGTGCGGCTGTGGTTCTCGGACGTGCTGGGGTCGCTGAAGTCGGTGGCCGTCGCGCCGGCGGAGCTCGAGGCCGCCTTCGAGGAGGGCATCGGCTTCGACGGCTCGGCGATCGAGGGCTTCGCCCGGGTCTACGAGGCCGACATGCTGGCCAAGCCCGACCCCTCCAGCTTCCAGATCCTCCCGTGGCGCGACGAGGGCCCCTCGACGGCGCGGATGTTCTGCGACGTGGTGATGCCCGACGGGTCGCCGTCCTACGCCGACCCGCGCAACGTGCTGAAGCGGATGCTCGCCCGTGCCTCGGACCTCGGGTTCAGCTTCTACACGCACCCCGAGATCGAGTTCTACCTGTTCAAGAACGCCCCCGAGCCCGGTGTCGACCCGGTCCCGGTCGACCGCAGCGGCTACTTCGACCACACCGCCCAGTCGATGGGTGCCGACTTCCGCCGCGAGGCGATCACGATGCTGGAGGCGATGGGCATCTCGGTGGAGTTCAGCCACCACGAGCACGGGCCGGGCCAGCAGGAGATCGACCTGCGCTACGCCGACGCGATGAGCACCGCCGACAACATCATGACCTTCCGCACCGTGGTCCGCGAGGTCGCGCTGAGCCAGGGCATCTGGGCCTCCTTCATGCCCAAGCCCTTCACCACCCACCCCGGCTCGGGCATGCACACCCACCTCTCGTTGTTCGAGGGCGACCAGAACGCCTTCTACGAGGCCGGCTCCGAGTACCAGCTCTCCCGCACCGGGCGGCAGTTCATCGCCGGCATCCTCAAGCACGCCCCGGAGCTGAGCCTGATCACGAACCAGTGGGTCAACAGCTACAAGCGGATGATGTTCGGCACCGAGGCGCCCTCCTACATCTGCTGGGGCCACAACAACCGCTCCGCGATGGTCCGGGTGCCGATGTACAAACCGCTCAAGGGCCAGTCCACCCGCGTCGAGCTGCGCACCATCGACCCGGCCTGCAACCCCTACCTCGCCTACAGCGTGGTGCTGGCCGCCGGGCTCAAGGGCATCAAGGAGGACTACGAGCTGCCCCGGGAGGCCGAGGACGACGTCTGGACCCTGACCGACCGCGAGCGGCAGAGCCTCGGCATCGACCCGTTGCCGGAGAGCCTGAAGGAGGCCATCGCGATCGCCGAGGACTCCGAGCTGCTCGCCGACGCGCTCGGCGAGCACGTCTTCGACTTCGTGCTGCGCAACAAGCGCGCCGAGTGGGCCGACTACCGCGGGCAGGTCTCGGCCTACGAGCGCGACACGATGCTGCCGGTCATCTGAGCCGGCCGCGATGACCGCACCCACCGGCCGGGCCCCGGGCGGCCGCGGGTCGCTGGCCCGGCTGGGCTTCAGCGACCTCGAGTCCGCGCGCGGCGACCTCGAGGCGCTCGAGCGGTACGGCCCGCCGCCGCCCGACGCGCTCCTGGCCATCCTGGGCCGCACCGCCGACCCCGACGCCGCGACCGCCGCGCTGGTCCGGCTGCTCGGGGCCGCCGAGGACGCCCACGACGGTGGGGCGCGCACCCTGTTCGGCGAGCTCGTCGACGACGAGGGGTTCGCGATGCGGCTGCTCGGCGTGCTCGGGGCCAGCGCCGCCCTGGCCGAGCACCTCGTGCGCCACCCCGGGCACGCGCTCGACCTCACCGACCCGACGCTGGGCTCGACACGGCCCCCCGCCTGGGCCGTGCGCGCGGACCTGGTGCGCGCCGTGGGCGCCGACCCCGACGACGAGGTCCCGGTGTCGGCCGACCCGGACCCGGAGGCCGTCGACGCGCTGCGCGTGGCGTACCGCCGGCTGCTGCTGCGCCTCGCGGCGCGCGACCTGACCCACGACGTGGCCGTCGACGACGTCGCCGCCGAGCTGGCCGACCTCGCCGCCGGCACGCTGGACGCCGCCCTGGCCGTGGCCCGGGCCCGCGTCGGCGAGCAGCACGCCCGGGCGCGGCTGGCGGTGGTCGCGATGGGCAAGTGCGGCGGCCACGAGCTCAACTACGTCTCCGACGTCGACGTGGTGTTCGTCCACGAACCGGTTGACGGCGCCCCTGCCGACGTTGCCAGCCGTGCCGCCACCCAGGTGGCCTCGCAGATGATGCGGATCTGTTCTGAGCAGACCGGCGAGGGCACGATCTGGCCGGTCGACGCCAACCTGCGCCCGGAGGGCAAGTCCGGGACGTTGACCCGGACCCTGGCCGGCCACGAGGGCTACTACGAGCGCTGGGCC